>QHWQ01000318.1 GCA_003222635.1 Acidobacteriota bacterium | reverse complement strand
ACGACACCATCTCGGAAGTCGATCTCGTTCGCGCCGCCACCGACGCGTGCATCCACGACGACGTCACCCTCAGGCCGGGCGGCTACGGGGGACCCGTCACGGAAGGCGGGCGCAACTACAGCGGCGGCCAGCGACAGCGCCTGGAGATTGCGCGCGCGCTGGCATCCAATCCGCGGGTCCTGCTGCTCGACGAAGCGACGAGCGCGCTCGATCCGACGACCGAGAAGCAGATTGACGACAACCTCCGCCGCCGCGGATGCACATGCCTCATCGTCGCGCATCGACTGAGCACGATTCGCGACTGCGACGAGATCGTGGTGCTGGCGCGCGGAAAGATCGTCCAGCGCGGAACGCACGACACGTTGATCGGGACCAATGGTCCGTACCGCGATTTGATCACCGCCCAGTAACTGTGACGACTCCTGGAGATCTGCCGTTCGCCGCTGCGGGACATGCGGTCGACGTGTCCGGCAACACGCCATTCCTGATGATGGATGGGAAGACGTGGCTCGTACAGGAGGGACACGTCGACGTCTTTACCGTCCGGCTCGCGTCGGGAGAGCCGACCGGACCGCGTTCCCATCTGCTGCGCGCCGCGACGGGCGAGCTTCTGATCGGCGTCGATCGACCTTCGCACGAAGGTGTTGCGCTTCTCGCCGTGGGCGGGTCCGGTACTCGACTCGTCGAAGCGCCTCTGGCCGCCGTCCAGGAAGTCTGGTGCGAGGCCGAACAGGCGGGCTCGGTTGTGCCGCTCGTCGAGCGATGGCTCGGAGCGCTCTATCAGGGCCTCGCGCTTGCGCTCTGTCCTCCGCGCGCGCTCGGCCTGACGACTGGAGCCGGGACGCCTGTGCCGGCGGGAGTCGCACAGCCGTCCGACAGTGTCTGCTGGGTGCGCCAGGCCGACAGCGGATGTTTTCTCGTTGGCGACGAGCGCGCTCCGCTCGAGACCGGCATCTTCGTGCCGGTCGCACGTCCCGGCTGGCTCGAAGTCCGGAACGCCGTCGCGCTCGATGTGCAATCGACCGCGGCACTGATCCGCAACGAGGTCATGTGGGACGGCCTGCGCTACCTGCACGCGCTGGTGCTCCGGCTCCACGCGCACGCGGCCGAACAGGCAGGCGCGACGGACCGCGAGTCGATGCTCCGCCGGGCGGACGCACGGCGGTCGCTCATCGGTCGAGCGGCGACGCGCCTGGCCGCAGGCTGTCGTGCGCGAGAGACGTCCACTGCCCTGGACGGCGGTCCCGCGCACGGCAGCGCGGCGGACGAGGACATGCTGCTTGCGGCGTTCCGCATCGTCGCCCACGCCAACGGTCTCGCGGTCAAGACGCCGCCGCGCCGGCGAGCATCGAGCGGGCCGCGCGATCCGTTGGAGCCGGTGCTGGCGGCATCGCGCATCCGCGCTCGGCAGGTGGCGCTGCGCGGTGAGTGGTGGTGTCACGATCACGGAGCGCTGCTCGCATACGGGACAGGCGACAAGCGGCCGCTCGCGCTGCTCTGGAGCGGCCACGCCTACGTTCGGCATGACCCGGCCGTCCGCACGATCGAGACCCTCGGACCGAAAGACGCCGCGACGGTCGAACCGTTCGCGCGCGCCCTGTATCGTCCATTTCCCGAATCCGCGCTCGGGTTGAAGGACCTCGTGCGGTTCGGTCTCGCCGGCTGCCGCGGCGATCTGCGGCGGGTGGTATTCCTGGCGCTGGCGATGACCGCGCTCGCGCTCGTGCCACCGATTGCCACCGCTTACCTGTTCAACACGGTGATCCCCGGCGCCGAGCGGACGGATCTGGTGCAGATTATGGCGATCCTCGCCGTCTGCGCCCTGTGCACCGCCCTGTTCAACGTGGCGCGGGGCATCGCGCTCCTGCGCGTCGAAGCACGAATGGGCAGCGCGATTCAGGCGGCCGTCTGGGATCGCCTGCTCGCACTACCGCTCGCCTTCTTTCGTCCGTACACCGCGGGCGATCTCGCCACGCGCGCGATGTCGATCGACACGATGCGGCAGTTGCTGTCGACGACGACGGTGTCCGCCGTGCTCGGCGGCATCCTCTCGCTCGGCAACTTCACGCTGATGTTTTATTATTCGGTCGGCCTGGCGTGGCGCGCCAGCGCGCTCATCGCGCTGTCAGTCGCCATCACCGTCGTCGCGGGCGCACTGCAGCTGCCGCGACAGCGATCGATGGCGACGCTGCAGGCGCGGACCTCGGGCCTGGTACTGCAGTTCCTCTCGGGGATTGCCCGCCTGCGCGTGAGCGGCGCCGAGGTGCCGGCGTTCGCGCTGTGGGCGGAACGGTTCAGCAGTCAACGCCGCCTGCAATACAAAAGTCGAACGATCGGCAACGTCGTCGCTGCCTTCAACGGCGCGTTCCCGGTAGCTGCGCATCTGGTCATCTTCTGGTCGGCGGCGTCGATGCTCGGCGCGGAGGGATCGATCCGCACTGGTGATCTCCTCGGGTTCCTCTCGGCCTTTTCCTCGTGCCTCGGCGCAGTGCTCGGAACGTCGGCCGCCATGCTCGGTGCGCTCGCGGTCATCCCGCTCTACGAGCAGGCGCAGCCCATTCTGGAAGCGAGGCCGGAGGTCGACGCGGCGAAGAGCGATCCTGGCGTGCTCTCGGGCGACATCGAGCTGCACCATGCGAAATTCCGCTACGACGCTGATGGCCCGCCGGTGCTGCGCGATATCTCCTTCCACATCAGCCCGGGCGAGTTCGCGGCCTTCGTCGGGCCGTCCGGTTCGGGCAAGTCCACGCTGCTGCGGCTCCTGCTCGGGTTCGAGCGGGTCGAATCCGGATCGATTTATTACGACGGCCAGGAGATTGGCGGTCTCGATGTCGGAGCCTTGCGGCGGCAGATCGGCGTCGTGCTGCAGAACGGACGGCTGATGGCCGGAGACGTCCTCACCAACATCGTCGGCTCCGGCACCGCCACGCTCGACGAGGCGTGGGAGGCAGCGCGCATGGCCGGCTTCGCGGACGACGTCCAGGCGATGCCGATGGGAATGCACACCGTCATCAGCGAGAGCGGCGGGACCCTGTCGGGCGGACAGCGGCAGCGATTGATGATTGCGCGCGCGATCGTCCACCGGCCGCGCATCCTCTTTTTCGACGAGGCGACGAGCGCGCTCGATAACCGCACGCAGGCGGTGGTGAGCGAGAGCCTCGAAAAACTGCAGGCGACCCGTGTGGTCATCGCGCATCGGCTCAGCACCATCGTCAGCGCGGATCGCATCTTCGTCGTCGATCGCGGCCAGATCGTCGAAAGCGGCTCTTACAGTGAGCTGATGGGCCAGGCGGGGATCTTCGCCGCGCTGGCGCGGAGACAGATTCACTGATCGAGCGGCGGGTCGGGTAGCCGGAGGGAATATGTTGCGACCGTTCAGCCCGCAGGTACGTGCGGCACCATCTGGCGCCGCCGCAATCGGTGTGCTCCTGCTGCTCGCGTGTGGCAGCGGATCGTGCCGGTCCACTACGTCGAGTGGCGATCCCGCTGCTCGCGACACGGCTCAACACGACGTCGTCATCGCTGTCGCCTGGCCATGGGAGCGACGCACGCAGATCCACTACGGTGAAGGTCTCGATCTCGCCGTCGAGGAGGAAAACGCCGGCGGCGGGTTAGAGGGGCGCCGCATTCGCGTCGTGCGCTACGACGATGGCGAGTCGATCGACGAAGGACGCCTGGTCGCGGAGCGGATCGCGGCCACGCCCGGCGTCGCCGCGGTCATCGGCCATCTGCAGTCGTATGTCACGCTTCCCGCGGCGTCGATTTACGAACGTGCCGGCCTCGTGCTGCTGGCGCCGGTCGCCACGGACCCCGCGCTGACGTCATCGGGATACCGCCATGTGTTCCGCGTGACACTTTCGGTGACCGACATCGGACGTCATTTGGCTGACACCGCCGCGCGGTTCGGATTCAGGCGAATCGCGATTCATTATTCCCGCACGGACTACGGTCGCGATCTCTCGAATGCCTTCGAAACGCGCGCGGCGGAGCTCGGTCTCGCGGTGCCCGTGCGGCAGTCGTACGACGCGTCCGATTCGATCGACGAACCCGCCATCCGTTCCGCGATGCGCCAATGGGCAGACGTCGGCGTGGATGCCGTCTTCCTCGCGGGCGAACCACCCACGGCCGCGAACATGCTCGTCCTCATCCGCCAGGCGGGCGTGCGGTTGCCGCTGCTCGCGGGGGACGCAATGAGTTCCCCCGAGGTGCTCGACCTGGCGGGGCCGGCGGCCGAAGGGATCGTGGTCGCGTCGTTCTTCCACCCTGACGAGCCGCGGCCGGAGGTCAAGGCGTTCACGCGCGCATTCCGGCAGCGTTACGGGATGACGCCCGACGTCGGCTCCGCGCTCGGCTACGACGCGGTGCGATTGATCGCGCACGCCGTGCGCGAAAGCGGCTCGACGGCGCCGGCAGCGATCGCCGCGGCCCTCCACGCGACGCGCGACTGGCAGGGTGTCACGGGCGCCTTCACGTTCGACGAGCGCGGCGAGACAGTCAACAAGCGCTTGATCGAGGTGAAAGTGCGCGGCGGGCACTTCGTCTTCCTCGATCAGCGACCCGTCGCGGCGACGGTGGGACCATGACGCGAGACGAGGAACGCGCCCGCGTCTGGCGATCGCTCGGAGCGACGCCGCAGGAAACCGACGAGCTGCTGTCCTACGCCGAAGACGGCTTCGACCGCTCCGTCACCCGCGAGCCACAGACGTTCCCGCTCGAGGACGAGCCGTTCGTGGCGGCGTGGGCGGAGTACGTCGCCGACTCCATCGGCCAGGGAGCGGTCCCCGCGCTCGCGAAGCGTCTCGTTCAGTTCGGATTCCCCGTTGCAGCGGGAATCAGCGAAACGGATTCGTATCGTGCTGCGACGCGGCGCGGCGCCGTCGACGGGCAGCGTGCGATGACCGCACTCGCACTGCGGGATCCCGCGGGGATTCGGATGTTCCTGCATCAGACCGCCGCCGGCCGCATTCCCGTCATCGTCGCGCGGCACCGGGGAGATTTCGAGACGCTGGTATGCGCGCTGACGCGGCGCAACGAGCCCGTGCCTGTCGCGCCCTCGATCGGCGCCTGCATGGTGGCGGGGTACAACAACTGGGATCGCGTCGCCCGGCTTCGGCACCACATGAACTTCACGGAGCTTCTCGCAGACAAGAGCCGGTATCAGGATCGGTTCATTCTTCTCAGCGAAGGGCCGTACAGTGCGACGCCCGCCGGCGCGCTGGGCCTGGAGCCGACGTCGTGGCTGGCGCTCTCCCGCATCATCCGGCTGGAGCATGAGTGCACGCACTACTTCACGCGCCGCGTGCTCGGCTCGATGAACAACCGCTTATTCGACGAGCTGATTGCGGATTACATGGGCATCGTGCTGGCGACGGGGCGATTCCGCGCGGACTGGCTCCTGCGCTTCATGGGCCTTGAAGGATTTCCCGCATACCGGGAAGAAGGCCGGCTCGCACACTACCGCGGAACTCCACCGCTCTCGTCAGGAGCCTTTCGCATTCTCCAGCGTGCGGTGGTGCAGGGCGCATCGAATCTCGAGCGCTTCGATGCGGCGATGGATGGCGACGTCTCTCTGACGGGCGAAGGGGCGCACCGCATCCTCGCCCTGGCGCACGGCACGCTCGAGGATCTTGCGTCGGGTATGTTCGAAGTCTTGCGGGAGCCGATCGACGCTGCTGATCTCGCCGCATGCCTCTTGATCGGACAGCGCGGCACCGAGACTCTCCTCGCAGTACTCGCGAGCACCGGTCTCGTCAGCGCGTGCAACGGGCGCTACTCCCTGACCGGCCTCGGCCGGGAGTACTTCCTTCCGGACAGTCCGTTCTTCAAGGGCGCGCTGTTCCAGACCCTGTCTGCCGACACGATGGAGATGATTCGGACGGCGCGTCTCCAGGACGGACCGACTCGTCCACAGACGACCTGCTGGCTGGCCGGCCGGGTTGAACATCCGCGTGAGCAAGGTCGGCGCATGCACGCGCACACGTTCGCGGCGGCCACTGCGTTTGCTGGCGATCCGCTCTTCGCTGCGATCGCGCACTCGCTCGACGTGGCCGGAGGAGTCGGCACGTTCAGCATCGCGCTGGCACGGCGCCATCCGCATCTGCAATGCACCGTGATGGATCTCCCGGCGATGGCTGCCGAGGCGCGTGGCTATATCGATCGTCTCGGCGTGACGAGCCAGGTGCGTTTCATCGACAGGAACATGTTTGCGGAGCCATGGGATCGCGATTGCGATGCCGTCGTGTTCAGCAATGTCTTCCACGATTGGGAGGAGTTCAGATGTGCGGAGCTGGCGTGCCGGGCGTATGACGTGCTTCCCGCCGGCGGGCGAGTGTTCGTCAACGAAGTGCTCCTCGACGACACCAAGGACGGTCCGCTCGGCGCTGCGCTGTTCTCGGCGTCGATGTTGTTGAATACCGAGGGACGCCAGTACGCCTTCTCGGAACTCGACGCGCTTTTACGGCGCGCGGGTTTCGAAGACATCGAGTGCCGGCGCTCGTTCGGTTACTACTCGCTCATCAGCGCCATCAAGCCACTGCAAGCTCGGCCGCGAATGCGGCAGCAGGGCTCTATGCAATAGAAGCCGGCCTCTAGCGAATCACGCGTCCGGCTTCAATCGATGGTGTCGCAGGAAATCCATGAAACGCAGATAGTCCTCCGGGGCGACGCCGAACCGCGTGAGGAGACGCTTGTAGCTGCCGCGCACCGATGTGAGGCCGCGCTCGACAATCGCCTGGACGTCCGCCCGGGTAAGGTCGCGATCCATGTAGGGCTGATACACGAGATCCCAGAACGACCCCTCCTTGTTCACGAGCGATTCGTATTTGCGCGTGACGATGTCGGTGAGGGGGACGTTGTGGAACTGGTGAAGGCGCGCCGCGCTCTCCAAGGCTTCGATGAAGTGTCCCGGTTCGATCAGCGTCCCCTGGCTCAAGCAGAACCCGGTGTCGGCGAGCGCCTTCACTTCGCGAACGTTCCCGGGCCAGTCGTAGCGACGGAGGAGGGTCAGCGCCTCGTCGGAAAACCGTTTCACCGTCGCGCGTTTTTCCGCGAGCCGTTCGACATGGTGCGACAGGATCAGTTCCCAGTCGTCACCGCGCATGCGCAGGGGAGGGACCTGCACGTGCAGGTAACGCAACCTGTAGTAGAGATCGGCGCGAAAGCCACCACTGGCGACCCGAGCGCGCAGATCCTGGTTCGTCGCCGTGACGACACGCACGTCGACGCGGCGCGCCTGCGTGCCGCCGACGGGAACGACTTCTCCTTCACTCAGCACCCGCAGCAGCATCGCCTGCACCTGCAGTGACAGCTCGCCTATCTCGTCGAGGAACACCACGCCGCCGTCCGCCGCCAGGAAGACGCCTTCGTGATCGGCTACCGCGCCGGTGAAACTGCCTTTCCGGTGCCCAAACAGTTCGCTGGCAATGACCTGCCCCTCCTGGTACTGCGCGCAGTTCATCTTCGCAAACGGTTTTCGATTCCGATCCGCGAGGAGGTAGAGGGCGCGCGCGACCAGCTCCTTGCCCGTCCCTGTTTCGCCGGTAACCAGCACAGGGCTGTCCGACCGCGCGAACTGCACCAGACGATTGAGCATGTCGACGAGGCCGTCGTGCCGGCCGATGACCTGGACCGGGGACGCGGGACCCCACCGTTGGAGGGAAAGCTCGTGAATGGTTCGGGCCACCTCCGTCATGTGGTGAGATGACATCACAGCACCCGTGCGTGTGTTAGCGCGTTCCCGGTGGCAGGGGCAAACCGCCGCAGTCGCGGCGGCGAATGTTACTAGCAAAATCTGATCACAGCCAGCGCATGCATGTCGCTGCCTGACCACGCGCACATGCGGGCTGCGAGCCGCAAGCGATCGCTTCGCGGCGCGTAAATCCTTTCCAATTCGTGGAGCGCTGAAGCGGCGGTAGTCGCGATCCTCGTGCCCTTCGTCGCAGAGCGCGCGAGCCGCGACGGCCGCGATGTCGCGCTCATGGACGGGTGCGGTCTGTGCGGCGCCATGAAACCAGCGCACGACGTCGCCGTTTCGAATCTGCGGCGCCCACCAGGTGCGGCAGTTGAGCGCGAACGGACCCGCGTGCACGTGCCGGAGCGCATTGGGCTGTTGGAAGAAGGGGTGTTCGTTCGAATCGCAGACGACAGAAAGACGATGCGCTTCGCAGCTGCGCGATGAGCTCCCGGCCGATATTGCCGGTTGCACCTGTGACGAGAATCCGCGGTCGTACGCTCACTCTCCGATGAAGATAGCTAAGAGCGCGCCGGCGCTGACAGCCAGTCACGCCGCCCGTTCAGCACCACGACGTCGAGCGCGCCGGCGACGAGGGGCAGCACCGTCAGTGCGACGCCCATCGTCGCGACGGTCGAAATGACCGCGCCAATCATGATGATAGTCAGACAGGCGGCGGCGATCGGCGTGAGATTGCGGCGGATGCCGGTGAGGCCTGGCAGAATCAAGCCGAGCGCACCCAGGATCTCGAAGCCGCCGACCATGCGCAGGAACCAGATGGGCAGCGGCTGCGGCTGCCCGCCGGGTGGCTGCATCGCCTCGGCTGGGCCGAACAGCTTCACGCCGCCGGCGAAGAGATATAGAGCCGCGAGGAGGATCTGGATCGTCCAGAGCACGCGGTTGTTTCGAAGCATCGGAGTATCAGGAGTATAGCCTCGCGCTCAGAGTGCTGTTTTCTGTCTTTGTGTGCTAGGGTACGACCGCTTCGACACGGATACGCGGTGCTTGAAGGAGAGCGTATGAGAAAAATCCATCTCGCTCTGGTCGCATTTTCTTTCGTAGCGCTGGCCGGCTATGCGTTCGCGCAGCAGGCCGCTGCGCCGGCCAGACCGGTGCCTCCGAATCTTCCCGAGTGGGCGTGGGGCGTCATGCCTCCGGCCCCGCCCGCACAGCCCGGCGCGGCTGCGGCACAGCCGCCGGCAGAGGACGGTACGATCCTGCATATCGAAGGCAGCAGCGTGGGGCTGACTCGCACGCAGCTGCGCGGCATCCCGACGGCTCCTGACTGGCATCCGGAAGATCACGGCCCGATGCCGGACATCGTCAGCAAGGGCCGTATGCCCGCCGTGCGCGCGTGCGGCTTCTGCCATCTCCCGAATGGTCGCGGTCGCCCCGAGAACGCGGCGCCTGCAGGTCTTTCCGTTGCCTACTTCACTCAGCAGATGGAAGATTTCAAGAACGGCCTGCGAAGGAGCTCGGATCCACGCAAGGCCAACGTCAACACCATGGCCGGATTCGCGAGAGAGGCGACTCCCGAGGAGATCAAAGCCGCCGCTGAATATTTCGCCGCGTTGCCCATCCCGCAGGGCTGGGTCAAGGTCAAGGAAGTCAGCATGGTGCCGAAGACGAAGATCGCCGGCAACGTGTACTTCGAACTCGAGGGAGCGCAGGCCGGGAAGGAGCCGATCGGCAACCGCGTCATCGAGGTGCCGGAGCACGGCCAGGAGCGTTTCGAGATGCGCGACGGACACGCGGGCTACATCGCGTACGTGCCGGTGGGGGCCGTCAAGAAGGGTGAGGCGCTCGCCAAAAATCTCCAGTGCTCGCTCTGCCACGGCGCGAACCTGGAAGGCCTCGGCCCGGTGCCATCGCTGGCAGGTCGTTCGCCGAGCTACATGGCTCGTCAGCTATTCGACTTCCAGACCGGGGCGCGGCACGGTCTGTGGTCCGACCTGATGAAGCCGATCGCCGCGAAGATGACGGCTGAAGACCTCGTGAACATTACGGCCTACATCGCGTCGAAGAACCCGCCGGCCGCTGGTGTCCAACAGACCGCGCGCGCGAACTGACATCGGAATCCGCATCGAACGCGAAGGCCGACCGCACGTGCGGTCGGCCTTTTTATCAGTGCTGCGCGGTGAGGCCGCGGAGTTTCGCGAGGTTCTGCTGCGCGTCGACGAACCCCGGCTGGAGTCTCAGCGCCTGCCGAAATTGATCGATCGCTTTCTCGAGCTCACCCTGCGAGGCAAGCGCAATTCCCAGGTTGTTGTAGGCTTCGGCGGAATCCGGCATGAGCTGGAGCGCCACGGCCAATTGATCGGTCGCGTCCCGGAACATTCCTGCGTCCAGCAGCACGCTGCCCAGATCGTAGCGGGCCGAGCCGTCACCGGGATCGAGCTGCACCGCGCGGCGCAAATGTTCGATCGCTTCCGCCTGCCTCCCTCGGGACGCGAGCGCGTCGCCCAGGTTCCGATGCGCCTTCGACGAATCAGGTTCGAGCCGCAAGGCCGCAGCAAACTCAGCGATCGCCTCGTCCGGCTGGCCTTTCGAGGCCAATGCGATCCCGAGGTTGTTGTGCACGTCCACTGATCCGGGCGTCGACTGCATGGCTCCCCGGAATTGATCGATCGCGTCATCCAGCTTGCCCTGGTCCAAGAGGGCATTTGCCAGGTTGTAGTGTGCCTCGGGATAGTCGGGCCGCAGCGCAAGCGCCTGTTGGTAGGTCGCGATCGCTTCAGGCAACCGCCCCTTCGCCCGAAGCGCCGTGCCCATGTTGCTGTACGCGGGCGCATAATCGGCGTTGAAGGCGAGAGCACGACGATAGTGCTCGATGGCTTCGTCGAGTCTGCCTTCCTCCTGCAGCGCAGCGCCCAGGTTGTGCTCGGTAATCGCCTTCATCAGATCCGTGGAGAGCATGGGTCGGTTGACGAATGCCGCGACTGTGAGAAGAGCGGCGCCGAGCGCGACCCAACGAGTCGTGCGCACGTCTGTGCGGAGCCGGCGTGGCAAGGCGGCCAGACCGGCGGCAGCAAAGAGCATCAGGATTGGCACGAGCGGATAACGGTACCGTGCGAAGACGTAGAACATCACCACGCTCGCGGCGTACACCGTCAAGAGTCCGTAGATGACCCACAGTCTGCCTCGCGATGGCCAGGTGAGTACGAGACCCAGAAACGCGAGCGGCACCAGCACTCCGAAATGGCCGACGTAGCTTCCGAGCCGCACTGGCGTCGACCACTCGGCGTGACTCTGCAGGCTCTCGGTGTCGAGCATCTCGCTACGGTTCCACAGGAGCGCGAACTTCCGGCCCAGAAGCTTCGCCCACGCGAGAGGCTCCGCCCGAATGAAGGCGAGCGCCTGCCGCGTCCAATAGGCCGACACATCAGCCGGGGTCAAAGGTCGGCCCATCGCGGCTTCCGCAAGCTCGGTCGCGTCCTGACGCTCGTACTCGGGCGATCCTCTCCCGAAGCGCAGCGACATGTACGTGCCGTCGGCTCGCGCGTTATTGCCGATGTAGAAGTTGGGCCCGAACTGAGACGTCGTCAAATAGAGCCCGTTGCCCAGGACACTGTTCCGCACCGCCATCGGCAGTAGGACGATCGTCACTCCCAGCAGAAAGACTCCGGCGGTTGCGGCACGCCCCGGCTTGACGCCGGCCCGGTGGCGCACGAGCACCCACACCAGGATGACCCCGACAAGGACGAGGGCGTTTTCACGTGTGAGACTCAGACCGCCGATTGCCATCCCGAGCCAGAGCCAGGACAGCCGCTTCCGCGGCTCGGACGTGAGACCGCTGAGAACCCACAGCGTCAAGCAGACAAAGAAGACGTCGAGCACTGACTTCTGAAGGAGGGCGTCAAAGAAAATCGCTGGTGCGTACAGCGCCAGTCCCAGCCCCGCGATCACACCGGTCCGTGGTGAGAACACACGCGCGCCGGCCAGGCCGAGCAGCACGCAGGAGACCGAGCCGACGATTGCCTGCGCGAGCCGAACGAGTAACAAATCGCGGCCCGCGATCGCGTACACGGTACCGAGGAAGTACGGGTAGAGCGGCGCCTGATAGAACACGTCGTGACCGAGCCAGTCGCCGTGCGCGATCTGTTGAGCCCATTCATCGTAGGCTCGAGAATCGCCCATGAGTACGCTGAAGAATGGCGCGTTGCGGATCTGCCACACATGTATCAGCCGTACCGCAAGCGCCAACAGAAAGATCGCGGCCGCGGCGGACCAGCCGAACGGCGAGTCCGCAGCGGCAGCGGTGGATTGGCGTCTTACCAACGCACCTGCGCGCCCAGGCCGATGATGCGGCCGTTGAGAATGCCGGCCGGCTGGTTGAACGTCGCTGGCGCGGTCGCACTCGCGATCGAGTAGTCGGTCGAGCGCTGGAGAATCACCGCGCTGGAGTTGAACACGTTGAAGATCTCGAGTTGCGGGAGAACCCTGACCCTGCCCATGGCGACCGACTTCGTCACGCGCAAATCGAGCTGATTGATCCGATCCGTGAACTGCCCCTCCGAGCTGTACGGGATCAATTGAACCCTCAGGTTGGCAGCGTTGTCGGGGGTGCCGTTGAGGGTCGGCAACACGAGCTCGCCGGCGGGGCACGGGGCCGGGCAGTTGGCTGGATACCTGGTGGTTCTGCTCAGCAGCCAGGAGCTGCCGCCGGCCGCCCGGTACGAGAAGACAGCGGGCGTGAGCGACCGGTTCGGGTAACCCGGGTTGCTCTGGAAGGCGCCGCTCACCTGAACGCCGGCTGGGAGCGATATGGAACCTGACACCTTGCCCTGGGCCAGGTACGGGATTCTGTACCCTCTCGCCGTCTCGCCCGCAGGAAGGTGCGCGTCAAGGTGGGCGTCGTCGCAGAAGCGGAGCTGGTTCGGATCATCAGGTTCATCGCAGGTGTTCCGAAGCAGTCGATCGAATCCCAGGCCGCCAAAGAGCGTGGCCCCGTACGGAAGCCGCGCGCTGAACTGCAGGCCATAGCTGTTGTACGTTCGCTTGCGAGTCGAGCTGCTGGTGTCGAGCGTCGCCACCTGCCCGTTCTTCGACGGATTCAGGTTGTAGATCGTCATCGGCTTGCCGTCGATGGGATTGAAAATCGACACCGGCGTCCAGTCGGCCAGCGTGACGAGCTGGTTGTCGTACAAGAGCTCGTTGTGGAAGTTGCCGCGGTACCAGGACGCCGTCACCGAGACCCGCGGCAACAGCTCGTGCTGCACTTCGACGCCGCTTTCGAGGTTCCAGGTGCGCCGAGTGTTCGGGTCGTACGTTGTCAGTGCCCGGCGGCCGAAATCCGACGGCAGGGTGGCGAAGTTGATCTCGCACCCCGGGGAGAGATAGACGCAGCCACGTTCCCCCTGAGCAATGTCGTCGCGATTCAGGTCGGTCCAGGGCAGCGTGAACGAGGCCTGAGCGATCGGATTGTATCGTTGGGCTCCTGAGTTCGCGTCCCCTGTCGTTCGGGCTGAGTTGTATCGGTTGAGGGAAAACTTGAGGGCGGTCTTCCCGTTCCCGAACAGATCGTACGCGACGCCAAACCGCGGCGCCGGGTCTCTCCAGTTCGGCACGTTCGGTGTGGCAGCAAACTGCCTGGCGTCCACGAAGCGACCCGCCGGGGACGTCTGCGCCGGCACCTCCGCGTTGACGGCCTCCCACCGCAGGCCGGCGTTGACCGTCAGGCGCTTCAAGGTCCACTGGTCCTGTCCGTAGACGCCGAGGTCGTAGTTCAGATCCTCCTCCTGCACGAACGGAGTGTTGTAGACCAGGACCGAGTTGGGCACGGTGAAGGGGATCCCGGTGGTGGCACTCCGATACTGCTGCACGAGGTCGGCGTTGACGTCCTTGGTGTGGCCAAAGTGCCCCCACGTCCGCTGCACACCGACCTTCGTGTTGTGCGAGCCGGTCACATACGAAGCCGACGCCTGAACGTTGTATCGCAACGGGCTCTGGGTGCTGACGTTGGCAATCAACGGCGTGCGCGTGGTCGAGATCAGATCGAGATCGCGGCGCGATGCGCCGGCGTACCAGTCGGCGCTGCCGCGTGGTTTCGCGAGCCCGGGCTGATACTCGTTGGTGTAGTCTTCCGTGTTGTTCGAATAACCGCCTTCGATGAGCAATTTCGGGCTCATCGTGGACGTCCACTTGGCCGACGCCGTGTGGTATGCCGGCGAATTCCAGACGACGGAGGCCGTGTCGTAGTCGTCGCCCGCGGTCATCGCGTGGCCGCGGAACTTGTCGATCTCGTCCCAGTAGGCGGCGAACTTGTGGCGCGGGCTCACCTGCCACGTCACGCGGGCCAGGCCGCTCTTGATTCTCTGGTCATCGATCCCCTGCTTGCAGCTGGCGGGTGCCCGCAGGCACGCGGCAAAACCGTTTGACGTCCCGTCGCTCACGAAGGTACCGGCGATGGGGGCATCCACCGACCACTGGCGCAACGTCACGAAGAACCACAGCTTGTCGCGCAGGAGCGGCCCGCCTTGCGACACGTTGAAATCGTAAATCCGGTCGATGGCGCTTGGGTTGCCGAGCCCCCGGTTCTTCAGGTCCTGCGTGAAATTGTCGGACTGCCATCGGCCGTCACGCCACGACGAGAAGAACGAGCCGCTGAATCTGTTGCCGCCCTCTTTCGGGATCATGTTCAGGCGCACGCCGCCCGCCGATGTGTCGGCACCTATGCCGCTCGTCTGATAGCTGACTTCCTGGTTCATCGCGTCGTTGAAGTAGCTTTGCACTTGCCCGTCGGTCTGAAGGCCGTTCACCATCATCCCGTCCACCAGGACCGTGTTGTTCGACGCCTCCATCCCATGTGTCGACATGTAGGTCTGCTGCATGGCCCTCGAGCCGCCGACGTCAGGGACGTTCAAATTGATGCCGACCACGAGCTGACCGAGGCCCTGGATGGTCCGCCCGCTCGGAACCGCGTCGAGCAGGTCGCGGCTGAGCACCTGCGTGTGGACCGTACTCTGGACGTCCACGATGGGCGACTCGCCCGTCACGGTCAGGGTCTCCTCCAGCCCGCCAAGCCTGAGGTCGGCGTTGACGGTCGCGGTGAAGCTCGAGGGCAGCTCGAGTCCGTCCCGCCTGAACGTTTGGAAGCCGGTGAGCGTGAAGGTGACGACGTAGACGCCGGGACGCAGGTCCACGATCTTGTATTGGCCCGCGGCGTCGGTGATGACCGCTCGCGTTCTTTCGATGAGGACGTCGCTCGACGCCTCCACGGTCACACCCGGCAGGACGGCGCCGGACGTGTCCTTGACGACGCCGGCGATGGTGCTTTGCGCGCGCGCTGCCGCGGGCAGCATCGAGATACCGAGTACGACGCAGATCGCCGCTGCGATTCCTCTACTCGTCATGCCCTTACCTCCTTACGGTCAACGTTTCAGATTGCCGCGGTACGCGTCCCTCCGGTTACGTATCTCGTCGGCCAGCGGGCCTGGTGTGACGAGGCGGAGCGCGGCATCGGCCATCTCCACCGCGCGATCGAACCGACCTGACGCCGCGTACGCCGACGAGAGCGTGTTGAGTCCCTGGAGATTTCCGGGATCGAGCCGGATTGCTTCTTCGAGGTACTTCACCGCGTCGGCCACGCGCCCTTGCTGGAGGACGACGGCACCGAGATTCGCATACGTTGCGGCGGAGCCAGGATTGATCGTGAGTGCCCGTCGTAACGCCACGGCCGCCTCGTCCAGCCGCGACGCCGCCGCGAGCGCCGTGCCGAGGTTGTACTGTGCCGCCGCCGATTGCGGCTGGATCGCCGCCGACGCGGCGAAGTGGCGCACTGCGTCCGCCGGCCGGCCCAACCCCAGATACAGCAGCGCGACATCGTCATGGAGCTCGGTATCGTCGGGCGACACGCGCAGCATCGTTTCGTAGCCGTTGACATCCTCGGCCGTCATCTTCCGATTCACGTCGCGCGCGAGCGTCGCGCGATCACGATCGCTGCGCGCCAGGAGCTGGAACCACAGATCGCCCATCTCGTCCTGCGTTCGCTGGCCCCACGAGACGCGCACGGGCGGGAGCTGCGGATTGCGGACGTTCTCCGCGGAGTTGTCGAACGTGTATTCCATGGAGAGCACCGTGCCCCTCGGCAGCGCGATCGGCGCAACCTCGCGGTACACGTGCTGCCAGCGGAAGTCCCAGTCCGTGATGTGCATCATCCAGCGGGTCGAGCCGTCCGGCAGCGTCGCGATGCCCTTGATCTCCCGCGCGCGGTAGTGGGCGTGCGGCTGAACGGCGAGCACGTCGACGTCGACCGGCAGCGTGTAGGCATCCGTGATCACGTACCGCTGCTCGCCGGGCGGGATGTCGATGCTCTGCGATCCGAGACGTAGAATCGTCGGCGTGTGCCGGGGCGGGTCGTGGCCAAAGAACAGGCCGATCGAGGGTTTCACCTCCTCAACCGCGCCGCTCGGCTGCATGTGCAGCTGCACGACGAGATCGCTGCCTGGCTCGAGCCGCCAGGCGAGGTCGGATGGGACGAGCGGCGCCACCTGCCCTGGCGTCCAGCCGAGAAAGTGCCCTTCGGGATATGCCGCCGAGCGCGGCATCAGCCCGTCGTACCCGGGCGAGGGATCCGCAGCATCGAGCTGCCGCGAGGCCGGCGTTGGATCGACACGGATATTGGCGTGATGGACGACGCGCGCGTTGCCCGGGTGAAACTCGATCCCTCGCACGAAGCGCGTCGCCGCGACCGGCAACGGGATGGCGAAGATGCGAAAGACGTCGGTCCCCGTCGCGGACAGGCCATACGGGGCCTCGAGCGTCACGATGAGATCGGGCGTGCCGAGCAGCCATCCATCCGGCCACGTGGGCCGGCGCGGCAGATCGCGCGGATTGCCTTCCGGCGTTCCGGCCTCGACCCACCGCTGAATAAGTTGAATCTCGCCCGGGCTCAGACGGCGCTGGCCAACGAAGTCGCCCGACTCCGGTTCAGCCTTCCATGGCGGCATGAACCCACTTCGGGTTACCTGAGCGATCTGCGTGGCGCGGCGTCGTACCTGATCGTATGTGATGAGGCTGAAGGGTGCCGGACCACCCTCGCGATGACACGTCGCGCACGTTTCGTACATCAACGGCGCCACGTCGCGCGTGAAGGTCACCTCCGGAGTTTCCCGTGCGCCGACCATGGCCGCAGACATCAGAAGCAGCAGGGCTCCGCGAGTCATCGGAGAAAATCCGCCAGGATGCAACCAACCGCCGGCGTCGCTGTCTGGGCGACGGGTTTGCCATCGAGGGTCGCTTTCAACGCCTCTGCCAAATCGCTGTGCGTTGGCGAAGGTCGATCGCGCCCGATGTTCACCCAGCGATCGTCGATGCGCCCGCGATACGAGAGCACACCGCTCTGGTCGACGACAGCCGCTTCGGGCGAGACCGTCACCTTCGTGAAGCGGACCAGGGCGTGCTCGGGATCGCGCAGCGCTGGAATCGCGTATTGGAACTGGCGCAGATGGCTGCGAATAGACGCCAGCGGCTCGTGAGGGTTCGCATACACGAGCCAGAAGCGCACGCCCTGCGAGGTGAAGATCGCCGCTAGACGCTGAATCTCAGGTGCGTAGCGGTTCGCGATGGGGCAGTCGGTCGTGATGAACACCAAGACGGTGGCCCTCACGCCGGGGGCGGGCGCAAGGGGATCGACGAGGCGGCCGTCAAGATCCGGGACGCGGAGTGGTCCGGCGGAGGTCGGACGACCGATCATCACGCCGATCATCACGACCGCGAGCACAACACAAACCGTCAGGGCGCTCGCACGCGACATCGTGCAGCCTTCTACGGAACCCAACCGTAGTATCAGAGTCGGGCACTGTCAATCCAATCCAGCCCGGTATCTTCCCCCTGGCAATTGGTCTATCATTGACCGCTTCCGTCCCCTGATCTCCATTTTGCGGAGGGAATATGCAACCTCGTTTCCTCGTTCGTGCCGCGATCGCGCTCGGCGCGACAACCATCATTGTGCTCCTGGTCCTGAGCGCGTATCGGCCGGTCGATGCCGCGGCCGTGCTCACGGCCGGCAAGGCCGACCTCAAGTCGGCCGGCGCGCTCACCTTCGGTCCCGACGGCGTGCTGTTTGTCGGTGATTCGATCGGCGGCGCGATCGTCGCCCTCGATACCAACGACAAGACGCCCGTGAAGACGGCCGCCGTCAACGTCCAGGGCCTGGACCAGAAAATAGCGGGGCTGGTTGGCGTGATGCCGGATCAGATCCTGATCAACGACGTCGCTGTGAACCCGATCTCCAAGAACGTGTACGTGTCGGCGGCACGCGGCCGCGGTCCGGACGCCGCGCCGCTCGTCGTCAAAGTCGAGCCGTCGGGCAAGGTGACGCCGCTGTCGCTCGATAACATCCCCCACACCTCGGTGGCGCTCGTCGACGCACCCGCCAACGACGCGACCGCGCGTCAGAATCCACGGACGACGACGATCACCGACATGGCGTTCATCAACGGCAACCTGCTGGTGACCGGCATGTCGAACGAGGAGTGGAACTCGGCGCTGCGCTCGATTCCGTATCCGTTCAGCAACGCCGCCAAGGGCACACAGCTGCAGATCTGGCACGCCTCGCACGGGCGCTTCGAGACCCAGGCGCCGGTGCGGACGTTCGTGCCGTACACGCTGGGCGGACAGCCCTACGTCCTCGCCGCCTATACCTGCACGCCGCTCGTGAAGATCCCGATGAGCGCGCTGAAGCCGGGCGCGCAGGTGAAGGGTGTCACGATTGCCGACCTCGGTTCGGGCAACCAGCCGCTCGACATGGTGCCGTACCAGAAGGACGGCCACCAGTTCATCCTGATCGCGAACACGACCTTCGGCGTCGTCAAGCTCCACGCCGATACGCTCGCCACCGACAAACCGATCGACTCGCCGACGGTGGTCGACGTCGCCGGCGCCCCTTACGACAAGATCACGACGCTGACCAACGTTCGGCACCTCGCGCAGGTTGATGATGGCCATGCGCTGGTGGTCAGCGCGACCGCGGGCAACACGAATCTGCAGACGATCGCGCTGCCCTAGTTCGGGCCTGCTTTGCGGCCGAAGCTCCACATCCTCGCGATCGTCCTCGTCCTGGGGACGATCGCGAGGGCGCAAGCCGTTTCCATTCAACTCGACGCCGGTACGTTCCGGGTAGCTGGCTGGCAGCCAGCGGCCACACCGCCAGCCGGCGGCTGGGCGTCTGTGCTCAGCGTCTATGCAGGAACCGCCGATGCACCGGCGATGCTCGGCAGCTACTCTGTCGAAGGTGGCACGCTCGTCTTCCGCCCTCGCTACCCGTTGGCAGCGGGCGTGAAGTATCGCGCCGTCTTCCATCAACCTGGACGCACGCCGATCGAACGCAGCTTCGACGGTCCAACACGCCTGCCCGCCGCGGCGACGCGCGTCGACCGCGTGTATCCATCAGCCGACGTCTTACCGAGCAATACCCTGCGACTCTATATCTACTTCTCCGCGCCGGTGAGCCGCGGTGAAGTCGCGGACCGCCTCCACATCCTGGACGGCACAGGCAAGGAATTGAAGGACGTGCTGCTGCCGGGGCAGGAGCTGTGGGACCCCAACAATCAACGGCTGACGATGACGTTCGATCCCGGACGGATTAAGCGCGGCCTCGAATCGAATTCGAAGATGGGACCGCCGATCGCGGAGGGCCAGCGGTACACGCTCGTCATCGACCGCGGCTGGCCGGATGCGCAAGGCATGCCGCTGGCGGCGGACTATCGCAAGGAATTTCGCGGCGGACCGCCCGTGCGCGTGCCGCCGGCGCCGAAGCAATGGAAGGTGACGCCGCCGGGCGCCGGCACGTCGACGCCGCTCGTGGTCGAGTTCGGACGTTCGATGAACTACCCGCTGCTGCAGCGGATGCTGCAGGTCGCCGGCCCGGGTGGCCGCGTTGCCGGCACGATCGCCGTTGATGGCAACGAAACATCCTGGCGATTCACACCGCGCATGCCATGGGCGGCCGGCACCTACCAGTTGATGGTCGATACCGACCTCGAAGATATCTCCGGCAATCGGATTGACCAGCCGTTCGATATCGACGTTTTCGAGAAGGTCACCGAGCACCTCACGACGCGCATGGTCAGCGTCCCGTTCAGCGTGCGGTAACGGGGGATCGGTCACCGTGAAGACGCTTGCCGCTCTGATCGTCGCCCTGTCGATCGCACCGCCGTGCACCGCCCAATCGGCAGCGCCAGTGACGCTGCGGCCGGTGCTGCAGCAACTGCGCAGCGAATTCGACACGCATCGTGAAACGCTCGGCGCAACCGACGCGCTAACCACCGTCAAGCACGGCCTGCGTGACTGGGTTGAATCGCGGCTGATGACCGCGCCGCAGAACGTGGACACGCGCGCGTTTGCTGCCGCGCTGCACGTGGCGCTCCGGGACGGTCAGTTCCTGTGCGTGGACTTCGCGGGCGACTGCTCGACGAATGAGCTCGGCTACGTAGACGACGTTCGGGTTAATCATGTGGGCGAGTTCATCAGCGTCGTGACGGCCGTCGGCATCAACTGCGGATACGACGAGTCGGCGTACGCCTACGCATGGCAGAACGGGCGCTGGCAGCGCTTCTGGGACAGCGAGCAGAACAGCTACACGAAAGAGAGTTATCGACCGCAGCAGGTGTACTACGTGCTCATCTCGCCGCCCGGTGCCGGCGGCCGGCGACTGCTTGCGACGCTGGGCTCGCAAAGCGGCTGCC
This sequence comes from Acidobacteriota bacterium, assembly GCA_003222635.1. Taxonomy (GTDB): domain Bacteria; phylum Acidobacteriota; class Vicinamibacteria; order Vicinamibacterales; family UBA2999; genus Gp6-AA40. Next base: position 14,678 of record QHWQ01000318.1, on the reverse strand, counting down.
TGGGTGGGTTCAAGGATCTCTACGCGCGCGCGTGGCGGCTCGATGCCGCTCTTGCTCCAACACGCGCCCTCGACTGGAGCGCCTACGCCGACGACGGCTATCCGCCGATTCAGGGACGGATCAGGCCCGACGATCTGCTGGTGCAATACACGACAGGCGGTCTCGCTGACGGCGATACGCATACGGCGGTGCGGCACTTCGAGGTTCGCAATGGCGTCGCGGTGCAGACTGATCCCATCGCCGGGCGGCCGCACGATTTCGTGCTCGAGTGGCTGAGCGCGCCGTGGGAAGACAGCCGGACCCGCGCCGCGTCCGAGGCGCTGAAAGAACCGTATACCGCACTCCATCTCGAGCACCCGTACGGCGATTTCGCCGAGGCAACACGCCGCTGCACGGCGGGCGCTGATCTCTGGCAGGTGGCGACGCGAATACTCGACGGCCCGATGCGCTACTACCGCGTGCGATGGGAGATTGGGTTCCGCTTCACGATGGTGGACATCAGCGAGACGCCATTTCAGGACTGCACGGTCGAGGACCCGCGCAGCGAGGTGTACCCGCCGTTCCTCACTCGCGATCTGCTGAACCCGTAGAGGCGGACCTTCTACGGGGTTTGCGTTCCGTGTCGCGCCGGCGACGCCTCAGGAATGCCGTACATATTCATGTAGTTGTCGGGGTATCGCACGGGTTTCCCGTATGCATCGAGAAACCGCGGCGACTGCTGAAACAGTCCTGGCTCGGGCGCACGCGGCGGAACCGTTGCCTCGAAGATGTACAGGCGATTCTCGAGCATATGAATCTGGACGAATGTCCTCGACTGGTCCGGATTGGTCAGGTGAATCTGCCGGCCCACGATCCGATCGATCGTCGCCCATGCGAAGTACGTCACCTTCGCGTCGCGCTTGAGGAACGCTTCGCTCGCGTGGTCGAGGGCGCCGAGCACGTCGTACTTCCACGCGCCGACACCCTGTGCCGCTGAATCCGTGCCGGCGATCGCAGCGGTGCACTGGCCTTGCGGCGCGCCCGGAGCACAGTTCAGGGCCTTGGCCATCTCGGTGTGGACACGTTCGGCCTGCGTATAGTCGACGAACGTGATCGAATACCGCTCGGCGCCACGGGACACGGTATAGACGCGCGCCGGCAGCTTGGCATCGAGCCACGACGTGTAGGTGAAGTCCCGAATCGTTGGTTGTGAGGGCAAATTGACCGTGAAGCGGTCCTGCACGTTCGTGTACTCCACCCATTCCTGCGCAGAGGCCTGCGTTGAAATCAGGAGCGCGGCTGCCGCGATCGTCAAGTGGCGCAAGCGCATGATGCTCTCCGCAAAACAAAAAGTGCCACATTGTATACTCCGCCCCGGACGGAGGAAGCATCGATGATTCGACGTGTACTGTGGTTGGCGACGTCGCTCCTGATGCTGACATCAGGACACGCCCTTGGACAGACGACGAGCACCTTCAACGGACGTGTGCTCGATCAGGGTGACGCGGTCCTGCCCGGCGCCACGATTACGGCGACGAATACGAACACCGGCGTGGTCCGCACCACGGCCACCAACGCCGAAGGCGGGTACCTCATGCCCGGGCTCGAGCCCGGCACGTACAGCGTCAAGACCGAGCTCGCCGGCTTCCAGCCGTCCGAGCGGCGTAGCGTGACGCTCGGCATCAATGCGACACTGACGCTGGACTTCAAGCTCGCGCTCGCCGGCGTCAACGAGACGCTGACGGTGACCGGTGAGGCGCCGTTGATCGAGGCCACGCAGTCGAAGGTCGCCGCCACCATCCAGGCCACCGAGCTGCAGAACCTCCCGATGATCACGCGCACGATCAGCGGCATGCTGGAGCTGCTGCCGGGCGCCACCCCCATCGAGCCGATGCACCGCAGCAAGCAGAACGTCGGCAGCGTCTCGTACGGCGGCTCCGCCGGCACGAACGTCATTCCGACCGTCGACGGCGCCGATAATCGCGACAACTCGTACGGCGGACCGCTCATGAGCTACACGGTCGAGGCGCTCGAGCAGTTCCAGCTCTCGACGAGCCTCTTCAATGCCACCGACGGGCGCGGCGCGGGCGCTGCGCTGCAGATGGTCACCAAGTCTGGCACCAACCTGTTGCACGGATCGGCCTTCGGCTACGAGCGCGATCGCAAGCTGAGCGCGAAGGACTATTTCACCAGGCGGGCCGGGACCGACAAGGTGCCGTTCAGCCGCCAGCAGTACGGCCATCCTCGCCAACGCGATGAAGGCGGGACAAATTCCCTCGGGCCTCGTCAACCCGGACCACCCGCTCTTTGCGCCGACGCCAGGCCGCCTGCTGCTGTTCACGGTCAAGGGCAACGCGCAGCTGACCAACACGCAGTCCGTGATGCTGCGCTACGCCGGACAGCACGACGATCGTGACGCCGTCACCGTGGCGACCAACAACGATCAGCGCGAGCCCGAGAACAGCCGCATCCGGATGTACAGCCTCGTTGGCCAGCACAGCCTGGTGCTCGGCAGCAGGGGGCTGAACCAGATCACCAGCCAGGTCAATCATCTGAGCCGTGTGAGCGACGTGACCAGCAACATCACGGGCCAGCACTACACGCGCGACTTCCCGAGCGTGAACATCTTCCCGCCGCGGCTCTCGTTCCCGACGGTCAACACCGGCGCGGGCGGCTCGGGCGGTTCGCTCACCGACGTGTACGTGCTGCAGCTCCGCGACGACGTCTCACTGCTGATGGGCAGTCACGCGCTCCGGTTCGGCGGCAACTACAACGCGCTGCGGCACATCGGTAATTACAACAACAACGAGCACTTCGTCACGCTGACGTTCTTCGACGACCCGTCGGTCATCGTCGGCAACAGCAACGGCCGCTATCCGCAGGGCTTCCAGACACCGGGCATCGTCCGGCAGTGGCAGCAGGCCAACGGCGGCGCGATGAACGGCGTGGGCTCGGCGGCGGAGTCGCGCAAGAACGTCGGGCAGGCGATGGCGTGGTTCCAGGATGACTGGCGCGTCAACCCGAAGCTGACGCTGAACCTGGGCGTCCGCTATGACGCCGACATCAACCTCCTCGACCAGCAGCACTGGACGAACAACGCGACGATGCAGCTGCTGCGTGACATCGGCGATCCGAACGGCGCGCTGCCGAAGACGCCGAGGAAGGACATCTCGCCGCGCCTCGGCTTCGCCTACGACCTGTCGGGCGACGGCCGGCGCGTGATCCGTGGTGGGTACGGTCTCTACTTCGACCAGTACAACACGTCGGCGGCGTCGGGTGACCTCGAGTCGCAGAACCGCCGTCCGTTGAACATCCTCGCCACGCTGGTGAACACGGCGGTCGGCGTCGGTCAGCTCGCCACGTACCGTCTTGGCATCGATCCGCTGCCGCCGCAGCCGACGGAAGGCAACAGGCTGGGGCCGAACTCGACGGGGCAGTGGTACGGCAATCACTACGCCGACCCGTACTCACACGTCGCGCACGTCGGCTACGCGCACACGCTCGCGGTCAACACGGTCCTGACGGCCGACTTCACGTACTCGGTCGGACGCGACGGCCTGCGCAATCTCAACATCAACCCGATCATCAACGGGCAACGCCGGCTGGTGCCGGCGCTCCTGGCGCACGGCTACCCGGCGAACCAGTTCTCGAACGTGAACATCCTCGCGGCGATCAACAAGTCGCGCTACGACGCGACGACGGTGATGCTCCAGCGGCGGTTCCCGCGCGCGACGCTGCAGGCGCACTACACATTCGCGCATGCCATGGCCTACGGCGGCTCGACCGGCGCGCGTGGCGGCGCATCGGCGCCGATGATCTACGACCAGCCGTTCGGTCCCGGCGAGTGGGGTCCGACCAGCAACGACGAACGCCACCGCCTCGTGGCGACCGGCGTCTTCGATCTCGCCTACGGCATCCAGCTCTCACCGGTCTTCCAGACGGCGAGTGCCCGTCCGTACAACCTGACGGCCGGCAGCGACCTCAATGCCGACGGCAACAACAACGATCGCTACATCGATCCGGCCACCGGCCAGCAGCTGTCGATCAACGCCGGCCGCGGCGACGCGACCTACGTCTTCGACATGCGCGCGACGAAGTTCGTGTCGCTCGGCTCGACCGACCGGAAGGTGGGTCTCTTTGCCGAGTTCTTCAATCTGTTCAACACCGTGAACTTTGGTGGCAGCTATGCCGGCAACGCGCGCAGCGCGACGTTCCGCCAGCCGACCGGGTTCATTCCGGGCATCGGCTATCCGCGCCAGGCGCAGTTAGGAGTGCGATTCCTGTTCTGATTTCGCCGAGGCAACACGCCGCTGCACGGCGGGCGCTGATCTGTCCGCATGTGAGCGCGATCGCCTCATGGCGATCGCATCCGCGAGCCGTCCGGCTAGAGCTGCCAGCGACATTGCCGTGCCCCCGCCGGCGCGTCGCCTTTCGCGCGTACGACGCAACCGCCAGCCACTTCCATCTGCGCCATGGTCGCGGCGCTATGTGTGCCCGGAAGCCGCGCGGTACAGCCAGCCAGCAGTTGCTGCGCCCGAAGCGCCGACAGCAGCACGAACTCGTACGCGTTCAGATGCGTGGGGCGAATGGTCATTGCGTCCTTCTATTCAGTAGCGGCACAGGAGGTGGTTGCGAATGAGGCGGTCGTCAGCGAAGGACGTCTCGAATGCTCTCGGATATTGTTGGAGCAGGTGCGCTCCAGAGTCGCGTCATGATAGCGGGAGGCGCCAACGACAGCACCGCAAGACCGGCCCACGCTGCGAATGATGTCGTGCCGGAGAGATAGCCGGCGGCACCGATGGCAAGAACCCAGGCCGCCATCAATGCGGCTTTCACATGATCGATCTGCATCTTCCCAGTGTACGAACAGGGGGACGGGACGGCTGTTCAATCGGGGACATCCGGACGCGTGTGTGTCGGGGTAGCGTTCAGACAACTACATGACAGATTGGACAACCCTGCTCGAGCCGGTGAGGACGTGGTGGCGGCGTGCGCCGGTCTCGGAACGCCCAACGGCCGTCTTTCCGATCGAGCGGAGCACGCCCCGTGTTCCTGCCGAATACGCCTCGCTCTACACCTATTTGGAACGCCGGTACGCCTCCATCGTGGTGCTCACGTTCGAGCAGATGGAGGCGCTCCTGGGATTTGCGCTCCCGGCGCCGGCACGCACCGAGCGGGACTGGTGGACTGGCGCTGATGTCCCTACGCACCGTCACTCGGCAGCATGGATGGGAGCTGGGCGAACCGCGATACCGAATTTCTCCGCCCGGACCGTCACGTTCGAGCGGTTGCCGGATCTGCATTACGCCGCGAATCAGCCCGCTGAGAGATGACGGCTTCGGGCACGCACAACGATAGGCACGTGCAAACTACCGCACGTTGACGTTCTCGGCACGGGGACCTTTCGGGCCTTGCCCGACGGTGAATGACACCGCCTGGCCTTCCCGCAGGTCGTCGAACCGCGTACCGGCGCAGGCCGACTGATGGAAGAAATACTCCGGGCCTTCAGCGGTGGCAATGAAACCGAAGCCTTTGTCGGTCATACGCTTGATCGTTCCGTTCATGGTCGTCATTTGTAGTGTCCTTTTGTAGTGGTGAATTGTATACGGCTGGTGTCTCAGCGCTGAGGGTTGTCCCCTTGGCCCATGCGCTGTTCGGCTATCCAGTGATGGCTGACGCTTCCGAGGTCAACGTCGTGATCGCGCCGAAACCATGACGTCGCAAGCATGAGAACCGCGACCGCGATGCCGATTCCCAGGGCGACCCAGCCGGCATTCACGAGTCGCCCTTGCCGCGATATACAAACGTAAGTGGAGACATGCGAGTCCCGCCTTTCGTGAGGTCACAGGAGCACAAGATCATCGCAACGTTTCGTCAGTGGATAGGATGCGGCAAGAGATCCCAATCGCTCTGGTTGCCGACAAGAAGCGTCGCACGCGCCCGGTCCGGGGGCGGACTCGGCTCGGCTCCGCACACCGCGATAAGGTGCGGCACCGCCGCTATCGCAGCGGGCGAGAAAAACACGGCCTCGGCGACGGCGCTGTCATGTCCGCACACCCGTCGACCGCGCGTCTGCCGCGTGCTCAGGAAGAGGCAGGCACCATCTGGCCAACCCGCAGCCCCGAGCGCATCTGCAAAGTGTTCACGAATGATGGGCACCTGGCACGCGTCGACGAGCGCGTCGCACAGCAAGGCTCGATACCACAATCCTGAGGTCATCGTCCGCAGATCGTGGCCGTCACCGGCCGCATTCCTCATGACGAAGCCTCAACACGACTCAACGCCGCTCGAAGTGTCTCCCACACACACCGGCACATGGGACAGAACGAGCACTGCGTGTCAGTTCGCTCGAGCGTGACAAAAGCGTGTGGCGATCCGCACCGCGGGCAGCCGACATACCGCCGAGCCGCAAGCTGCGGGAACAACACCATCAATTGAGTCTAGGCCGTGCGTGCGAAGCGCACTGTTCCAGACTGAACACTATGAGCGTGTGCCGTTTGGAACAGCGCGGGGTGGGGTATCCCGGTACCCTCTCATATGAACATCGAGGCCCCTGGCAGACCCCGCCCGCAGTCATCCGCAATGGCTTCTGTTGTCCTGATCGTCATCGTGTTGGGTCTGCAGGCCGCGAATCCGCAGGCCACCAGACCGTCATGGACCCGCGAGTCCGCCGACGGCGCCACTCGGTCTTCCACCCTCGAACAGGCGCAGCGATTCTTCTACAACGGCGACTACGACAGAGCAGCCGCGGTGACCGACGTGCTCTGCGCGGCACGCCCTGACGATCTCGAGGCGTGCGAACTGCGCACGGCCAGTCTGCTCTTCCAGATCAAGAGGGCGCTCGGGAACACGGATGCGCGGGACAAATCCATCGCCTGGAAGCAATGTGCTGCCTGTCCGACACTGATGTCCGCCTTCCTGGCAGACACCGTCCGCAGCCAGGCTTTCGTGCGAGCCAGGCTGACAGCCCACCCCGATGATGAAGACGCGTTGTTCTTCCTGGGAAAGGTGGACCTGAACTACGTGTGGCTCCAGTTGGGCACGCTCGGGCGCAAGACGGGCTGGGATGAATATTGGGAGGCCCGGCGATCGCTCGATCGGGTCCTGCAGATCAATCCAGAGCATGTTCGGGCGCGCGTTGCCCGCGCGTGGGTCGATTACATCGTCGGATCCACGGTTCCAAGGGGGGCTCGCTGGGTCCTCGGAGGCGGCAACAAGAAACGTGGACTCCTCTCCGTTCGCGAGGTCGCCGAAGCTGGCAGCGGCGAGTTCTTCGATCGGGTCGAAGCGATGTTCGCCCTCTGGGATATGCAGGTGCGCGAACGGGAGGTCGCCGGAGCCGTTGCCACCGCGCGGATGCTGGCGCGCGACTTCCCCGAGAACCGCGAGCTGCGCAAGTTCCTCACGATTCATGATCCGACGGCGTTGGTTATTAACCCGGAGCTTCCCGCACCCTAGTTCCTCTCGACGCACATCAAACTCGGTCGGACGCGCGTGCGGCCCGGCGTCGCGTGAGATAATTCGCCCGACTCCGGATGTCACGAGCGAAAACACGCCGCGTTGAGCCACGCGAGAAACGAACGGCCTTCGACGCTGAGGCTTTCCTCAAGTCGGCCGGTGCGACACGGCGCGTTGCGACCTATCCAAAAGGAAAGATCGTCTTTTCGCAGGGCCAACCGAGCGACGCCGTCATGTTTGTTCAGAAGGGCAGCATCAAGATCTCCGTGCTGTCCCGGACCGGCAAAGAAGCGGTGGTGGCGATGTTGGGGCCGGGCGATTTCTTCGGGGAAGGCGCCCTCACCGGTCAACCAATTCGAATCGCGACGGCGACCGCGACGATACCGACGACCGTACTCGTCATCGAGAAGGGCGCGATGCGTCAACTCCTGCGTGACGAGCCGACATTCTCGGAACGGTTCATCTCATACATGCTCGAGAGGAACCTCCGCGTCGAAGCCGACCTGGTCGATCATCTGTTCAACTCCAGTGAAAAGCGGTTGGCGCGGACGCTCTTGCTGCTGGCGCGGTACGGCGATCAGGAGGGGCCGGAGCAGCGAATGCCGAAGATCTCCCAGGAAACCCTTGCCGAGATGGTCGGGACGACGCGTTCGCGTGTCAATTTCTTCATGAACAAGTTCAGAGATCTGGGGTTCATCGAATACAACGGCGATCTGAAGATCAACACGTCGCTTCTCAGCGTCGTCCTTCACGATTAGCTGGTTCGGGGTCCGAGGTTGTCTCCGATTGGCTGGCCCACTCTCGAATCACCGCGTACAACTCGTCCGCCTGGTCTTGCAGTTGCCGCATCCGCTTTGCCTGCACGGCCAGATCGCGACAGATTTCCGCGATTTGCCCTTCAACGGCATCCGGCAGTTCGCCGGGTTTCAGCCGCCCCTGTTTGAGCCGCGCGGCACGTACGACCTCGGACTTCGGCATAGATCCCCCTCAGGCCTATGCTGACAGCCTCGGATGCTCCACGTATGTACTGTTTGGAACAGACCAACACGGGCATCACCGGCCCACGTTCACCCGCACGCCGATCATCGCGCGGCGCGGATCCACGAAGGCGGTCGGCTGGCCGAAATTCGCGCTGAACAGGTTGTCGGTCGCCAGGCCCTCCTCCGCTGTGTCGTTGAGCGCGTTCAGCACGTCGACGAGCAGCTCGACGTGACCCATGCCGCCGACGGCGATGGCTCTCGACAGACGCACGTCGAGCAGCGACTGCGACGACAGCCTGCGCGTGCCGCGCGGTTCGATCAGAATCCGTTGATCGGGATTCTGCGGCAGCGCCACCTGCGCGGTCGCCGCCCAGGGCTTCCCGCTCGACATCTGCAGGTTGGCGGCGAGCACGAATCCGGTTCCCCTCACGTCAACACTGCCCATGGCGCGGAACATGTGCGGCCGATCGTTCGGCAGTCGGCCGCTGGCGTTGGTGAGATCGTTGGGATCGCGTCCGAACGTGATCGGGCCGGTGGCGTTTTTCGACGACAGCGACGAGCCCGTTGTAGGTGAGGGAGTATCCGTCCGGATTCGTCAGCAGGAAACGGCGAGCAGCCGTTCCGTTGACGAGCACCGCCACCGGAAGCGTGCGGCCATCGGCCAGCGTCCGCGTGTCCGCGCGATACTGGCCGCCGATGTCGGTCCACCCGATGAAGTCGGCGCCGTCCTTCCGGACGTACGCGACGCCGATAGTCGTGACGCGGCCCATCTCGCGATCGATACCCACGGAGTACTCGTCGGTGCGCGGCGAACGCGTCGCGGGATTCATCTGCAGATTGCGCTTCGGATCGACGACCGAAATGACCCTCGTATAGCCGCCTGTCGCGGGATCGAAACCTCTCGTCGTGACTGGAGTCTGACCAGGATGGAGCGGCGCGAATTCGCCGGTCACGACGCCCTGATGAAATCGCCCGTAGCTGGCGCGGAGCAAGGTGCGGCCGTCGCCACTGAGCTTCGCGGTCATCCCCAGCCGCGGTGATACGACGTTCCAGACGTACATCGTTCCCAGACCGTGAATGACGGTGCCGGTGTCGCGCCGGTCGGCGTCGAGCGCCGGCAGGTCCTGGCTAGACGCGCGGCTGTGATCGAACCGCACGCCGGCATTGATCGTCAGCCGGTTCCCGAACGTCAGCGAGTCGCTGGCAAACACACCCTCCGTGATGAAATGCCCGCCCGCGTTGGTCGGCTCTCTCGACGTGGACTGCGAAGGCTGTCCGTTGGTGTCGAGGTACCAGGTGCCGGTCGGAATGACCTGCAGCGCGCGGTGTTCGCCTGTCTCGACCTGCAGGCCCGTCTTCCACTCGTGGTCGGCGCCGAGCAGTGCGGGCCGGTAATGCGACAGCGTGGCCTTGGCCGTCGAGCGGAATTGTTTGCCGGCGCCGACTTGCTGCGGAGCGCCGCTGGTGACGCCCGTCACCGAATCGAAGCGGCTTGCCGTCGCGGCATTGCCGCTGCTCGGCGTGCTCACCTGGGAGAAGGCGACGTGTCCCGCGCGCACGTCCCAGACGGTATTGGCGGAGGTGTGTGTCAGATAGCCAAACGTCACGGCCGGCACCGACGCGCGCTGACTGAGTGTCGCCGCGAACGGCTTGACCAACGTCGGCTGCTCGGGGTTCACCCAGTGCTCGACGTGAACGCTCTGCACCAGTTGCCACGCCGGGGCGAGCCGCCAACTGAGCTTCGCGAAGGTCTTGTTCTGCTCGTAGATTCTCGGAAACGCCGCGTCGGAGCCTGGCTGGCTGTCGTAGTCGCGCAGGTATTGATAGCCGGCGAAGAACCACAGCCGATCGCGCACGACCGGGCCACCGAGGTTCGTCGTGAAATCGCGGTAGCGCACGCGCTCGTAGCCGCTCGAGAGCCCGCCCGCGCCGGGAATACGCAGACGTACCGGCTGGCTGGTGAGCGCCGCCGGCTGCCCGTAGTACGACGTGTCCGATAGAAATCGGTTGCTCCCCTGCTTTGTGATCACGTCGACGACGGCGCCCTGGACGTTGCCGAATTCCGCGGACGCCCCGACCGACTGCACGTGCACTTCCTGGATGAAATCGACGCCCGGCTCGGCGCGCGCGATACCGTTGACTGGCGACGTGAAGTTGGTGCCGTCGATGAGAAACGTGTTCTCGTTGGCGCCGGAGCCGAACGCCGACACGAGAGCGCTGCCGGTGCCCTGCGAGGTGGGCGAGATGCCGGGCGCGGTCCTGATCAGATCGAACATGCCCGAACGTCGCGTCGGAATCGATGCGAGGTCTTCGGGACCGAAGCGGGTCCCGAAACCGGGGTTTCGCGCGTCGATCCGCGGCCCCGATCCCTCGACCACGACCGATTCCGCGAGACCTGCCACTTTCAGGACGGCCGCCCGCTCGATGGTGGCGCCGGCTCCGATGCTGATATCTTCTTCGTGCAGCGTCGCAAACCCCTGTATCTCGATGTCGAGCACGTACACCCCGGGCGGCAGCGCGAGGAAGCGCATTTGCCCTTTGTCGTTCGTGACGACCGATGCCGGGCCGCCAATCAGCGCTGGCGAGGCTTCGTCGGGTGATGTTCAACATGTGGGGTAAGATACCCGCCGACCAGACGGAAGTCCCAGGTAACGTGCAGGCAAATCGCAGGTTTTCTGCAAGGGGGCCGTGGCTATGCACATCCGCTTCGGCCCATTCACGCTCGATCTCGACACCCGGCAACTGACGCGGGACGATCACGAGATTCATCTCGCCCCGAAAGCATTCGACCTGCTCGCGACGCTCGCCGAGGACAGGCCGCGAGTCGTGTCCAAGAAGGTACTGATGGACCGTCTCTGGTCTGGCACCTTCGTCGCCGAGGCCAATCTCTCGAACCTCGTGGCGGAGATTCGCGAAGCGCTCGGCGACCGTGCCGGCGCGCCCGTGTTCATCCGCACCGCGCACCGGTTCGGCTACGCGTTCTGCGGAGACGCGACGACGTCGCCCGGGCGACGCGACACAGCCACCGCCCGACCGGCATGCTGGCTCGAATGGGACAAGCAGCGCTTTCCTTTGTCAACGGGAGAGCACGTCATCGGACGCGATCCGGATGCTGACGTGAGGCTTGACGGATCGACGGTGTCGCGCCGCCATGCGCGGCTCGTGGTGACGGCCGACGGCACGGTGCTCGAGGACTTCGGCAGCAAGAACGGCACCTTCCTGGGCGGTGAGCGCGTCACTTCGCCGGTCCCGCTCGCCGACGGTGATGCGGTCCACATCGGAACGGTGCTGGTCACGTTTCGCGTGCGCGCCCTGATGTCGACCGATACCCGGGCGTGGCCCACGCGGTGATCCCGCAATCCGCAGTGCCGGTCGCGATCGGGACCGCGATCGGCCCTTATCAAATCGTCGGCTGGCTCGGCTCGGGCGGCATGGGCGACGTCTATCGCGCACGCGATGCCCGGTTGGCGCGCGACGTAGCGATCAAGGTGATCCCCGAAGCGCTCGCGACGGATCCGAGTCGCGTACGGCGCTTCGAGCAGGAGGCGCGCGCCGCCGGACAGCTGAATCACCCGAACATTCTTGCCGTGTACGATGTCGGCGTCCATCAGGGCACGCCTTACATCGTGTCCGAACTGCTCGACGGCGTCTCGCTTCGCAGCCGGCTGCAGCGCGGCGCATTGCCGTCCCGCAAAGCCGTCGACTACGCACGCCAGATCGCAGAAGGGCTCGCCGCCGCGCACGACAAGAACATCGTCCACCGCGACGTGAAGCCCGACAACCTGTTCCTCACCAGTGACGGCCGGATCAAGATCCTCGACTTCGGCATCGCCAAGCTCACGCGGCCGAGCGACGAGATGCCACGGCTCGCCGACCTCGCAGCCGAGACGGAGGCTGGGATGGTGGTGGGGACCGCAGGCTACATGTCGCCGGAGCAGGTTCGCGGCGAAGTGGTCGATGCGCGCTCCGACATCTTCAGCCTAGGAACGATTCTCTACGAGATGCTGACAGGGCGTCAGCCCTTCACGCGCGAGAGCAAGGCCGAGACGATGACCGCCATCCTGAAGGAGGATCCATCGCCGCTTCCGCCTGACATCTCGCCCGCGCTCGCGCGCATCGTCGCGCGCTGCCTGGAGAAAACGCGCGAGATGCGGTTTCAGTCAGCGCGCGATCTCGCGTTCGGCCTGGAAGGGGTGTCGGATCCCGGTTCAGCCGCGGCCCGCGCTCTGGCGGCGGGCGGCGTTCGTCCGCTCGAGCGTCGTCGTGCCCTGCCATGGATCGTGGCGGGCGCGCTTGCGCTCGGCGTTGCGGGCGTGGTCGGGTGGAAGCTCGGACGCCCCGCGCCGCCACTGCCGGTCACTCGGTTTGCGCTGGCGCTGCCGGCCGGTCAACTGCTCAACGGAAACGGCGGCGGGCACTTGCTGGCCCTTTCGCCGGACGGCGCGCGACTGGCGTACCTGGCCACCCGGCTCTACCTCCGAACGATGTCGGAGGTCGACGTGAAGACCATGCCAGGCACCGACCGGTATACAGGTGTGAGAGAGCCTGTCTTTTCGCCCGATGGCGCCTCGATCGCGTTTTACGCCCTCGCCGACCAGACGCTCAAGCGAGCGACGGTCACGGGCGATACGGTCACGACCATCTGCCAGGCCGACAGTCCGACGGGCATCAGCTGGGGGCCAGGCGGCATCGTCTTCGGTCAGGGCCGCAAGGGCATCATGCGCGTCTCCGCAGATGGCGGCACACCGGAGGTGCTCGTCCGCGTCGGGGACGCTGAAACGGCACAAGCCCCGCAGATACTGCCAGACGGGCAGCATGTGCTGTTCACGCTGGCCACCGGCACCGCGCGTGATCGATCGGACAGATCGCACATCGTCGTGCAGTCGTTGAAGTCTGGAGAACGAAAAACGCTCATCGAAGGTGGCAGTGATGCCCGTTACGTACCGACGGGCCACCTCGTGTATGCCCTCAGCGGAAGCATCTACGCGGTCCCCTTCAACGCACAACGGCTGGAGGTGACAGGCGCGCCCGTGCCGGTTGTCGAAGGCGTCAGCCGAGATACAGCGGGTGTGACCGGCACGGGAAATTTCGCGTTCTCGAGGACCGGCTCCCTCGTGTACGTTCGTGGCCCCGTCTCGGCATCAGCACTCCTGGATATCGGTCTGATGGATCGAACGGGGAAGGTAGAGCCGCTGAGACTTCCCCCAGAGAGGTACGAGTGGCCTCGTGTGTCCGCGGACGGCAAGCGCCTCGCCGTCGCGAGCGATGACGACAAGGAGGCGACCATCTGGATTTACGACCTTTCCGGTACGCTTGCCATGCGGCGCCTCACGTCCGGAGGGAACAACCGTTTTCCGATCTGGACGTCGGACAGCACGCGCGTCGCCTTTCAGTCGGATCGCGACGGGGACCTCGCGATCTTCTGGCAGCCTGCCGATGGCGGAGTCGCGGAACGCCTCACCAGGCCCGCGCCGGGCGAATCGCATGTTCCGGAGTCCTGGTCCCCGAAGGGCGACACGTTCCTGTTCAGCATCACGAAAGGGTCTGACGTGTCGCTGTGGACCTTCTCACTTCAGGACAGGAAGGCAACGCCCTTCGGTGCCGTACACTCGTCGTCGAATCCAACGAACGCCGCGTTTTCGCCCGACGGGAATTGGGTGGCCTACGCGAGCACGGAACGGGGAATGACGACGATCTACGTCCAGCCATTCCCAGCCACCGGGATCAAGTATCAGCTCTTCGCGAAAGGGTCCAACTCTCCACACCATCCGCGCTGGTCACCTGATGGAAAAGAGCTGTTCTACGACGCGAATCAGACAGTCACCGGCTTCGAAGCAGTGAGCATCACGACACAGCCGACATTCGCGTTCGGGAATGCCGTGGCGGTGCCGAAGCTGTTCCTCATGGCGGGCGAGACTCTTCGAACGCAGTACGACATCGCACCCGATGGCAGGATCGTGGGCCGGATCACGGCGGGGCAGACGGAGAGCCTCCGCAGCCAGGCAGATCAGATCCAAGTGGTCCTCAACTGGTTCGAGGATCTGAAGGCACGGGCGCCCACACGATGAAGAACCCTGGCTGATCGACTTACCGTGATGTGGACCGCGCGGCCCACGAGATGGGACAGCGCTCGAGGCGCATCCAGCCGTAGCTCGCGCACGTTCCTCGGCTGTTCGGCGAGATGCGCGGCCAGCCCACGATTCCATAACTGTAGATATCGGCCCGATGATCGACGGCGGGGTCGCCGACAATCTGTTCGGG
>QHWQ01000286.1 GCA_003222635.1 Acidobacteriota bacterium | reverse complement strand
CCGCATCGCCGCCCACTTCCGCCGGCTGGAACGTCCGGGCAAAGTGATTGACGGGCTGGCGATAGCGGGTGAGATCGAGCTGCATGGGCCCTGCCTGGCCGTAATATCGCGAAATTTCCGCGAAAGACAGACCCTCGATTATAGCTGATCCCAGGCCATCGGCCCGACCCACGGCTTGGGGATGAAGAGCCGCTCGTAGAGCGTGACGGCGAAGCGATCGGTCATGCCGGCGAGGAAATCACGCGTGGCGACGTCCAGGCCATCCGCATCGATGATGCGGCGATCGAGGAATTCATCCGGCCGCTCGCGGACCTTCTCCCACAGCCCGCCGAGGATGCCGGTGGCCTTCTTGAACTCCGCGGTCGCCTCCCGGTTTTCGTAGACGGCGTCGAACAAAAAGCTGCGCATCGCGAGCGTCGCGTCGAGCACGCCCTCGCTCATGCGGATCTCCGTGAGGCCCCCGTCGAGCGTTTCCTTGACGACGTCCTTCACCATCGCCGCGATGCGCGCGGAGGAGCTCGACCCGAGCACCGCCACCGGCTCGCGCGGCAAGTCGGCCACGTTGAGGACGCACGCGCGCACGGCATCATCGATGTCGTGGTTGACGTAGGCGATCAGATCCGCGACACGCATGATCTGACCTTCAAGTGTTGCGGCGCGCTGAGAGGCGTCGACGCCCACCGGCGATCCCTTCTTCCCTTTCGAGTGGCGCCCGATGCCGTCGCGCACCTCGTGCGTGAGGTTCAATCCCTTGCCGTCGTTCTCGAGCACATCGACGACGCGCAGGCTCTGCTCGTAGTGACGGAAACCGCCGGGGACGAGCGAATCGAGCACGCGCTCGCCCGTGTGGCCAAACGGCGTGTGGCCGAGGTCGTGACCGAGCGCGATGGCCTCGGTGAGCTCCTCGTGCAGCCGAAGGACCTTGGCAATGGTGCGCGCGATCTGGGAGACCTCGAGCGTGTGGGTGAGCCTGGTGCGGTAGTGGTCGCCGGCCGGCGCGAAGAAGACCTGCGTCTTGTGCTTCAGCCTGCGGAACGCCTTGCTGTGGACGATGCGATCGCGATCCCGTTGATACGCCGGCCTCACATCGTCTTCGCGTTCCGATCGCAAGCGGCCGCGCGTGTCCGCGCTCTTGGCGGCCTGCGGCGCCAGCGTCTCGCGCTCGCGCTGCTCCAGCCCTTCACGGATGGTGGACAACGATGTCCTCCAGGAAGCTGGTGCCGTGCGCGAGCCGGCCGACGCCGAAGTTGTCCGCAATCGTTTGCCCGAGGTCCGCAAACGTCTGGCGCGTGCCTATGTCGACGCCTCCGCGTACGTGGGGTCCGGCTTTAGCCGGACCAGAGGTCAACAGGATGGGAACATATTCGCGCGAGTGATCGGTGCTCGGCGTGCTTGGATCATTGCCGTGATCGGCCGTCACCACCAGCAGATCCGATTCGCGCAGCATCGGCAGCAGCCGCGCCAGCGCGTCGTCGAACCGCTCCAGGTTGGCCGCATAGCCCGCGACGTCGTTGCGATGTCCGTAGACGGTGTCGAAATCCACGAGGTTGACGAACACGAATCCGTCCACCGCCTCGTGCAGCGTCTCCGCAAGGCGCTCCATTCCTTCCGCATCGCTGGCGGTGTGCGTCGCGCGCGCGATGCCGCGGCCGGCAAACAGATCGTTGATCTTGCCGATCGAAATGACAGGCACGCCTTTTCGCGCGAGCCGATCGAGCAGCGTGTCGGCGGTCGGCTCGAGCGCGTAGTCGTGGCGGTTGGCGGTTCGCCTGAACGATCCGGGCGCTCCGGCAAATGGCCGCGCGATGACGCGGCCGACGCCCATGCCGCGGCCGACGAGATCGAACGCGATTTCACAGATGCGGTACTGGTCGGCAATCGGAATGACGTCCTCGTGCGCCGCGATCTGAAACACGCTGTCCGCTGACGTGTAGACGATCGGCTTGCCCGTCCGCATGTGCTCGGGCCCCAGGCGGTCGATGACTTCGGTTCCCGAGGCGACGACATTGCCGATGGTGCCGCAGCCGATCCGCCGCTCGAATTCCGCAATCACTTCCGGTGGAAATCCCACTGGAAACGTGGGAAACGCGCGATCGAGCACGATCCCCATCATCTCCCAGTGGCCGGTCACCGAGTCCTTGCCTGGTGATTGCTCGGCCATGCGGCCGTAGGCGCCACGTGGTTCTCCGTCCCCACGTCCCAGCGGAACGAGGCGGCCAAGGCCAAGTGACCGCAGCGTGGGAATCTTCAGCGGGACTCGCGCGGCAATGTTGCCGAGCGTGTTGCTCCCCTCGTCACCGTATGCCGGCGCGTCAGGCAGTTCACCGATGCCGACGCTGTCGAGCACGATGACGATGACTCTGGTGAAAATCGGAGTCATGCGGGGCGGACCTTCTAGGTCCGCCTAAGCATGATGCGCCGCGAAATAGTTCGCCACGGACCGCTGCGTGCCGATCGTCGCGATCGCGTGCTTGAAGACGAGCTGGTCGGCGCCGTTGACCTCGACGATCACGGCGAACCGATCGAAATTCTTGATGCGGCAGTCGAACTGGCGTCCGTCGAGCAGGTGAATCGAGACCGCGAGGCGATCACGGCGTGCGTAGTTCAGGAACACGTCCTGGATGTTGGGCTGAGCCGAGGACGAACGCTGTTCAGTGACCTGGGCCATCGGTGATCATCTCCTCGACGAGGCGTAGAACATCGTCGCGCTCGCCCGGACCCTCGAACCACCTAAGATTAGGCTCTTTGCGGAACCAGATCAACTGGCGCCGCGCGTATCTGCGGTTCTCCTGCACGATGAGCGCGCGCGTCTCCGCTTCGCCGCGCACGCCGCGCAGCATCTCCATCACCTGCCGGTAGACGAGTCCGCCAAACGGTCTCGCCTGTGGCGGAATGCCACGCGCGAGCAGACCGCGCACTTCATCGACGATGCCGCGCGTGAACTGCTGGTCGACGCGGCGCGCGACGCGTTCCGCGGTCAGCGCCGGCGGAAGGCGCAGCGCCATGGCGATTACCTCGCAATCCGCGATCGGCGACCTCGTCTCCGTGAAGTGCGCGGTCAACGGGCGTCCGGTGGTGAAGTACACCTCGAGGGCCCGGACGATCCGCTTCAGATCGCGAGGCATGATGCGTGCCGCCGAGTCAGCATCGACGCGCCGCAGCAGGCGGTGCAACCGTTCGGGCCCGCGCCGCGCCGCGATGCGATTGAGACGCGCGCGGAGCTCCTCGTCCGCCCCGGGACCTGGAAATAGTCCGCGCGTCAACGCACGGTAGTAGAAGCCGGTGCCGCCGACGAGGATCGGCAGCCTGCCGCGCGCATGGATATCGCGAATCGCCGCCGCCGCATCGCGCGCGAACTGCGCCGCGGTGTACACCTCGGTCGGATCGGCAACGTCGATCAGGTGATGCGGGATGCCGCGCCGCGCCTCCATCGGCAGCTTGTCCGTGCCGATGTCGAACCCGCGATAGACAGCCGTCGAGTCACAGTTGATGATTTCGCCATTGTGACGCTCGGCGAGCGCGAGGCCGAGCGCGCTCTTGCCCGACGCCGTCGGGCCGAGCACGGAGACGAGCCGCGGCCGCGTCACGCGAGCTCTTCGGGGACCGCGAGGATGTCGAAGTGCCGCCAGAGGCCCATGTCGCCGCGCGCCAGCTCGCGTCCGCGGGCAACATGCTCGTCGCACTTGAAGATGCGGTAGCGCAGCCCTCGAAGGTCGTCGTAGTAGGCGGCGCGCTCCTCGTCCGGCATGTGGCGGTAGATCTCGCTCTTCACGTAGGGACGCGCGTCCCGCAGGAGCTCGCGCAGCGAGTGCGCGACCGCGCGATCGAAGCCTTCCGTGTCGATTTTGACGTAGCGCAGACGTCCGAGCGCATCCGGCGCCTGTTCGCGCAGGTAGCGGAGCAGGTTGCGTCCCGCCACCTTCAGCGAGACGAAATGGCCGTGCACCCAGCGGCTCACCGAGTTGTGAAACCCGCCGTTGCAATACCCATCGTCGGAGTACAGGAACGTGAAGTCGCCATCCTCGGGCATCGCCGCGAACATCAGCGGCACGATGTGAGTCTTCGATCGGTTGAGGCCGGCGTTGGCGGCCAGCACCTTGAACACGTACGGATTGGGTTCGAGCGCGAAGACGGTACCGGTGGCGCCGAGCGCGAGCGCAATCGGCAGCGTCGAGTCGCCGGTGTGGGCGCCGATGTCGATGGCGACGTCGCCGGGGCGAAGAAACTCGCGAAGCGCGGTGACCTCGTCCTGACTGATGACCTTCAGCGTCTCGCTCGGATGCTGCCACTGCGCGAAGCGAACCTCGCCGTCGATCGGCAGCGTAAAGATCGCCACGTCGTAGGCGTATTCGCGAGGAGCCGAGCCGAGGCCGAGCGCGCGCGGCACGTCACGCAACTTCACGAGGTCTATCGTAGTCATACGGACATGAAATTCCGATCCGTTTCGCAGGTCGTCTTCGCGCCCGCCCATCAGATGGGTCCCCTCACGGTGCGGCAGCTGCTCCCCTCCGAGGAGCTTCCGTACCTCGACCCGTTCGTGCTGCTGCATCACGCGCCGCCGAAAGACTTCTCGGGCGGCGCGGGCGTGAGCTGGCATCCGCATCGCGGCTTTGCGCCCGTGACGTTCATCTTCAAGGGCGGCATCCGCCACCGCGACACGGAGGGCAACGACGCGACCGTCATGGCCGGCGGCACGCAGTGGATGCACGCGGGCAGCGGGCTGCTGCACGACGAGACGCCGATCCCTGGCGAGACGGAGCTGATCCAGCTCTGGATCAACTCGCCGGCGCGCCACAAGATGGATCGGCCGTCGTATCACCCGCTGACGCCCGAGGCAACGCCCGCGAGCATCGGCCCCGATCGGCTGGTGACGCTGCACGTGATCGCCGGCGAGGTCTCGGGGCTGAAGGGTCCAATCCGCACGCTGAGCCCCATCAATGCGGCGACGATCGAAGCAAAGCGAGGCGGCCGCATCGACATCGCGCTGCCGCCCACGCACAACGTGTTCATCTATCTGCTCGACGGCGCGCTGCGGTTCACGGATGGTACGACCGTGTCCGGGTTGCATCAGGTCGTCTTCAGCGCCGATGGCGACGCGATTCACTTCGAAGCGCTCGAGGATGCCCAGGCGCTGCTGATGTCCGGCGAGCCGATTGGCGAAGCGATCGTCAGCTACGGGCCGTTCGTGATGAACACGGAGGACGAAATCCGCGCGGCGTTCCGCGACTACCGCAACGGCGCGATGGGCGTCGTTCCATAACGACACACACCCGGCGTGTACACTCTTGTACGTGATGGCGCGTCGAAAGACTGATTCGACGGTGCTGACGCTTCGGCTTTCGGCGGCGCTCGATCGAAAGCTCGCGCGCGAGGCGCATCGCCGCCGGCAAACGCGAAGCGCGGTCGCTCGCCGTTTGCTCGAAGCCGGCCTCGGATCGAAGTCGATACACTTCGCTTCATTGCAGATGCCGCCGACGTGACGGGGTGGCGCTGAGTCGCGGCTCGATCGTCACCGTGCAATCGGATCTTTCCAATGCCGACCATGCCAGCGTCACGGTCTGTCCCATCACCTCCGACTGCGTCGACGCCCCGTTGTTCCGCGTCAACGTTGCGCCCGGCGCACGCACTGGACTCACGGTCATATCCCAGGTGATGGTGGACAAGGTGGTCAGCCTGCCGCGAGCCGCCCTCGCTCGT
>QHWQ01000285.1 GCA_003222635.1 Acidobacteriota bacterium | reverse complement strand
CATCGTACTGACGGCGCCGCTGCTGCCGCATCACGACGAAGCCGTGCTGTCGGACTACCTGCGAGGGTTGGGAGAGGCGGGCGCGCACGTGCAGACGCTGACGATTCCGATCCTGTCGGCGCCAACCGGATCGCGGCTCTCCGGCCGCGGTGGCCGCTTCCGGCGCCAGCGGCCCGATCCGCAACTGCCCGACGGCTGCGATCCGGCGCTGTTTGCCGAGCAGGTCGGCCAGTATCTCCACTCCGCGCGTCAGCGCCGGATCATGCCCAAGCATCCGGCCGTGCCGCCGATCACCTTTGATCAACCGATCGTCCAGCCGGTCATCTCCGAGATCGTTCCCGTCGCCGAAGAGGAAGACCCCGACATTGATCTCACGTCATATCTGGAAGACATCGCCGAGCCCGAACCGCCGCGCCGCCGCATGAGCGCCGCCGCGGAGCCGACAGCGATCCAGCGCATTGCACGTGCTGAACCGACCGAACCCACAGAACCTACTGAACGCATTGAACCCCCTGAACCCACTGAACCTATCGTCGAGGCAGAGCTCGTCCTTCCGCCGGCGCGCGCGTCATGTGCGAAAGCGCCATCGCGATCGGACGTCGCCCTCCCTCAGGTGATCCATGTCCCCGCCGCGCACGGTGGCGGTGGCCATGCGCCTTCCACGGTGAGCGTCGCGGTCGCCGTCTCGGTACAGGTCGCCTCACAACCGGTTGCGCCGGCGCCCGAACGGACGCGCAGCTCGAACAAGCCGCCGAAGCCGGTGCAGGACGAATGGGGGTTCTTCGATCCCAACCAGTGCGGATTCCAGGCGCTGCTCGCACGCCTCGATGCCATCGCCGCTGACGAGGACAAAGAATAAGGGCTGCTAAGATCGCCTGGTGCGACTGGACAACCAGACCGTCCTCGTGACGGGTGGCGCATCAGGGCTCGGCGGGGCGACCGCCGAAATGATCGTCGCGGCCGGTGGCCGCGTCGTCATCGCCGACGTCAACGACGCGGCGGGGAACGACGTCGCGGCGCGACTTGGTCCGGCGGCGCGCTTCGTGCGCACAGACGTGACGCGCGACGCGGACGTTCAGCAGGCGATCAACACGGCCATCGAAGATTTCGGCCCGCTGACCGGCCTCGTCAACGCGGCGGGCATCGGCCCCGCGGCGCGAGTGGTCGGGCGCGACGGTCCGATGCCGCTCGATCAGTTCGCGCGCGTCATCCAGATCAACCTGATCGGCACCTTCAACGTCATCCGTCTGGCCGCGGCGGCGATGCAGAACAACCAGCCGCAGCCCTCCGGCGAGCGCGGTGTCATCGTCAACACGGCGTCGGTCGCCGCCTATGACGGCCAGATCGGCCAGGCCGCCTACTCCGCGTCGAAGGGGGGCGTCGTCAGCATGACGCTGCCTATCGCACGCGAGCTGGCGCGCGCCAGCATCCGCGTGATGACGATCGCACCGGGAATTTTCGATACCCCGATGCTTGCAGCGATGCCCGAAGCCATCCGGCAGTCGCTCGGTCAACAGGTTCCGTTTCCCTCGCGTCTCGGGCGGCCCGCGGAATACGCCGCACTGGTGCGTCATATTTTCGAGAATGAAATGTTGAACGGCGAAGTCATTCGCCTTGACGGAGCCATTCGAATGGCCGCGAAGTAATGTCGCGCTTCCCGTCGAGCGCGTTGATCATCGCCTTGATTGTGACAGCAGGCGTTGCAGGCGCAGAGTGGTGGATCAAGCACGCGACGGTGCGCTACGCGATCGTCATGGTGCAATGGCGTGGACCCGCAAACGAGGCCGTCGCCAGGCGATTGTCGATGCACGCCCCCGAAGTCGAAAACGGCATTTTCGAGTACGTCCTCACAGACACCTCCCACGAGAATATTGCGGCGATTCTGGCGACTCCAGAGTTCGCGCAAGTCCTTCGGCTGAACCGTATAAATCTCACCGCCGACGAGTGGGAGACGGTAACGGCCGATGAATGGCTGATTCGGAGATACCCGCCGCTTGACCACATCGCGGGCAGGCCGTTCGGCGTTCTGTTGCGCCGATTAGGTCTGGCGCCGGTGTTCGTCTTCGTTCTCATTGTCTGCCTTGGCGCAACGCCCCAAGGGCGGCGATGGATGGCCGCACGGGTACCGGCGATCACACCGCGAGCGCTTGTTGCATTCCGAATTGCTTTCGCGATCTCGTTGCTTGTGGTGTCGATATCGGCAATCGGCCCGGCGTGGGAGCGCGCCGTCTGCGTCATCTTGCTGATGTCATTCGGCTTCGGCGTGGCTCCGCGTGTCGCGTTCGCAGCGTTCGTGCTGTTGTTCACGTATGCGATAGCGGGGAATATCAACAGCCACGCGTGGATCCATCCGATGCGTACGTTGTGGCTGCTGCTGCTGGTGCCATGGACGGAGACGCGCGACAGCCGACTCCCGCAGCGCAGGTTGGGACTGGCGATCTGGATTCCAATATTCATGATTGGAATCTCGTACCTCGCCGCCGCGCTCAGCAAACTCGACGAAACCGGAATCTCCTGGGCGCTCCACGGCGGCATCCGGTATTTTCTGATTGAGGAGGCCGCAAGTGCGCCCAGCCGACTCGGCAGATTTGTGGCGAGCAGCGATGTACTGTCCGTGCTGTTGTCGTCGGGAGCGCTATTGATCGAAAGTGGCGTGATTGTGGCGGCGCTCGTGCCGAGTCCCGCGATCCGATTGGCGGCGGGTTGCGCCGCACTGGCCTTGCATGCCGGGTTTTACGAGCTGCAAGGCATCTGGTGGTCGGGATGGTGGATGCTGCTGCCGGCCTTTGTGCCCTGGGAGTGGATCGCGGAGCGATCGATCGTGCCGCAACCTCTCGTCGAGCAGGGACAGCGTATCCCGTTCTACGCGGGCAGTCTGATCTTCGGAGTCGCCGCGATTCAGCCCATTGCCTCGCTCCTGAAGCTTGACTGGCCCCCGTACGTGTCGAATTTTCCGATGTACTCGGACGTCCAGTTCGACTCGAAGGAGTCGTACACCGCGTTTGCCAACACCGTTCGACAGCCGCTGCCTGAGGTTCGGTTCTCCCCGCCTGATGGCGTGACGGCGGATGCGTTCGCGGCACAACTCAGTCAAATCAATGCTGTCGATCCGCTGCGGATGGCGACGAGGCAGCTTCTCATCAGCGGCAGCATCGACGCCGATACGGCACAATCGCTTCGGCGATTGGCCAATGCCTACGAGCAACGGTTCGGAACCGCACCGCCGATCGTGCGTATGGTCGCGCGGGGATGGCAATTCGACTGGTCGAAGGGCGATTTCGTTCCCCGGTCCGATACGATCCAGGCTGACGTCGATCTGACCGACGGCAGGGTGTCGCGCGGTGAGACTCACAGGTAAGATGTTGGTTCCATGCTCCTCATCGCGATTACCGGAACGGCGGCAGGCCTCTTTCACGTACTGTCCGGGCCGGATCATCTGGCCGCCGTCGCTCCCCTGGCCGTCCAGGATGGCCGCCGCGGCTGGTTTGCCGGCTGGACCTGGGGATTCGGTCACGCCTCCGGCGTTGTCGTCGTCGCACTGCTGGCGATCGTGCTGCGCGACCTGCTGCCGCCTATAGATATTCTTTCAACGTGGGGTGAGCGGGTCGTCGGCGTCGCGCTCATCGCCATCGGCCTCTGGGCGCTTCGACGCGCGCTGAACGTCTCGCCCGGCGCGCATCATCACGGTCCGATCTCGCACGATCACATTCACGTGCACACCGGTCCCGTGTGGGCTCGCCGTCTCGGCCACGCGCATGCATCATTCTGCATGGGCATCCTGCACGGCATCGCCGGCAGCTCACACTTCCTGGGCGTGCTGCCCGCGCTCGCGCTGCCCACACGCGGCGCGGCCGTCGAGTACATCGCGGCGTTCGGCGTGGGCACGATTGTCGCGATGACCGCCTTTGCGGCGGCGATGGGATCGGCCGGCGCGCGCGTGCATCATCGCGCGGCGCTGCACCGCGGCATGATGCTGACGGCGGCGACGCTGGCGATCGCGGTCGGCGGCTTCTGGCTGGTCTTCTAAGGTCCGGCTAAAGCCGGACACTACCCACCTCGGTAGTGTCCGCCTTCAGGCGGACTACCTCTGTAGTGTCCGCCTTCAGGCGGACGGCTCGCGAGATACGACGCGACGGTTCGTCGCAAACCCTCGTCGAATCCGGTTCTGGCGCGGAAGCCGAATCGCTGCTCCGCGCGCGTCGTATCCAGCTTGCGGCGCGGCTGTCCGTTCGGCTTCGACGTATCCCAGACGATGCGGCCTGTGAAGCCGACGGTGGCGGCGATCTTCCCCACCAGATCCTTGATGGAGATTTCCTCGCCGGATCCGAGGTTCACCGGATCGCTGCTGTTGTACTGCTCCGAGGCGAGCAGAATGGCGTCCGCCGCGTCCTCCACGTAGAGGAACTCGCGGGTCGCGGAGCCGTCGCCCCACACCTCGATCTCGCCCGCGCCGCTCTCGAGCGCGTTGACGCATTTCAGAATCAGCGCCGGAATGACGTGTGAAGACTTCGGATCGAAGTTGTCGCCGGGGCCGTACAGATTCACCGGCAGGAGGAAGATGGAGTTGTAGCCGTACTGATCGCGGTAGGACTGCGAGTGCACGAGCAGCATCTTCTTCGCCAGCCCGTACGGCGCGTTGGTTTCCTCGGGGTAACCGTCCCAGAGATGCTCCTCCTTGAACGGCACCGGCGTGAACTTCGGATACGCGCAGATCGTGCCGATGGCGACAAACTTCGGCACGCCCGCCTTCCACGCCTCGTGAAACAGGTGCGTGCCCATCATCAGGTTGTCGTAGAAGAACTCGCCGGGCCGCTCGCGATTGGCGCCGATGCCGCCGACAACAGCCGCGAGATGGATGACGAGCGTCGGCTGGGTGTCATGGTAGACGCGAATCACCTGCGCCTGATCGCGCAGGTCGTAGTCGCTGTGCGGCGGCGCGAAGACCGCCGCGCAGTTCTTCTCCTGCAGCTTGCGGACGACATGGCTGCCGAGAAAACCGGTGCCCCCGGTGACCAGAACGCGCTGTGTGCTCCAGAACCTCATAGATGGGGGCGTGCCGCGATTCTATAACGTCGCGGTTTGCCGGGCCGTAAAGGCCCGGCCTACACTTGCTGTGACATGCAGGATGCGGTCGCGACGATCACCGGACGATTGCGCGAGGCGGCGGCGGTGACCGAAGCGATGAGCGGGCGCGCGACCGAGATCGCGCGCGCGGCGGCGACGGTGGCGGAGTCGTTTCAGCGCGGCGGCAAGCTGCTGCTCTGCGGCAACGGCGGCAGCGCCGCCGATTGCCAGCACCTGGCGGCCGAATTCGTCAGCCGGCTCAGCAAAGACGTGGCGCGTCCGGGACTTCCGGCCATCGCGCTGACGACCGACACTTCCTATCTCACGGCATACGCCAACGACTTCGGCTTCGACGGCGTCTTCGCGCGCCAGATCGAGGCGCTTGGAACGGCCGGCGACGTGCTGCTCGCGATCAGCACGAGCGGCTCGTCACGCAACGTGCTGGCGGCCGCCGATGCCGCGCGGCGCAAGGCGATCGCCGTCATTGCGCTGGTCGGCGACGGTGGACCACTCGCCGGCACGGCGGACATTGCCATCCAGGTGCCTTCACGCGACACGCAGCTGATCCAGCAGGTGCATCTCGCGGTCGAGCATCTGATCTGTCGGCTCGTCGAGCAGGCGCTCTATCCATGACCCTTACCATCGCGTTCGCGCAACTGAACCCGACGGTCGGCGACGTCAGCGGCAACCTGGCGCTCGTGCGCCGAACCCGAGACCAGGCCGCCGCGCAGGGTGCGGACCTTGTCGTGTTCTCCGAGCTCGTCCTCGTCGGATATCCACCCGAGGATCTCGTCCTGCGTCCTGCGCTCGGCGAGGCCGCTGCCGCGGCGCTTCGCGAGCTGGAACGCGAAAGCGCCGCACCGGGAGCACCCGGCATCGTCGTGACGCTGCCGTGGTGGGAAGAAGGCCGCGTGCGCAACGCGGTCGCGCTCGTCGCCGATGGCCGCGCGGAGCTGCGCTTCAAGCACGAGCTGCCGAACTACGGCGTCTTCGATGAGAAACGGGTGTTCGTGCCCGGTCCGCTGCCCGAGCCGGTGATGTTCAGGGATGTGCGCCTCGGCCTGCCGATCTGCGAGGACATCTGGCTCGATCACGTCACCAGGCATCTGGCGAAGCGGGACGTGCAGCTGGTGCTCGTGCCCAACGGGTCGCCCTTCGAGGTGGACAAGTTCGAGCATCGGCTCGAGCTGGCGCGATCACGCGTAAAGGAAACATCGACGCCCCTCGCCTACATCAATCAGGTCGGGGGACAGGACGAGCTCGTCTTCGACGGCGGCTCGTTCCTGATGAACGCGGACGGATCGCTGGCGTGCGTGATGCCGTTCTGGCGCGAGGCGCTCGCGCTGACGCGATGGACGCTGGACATGCAGGCGGGTCCAAAAGGACCCGCCATGCGCTGCCAGGAATCGGCAGTCTGGTCGCCGCAGCCGCGGCTCGAGGCCATCTACAGCGCGATGGTCCTCGGGCTGCGCGACTACGCCCGCAAGAATCGTTTCTCTGGCATCGTCCTCGGCATGTCCGGGGGCATCGATTCGGCGCTGACGGCCGCGGTGGCGGTTGATGCGGTTGGCGCGGCGCAGGTGCGCGGCGCGCGGCTGTCGTCGCGATTCACGAGCAAGGCGAGCCTCGACGATGCGGAGGAATCGGCTCGGCTGCTGGGGATGCGGCTCGATACGCTGCCCATCGAGGCGCCCGTTGCGGCGACCGAGAGCACGCTGGCGCCGATGTTCGAGGGACGTCCGCGCGACGTGACCGAGGAGAACCTGCAGGCGCGCATTCGCGGTGTCCTGCTGATGGGACTGTCGAACAAGTTCGGCGAGCTGCTCGTCACCACCGGCAACAAGTCCGAGATGTCGGTCGGCTACGCGACGCTCTACGGCGACATGTGCGGCGGCTACTCGGTGCTGAAGGACATCTACAAGACCGAGGTGTATGCGCTGGCGCGCTGGCGCAATGAAAATGTGGTCGAAGGCGGATGCGGACCACGCGGTCGCGTCATTCCGGAATCATCCATCACGAAGGCGCCGACCGCGGAGCTGCGCCCGAATCAGACGGATCAGGACTCGCTGCCGCCGTACGAAGAGCTCGACGCCATCCTTCATGCATTGATTGAGGACGAGCTGAGCGTCCCGGAGATCGTCGCGGGCGGGTTTGCGCGCGAGACCGTCACGCGCGTGCAGCGGCTGCTCTATTCCGCCGAATACAAACGCCGCCAGGCGCCGCCAGGCGTGAAGATCACGCGCAAGAGCTTCGGCCGCGATCGCCGGTATCCGCTGACCAACGCGTTTCGCGAACATTAGATCCGGCTGAAGCCGGACGCTACCGGGCGTAGTCGGTCGGCGCCGCCTCGCCGCCAAGGTAGCGATCGCGATCGCCAGGCCGATAGATGCGGACCTGACCGGCAATTTCCGCCGCCGGCGGCCAATCGAGCTTCGCGATCGGGCTGCCGGCGAATCGCTGCCGGAACATCGGTTCCTCCCAGGTTTCAAACAGCAGATATGGCTCGAATCCCCGCATGCGCGTGTACGCGATTGCGCGATCGAGCCACGCCGGATCGAGCACGTCCCATACGAGCGTGGTGCGGTGGCCGTAGTAGCGGACGCTGCCGCTCTCCCAGCTGGTGATGACAAGTGCGTTCGCCGGCAGGTGCGTGGCGACGTAGCTGCCGGCGCGCTCATAACGCGCCTCGAGTCGATGCAGGTCGAAAACGTTACGCGCGCGCGCCTCAATGAGAAAGAGCACGCATCCTGCGAGTGTGAAAGTGACGATGAGCGTTCGACGACGTCGCGGAATCATTTTCATGGCATGCGTGTCGATCGCTGCCATCGTCAGCACGAGCATCACGACGATCGCGGGAAGCAAGAATCGCAGGTACCACCAATCGTTGAACACAACATACGGCAGGTAACACAGGATGTTGACGACCACGAACGAGAGCAGCCACATCGTCATGCGGCCGGGCACGAGAAGGGGCGCCACGAAGGCGAGCAGCAAGGCCGGTGTATGTGACTGCCATATCCACCTCGCGTAGCGGATCGCATTCGGCGCGATGTGACCCACTGCGAACAACCCAGAGAGCGACCCGTATCCCGAACTGATCGGCGACCCGTAGAAGATCTGCTGAATAAGCGCCACGGCAATGCACCCGATTGCCGATGCCGCGGCAAAAACTGCCGCCCGAGTCAGAGTGCGGTGACGACTCGACTCAACCCCTTGAGTCGCCCCATCACCCGAGTCGGAGTACTGTACGAACCACCACGCAAGTACGACTCCAAGCGGGAGGAGGTTGGGCCTCACAAGAATGGCCGCACTGGTTGCAAATCCTGCCATCAGGGGCGCGCGGCGGCTCCTACTCGTCGCACAGACGGCCGCGAACACCCAGAGCGCGGCGGCCGGCACGTCGCTCATCGGCTGCATCAACTGAAAGAGAAACGCAGGGCTGCAGGCGACCAGCAGCGCGGATGCGAGACCAACGTCCGGCGAGAACCGCGAGCCGAGTCGATACGTCGCCCACACAAGGAGTGCGCCGAATAGAGGGACGACGAGAAAGATCGCGTCGGGCCGCGTGAAGGCGGCCCCTACGTACGTGAACGGAGCGAGGATTATCGACAGGCCAGCCGGACAGATGGGGACGTGCGCTCCCGGGACGGTTGGCGACGGGATGTGGCCGGCGGGCGCGAACGTCAGCGGCGCGTCAGGCCATGGCGCCTCGAGCGCCAGCGGCTCGACCACCTGCAGGCGGCCGCTGGCCCACGCCTCCGCCTGATGCACGTAACAGTAGGAATCGGAGCCGCCGACCGCAAACGTCCCCCAGTGCACGCCAGCCGCGAAGACGCCCGCCGCGAGGAGCGCGATCGCGACGCGCGGCATTACCGCCGGAACCGCTCCTTCACGAGCACTTCGATCGCGCGAACGCCGTCACGCCATCCAATCTTCTTCCCCTGCGCGCGCGACCGCGGATCGAACTTCACCGGCACCTCATGGATGCGGTGTCCGCCGCGCAGCAGCCGCGCGGTGATCTGCGGCTCGATGTCGAAGCGATTCGCATCGAGCGCCAGCGATCGCGCGACATCCGTCCGCATGATCTTATAGCACGTCTCCATGTCGGTAATGGACGACCCGAACAGCACGTTCGTCATGGCAGTCAATCCGCGATTCGCGGCGATGGTGATCCATGGCGCCTCGGGACGACCCGCAAGAAACCGTGAACCGTAGACGACATCCGTCTCGCCGCGGACGATCGGTGTCACCAGCGCGGCGAGCTGCTGCGGATCGAGCTCGAGGTCCGCATCCTGGATGGCGACGATCGTTCCCCTGGCCTCATTGAAGCCGCGCCGAATGGCCGCGCCCTTTCCTGCATTGGGATGCATGTGAATGACGTGAAGCCGGGATTCGGGATTCGGGGTTCGGGATTCGATGCGGTCGAGGACTTCGCGCGTTCCGTCCGTCGACCCGTCGTTGACGATGAGCATCTCACGCGGCACGGGAAGATCGATCGCCTGCAGCCGATCGATGACGGCGAGAACGGTGCGAACTTCGTTGTAAACGGGAACGATGATCGAGAGCAGTTCGCGCCGGCTGGTCATCCCTCGACCTGGCTCGGGATGACCCTGAGCCTGTCGAAGGGTCAACGGCGTCGTGGCACCGGCTTGGGCTTCGGCGGCGGCGCGGGCCTGTACTCGAGCATCACGTTGCTGATGATGGCGACGGGCTGCCCCGGCAACTGGAAGTTATCCGTGCCGTCGAGCCGTTCGATGAGCAGCTTCTCCCCGAGGATGCCCACGCGGGTCTCGGTCTCGGG
>QHWQ01000317.1 GCA_003222635.1 Acidobacteriota bacterium | reverse complement strand
GCACCCAGACCCACGGCGCCACCGAGGAGGCTGCCGAGCATGTGCGTCATCGCAATGTGCTTCAGCCGCTGCTCGAGCAGGATGACGAGCGCACCGAGACCCATGCCGAAACCGAGGCTCGGAATCGGCTCGTCGCCGAGCGGCTGCAGCTGGTAGGCGGAATACCCAACCGCCAAGATGAACAAGAGCCGCGCTACTACGGACCAGACCATGCGATCCCCCGGGTCCTATGAACGAATGACCCAATCGGTATAAGTGGTGGAACCTTAGAGCCTTGCGGGGGTGAAAATCAAGCTATCAGCTGGTCCAGCGCTTCTCCGACCGTTCTGACCCCTACTAATTCGCAGTCTTTCGATTCCGACGGGTCGAGATTGGCCGCTGGCAATACGACGCGGGTGAACCCCATTTGGACGGCTTCGCGGATGCGGAGCGGCGCCTGCGGAATCCCGCGGATTTCGCCGCTGAGGCCGACTTCGCCGAAGACCGCGGTCGAAGGCGAGAGGCCGCGGTTGCGAACGCTGGATGCGACGGCGGCGACGACGCTCAGATCCGCCGCCGGCTCCTCGATGCTCATTCCCCCGGCGATGTTGACGTAGACGTCATCGCCCGCGAGGCTGAGACCTGCACGCTTTTCGAGCACCGCCAGCAGAAGCGAGAGCCGATTCTGGTCGATTCCGATCGCCATCCGCCGCGCGTTGCCGTAGGTACTGGTGCTGACCAGCGCCTGCACCTCCACGAGGATCGGGCGCGAGCCTTCGACGCAGCACAACACCGCTGAACCAGGCGTGCCGGATGCGCGCTCGGACAGGAAGAGGCGTGATGGATTCGCCACCGGACGCAGGCCGCTGCCGGTCATCTCGAACACGCCGAGCTCGCTGACCGCGCCGAAGCGGTTCTTGATCGCGCGGACGACGCGATGCGAGTGATGCCGCTCGCCTTCGAAGTACAGCACCGTGTCGACGACGTGCTCGAGCGCCTTCGGCCCGGCGAGATTGCCGTCCTTCGTGACGTGGCCGACGAGCACCGTCGGAATGTTCTGTCCCTTCGCCGCGAAGAGGAACTGCGTCGCGGCTTCGCGCACCTGGCCGATGCTGCCGGGCGCCGACTGGAACTTGATCGAAAAGACGGTCTGCACCGAGTCGATGATGACGAGCGCCGGCTTCAGCCGCGCGATCTCTTCGAGGATGCGCTCGATGCACGTCTCGGATAGGAGATAGAGCGGCGCGGCGCCGACGCCGAGACGATCGCCGCGGCTCTTGATCTGATGCTCCGATTCCTCGCCGGATGCGTAGAGCACCGGCCCGACCGAGTTCGCGAAGTGCGCGGCCGCCTGCAGGAGCAGCGTGGATTTGCCGATGCCGGGCTCGCCGCCGAGCAGCACGAGCGAACCGGGCACGATGCCGCCGCCGAGCACGCGATCGAACTCGTTGATCCCCGACGACAGCCGCGTCGCGTTCGTCGTCTCGACGTCCGCGTACAGCTTCGCGGAGCCTGCGGCGCCAAATTGTGAGTAACGATTACCCGCGGCGGCCGCCGCTGTGGGTTCCTGCGACACGCGCTCCTCGACCATCGAGTTCCACGCGCCGCACTCGTTGCAGCGTCCGGCCCACTTTGGCGCCTGCGCGCCGCACTCCTGGCAAACGAAAACGACCTTCGGCGGCTTCATGATTCGTATTGCCGTTCAATCCGCGATCCAATCCGACAGACGATCTCCCACGGGATCGTTCCGATTGCCGCGGCCATCTCGCGCGCATCAATCTGCTGCCACGACTCGTCGCCCTGCCGTCCGATGATCACCACTTCGTCTCCCGGGGAGACCTCCTCGAGGTCCGACACATCGACCATCATCATGTCCATCGACACCGCGCCGACGATCGGCACGCGCCGGCCCCGTATCAATACCTGGCAGCGGCCCGACACGCGCAGGTCGATGCCGTCAGCGTAGCCAGCCGGAATGACGGCGGTGGTCACGGGCGTGTCGGTCTTGAACCGGAATCCGTAGCCGACGCCCTCGCCGGGCCTGACGCCCTTCACCGCCACGACGCGGCTCGTGAGCGACATCACCGGCGTGAGCGGAATCGACGATGCGAGCGGCGGCGGGACGATGCCGTAGAGCAGCAGCCCGGGTCGCACCATGTCGTACCAGACGCGCGAATCGCGCAGCGTCGCCGCGCTGTTGGCGGCATGAATCGATGGGCGCTTCTCACCGCCTCTCAATTCGTCGATCACCGTCAACGCCGTCTCGAAGTTCTGGCGCTGTTGATCGAAGTACGGCGTATCCGGTTCATCCGCGGTTGCGAAATGCGTGTAGATGGCTTCGAGGCGCAGGGTGTTGCTCGCGAGGAGTTCCGGCAGTGTTCGGCGCAGGTTATCGTGTCGAAACCCGAGGCGATTCATCCCGGTATCAATCTTCAGATGG
This sequence comes from Acidobacteriota bacterium, assembly GCA_003222635.1. Classification (GTDB taxonomy): domain Bacteria; phylum Acidobacteriota; class Vicinamibacteria; order Vicinamibacterales; family UBA2999; genus Gp6-AA40. The sequence continues at coordinate 39,619 of QHWQ01000317.1, read as the reverse complement.
TACCCGATCGCTTTCTTGTGCCGTCCCGCGGCGCCCTGCACGGCGCGCACGGCGGACGGCGTCGAAATCGTCGGCGTCAACGAGAACTCGAAGAGCCCATCGAGGTCGCTGACGCTCAGCGCGCCGAACACCAGAATGGGCGCGCGCACGCCGGCGCGGCGCAGCACGATCGCCTCCTCGATGTCGGCGCACGCGAGCAGATCCGCGCCCGCCGCTTCGAGCGCCAGCGCCACGCGCTCGGATCCATGGCCATAGGCGTTGGCCTTGACCACGGCGATCACCCTCGGCACGGAGCGGCGCAGACCCTTTGGATCCGCGGGGCCCGCTTTGAGAAATTCCTGTATCGCCTTGAAGTTGGCCTGCAGCGCCGCCAGGTCAACGTGCGCGACGGTGCTTCGGATTACGCCCCGCACTGTCCTTTTTTGAAAAAGACCCCCGACCCCATTTAGGCGCCTGGGGCGAGGTTGGCGAAGCGCGTTTGCTCGCGGAGGAAGGCGAGGCGGACGATGCCCGTCGGGCCGTTGCGCTGCTTGGCGACGATCAGCTCCGCGCGCTGCTCGACCGCGCGCGAGAGTTGCGAGATCGCGACGATCGGAATATCGAGATCGCCCGCAAGAAGCTTTAGGTTCCGGGAAATCTGGGATACCTCCTGTACCCGGTTGTCTGCATCCAGGCCGGAGGTCATCAACTGGATGTAGTCGACGACGATCAGTTTCAGGCCGTGCTCGGACTGCAGCCGCCGCGACTTCGCGCGCATTTCCAGCACGCCGATGTTCGCCGTGTCGTCGATGAACAGGCGCATGCCGCTCAGCGTCTCGAGCGCCTGCGAGATGCGACCGTAGTCGCGCTCGCCGATGTGGCCGCTCATCAGCCGATGGCTGTCGATCTGCGCCTCCGACGTCAGCAGGCGGATGAAGAGCGCCTCCTTCGACATTTCGAGGCTGTAGAAGCCGACGGTCATGTCGGGGTGCACCGCGACATGCTGCGCGATGTTCAGCACGAGGCTCGTCTTGCCCATCGACGGCCGCGCCGCGACGATGACCAGATCGCCCGGCTGGAAGCCGCGCGTCATCTCGTCGAGGTCGGCGAAGCCGGTCGGCACGCCGGTGACGAGCCGCTTGTGCTCGAACAGCTGCTCGATTTTCGGGAAGCTGTCGTTGACGAGATCGCGCATCGCGACGAAGCCGGCCTTCAGCCGGTCGTCGGCGACGGCGAAGATCGAGCTCTCCGCCTCGTCGAGAATCAGCTCCGACTCCTGATCGCCTTCGTAGGCATTCGTCAGGATCTTGTTCGCCGCGTAGATCAAATTCCGCAGCGTCGCCTTTTCCTTGACGATGCGCGCGTAGTACTCGACGTTGGTCGCCTTCGGCACGCCGTCGACGAGCGACGCCACGTAGGCCGGCCCGCCCACATCGTCCAGCTCGCCGCCACGCGAGAGCTCCTCTTTCAGCGTGATGAAGTCGATCGCCGCGCCGCGCTCGCTGAGCGCGACCATCCGATCGAAGATGCGCCGGTGCGCGTCGCGGTAGAAGTCGCGGCCGTCGATCACCTGCGCCGCGGTGTTGAACGCGTCGTTGTGCACGAGGATCGCGCCGAGCACCGAACGTTCGGCTTCCAGATTGTGCGGAAGCGTACGTTCGACTGTTGCGATCGTCTCGGCCATCTGATTGTTCGGTGGGGTAATGCTAACGCAGGCCGGCCAGCGCGCTACGAACCTTTTCGTAATCAGGTTCGTTGCGGGCATCTTCCAGAACTTCGCTGTGCCGGATGATGCCGTTGCGATCGATGACGAAGGTCGCGCGCTTCGCGATGTTGTGCAGCCCGATCATGTCGGGATTGACGACCCCGTACTGAGTGATGACGGTCTTGTTGTAGTCGCTGAGCAGCGGGAAGGTGAGACGCTGGGCATCCGCCCAAGCCTTTAACGCGAAGAACGTGTCGGTGCTGACACCAAGCACGTTCGCGGACACTCGATTGAGTTCGCTCATCGAATCGCGGAACGTGCACATCTCCTTCGTGCACGTCCCGCTGAAGGCGGCCGGAAAGAACGCCAGGACCACCGGCCCCTTCTTCAGCTCCTCAGCGAGCGTGACGGGCGTGCGGTCCTGGTTGGTGAGCGTGAAATCCGGCGCTTTGTCGCCGACGGCAACAGTCACGGCTACGCGGTCGGCGTTTCCGCGCCTTCCTTGACGACCTTCACTTTGAGCGGCACCGTCACTTCACGGTGGAGCTTGAGCGGCACGTCGTGTCCACCGATCGTCTTGATCGGCTCGGGCAGAATCAGCTTGCGCCGATCGATGTCGAAGCCCTTCCCCTTCAGGAATTCAGTGATGTCGGCGGAGGTCACCGAGCCGTAGAGCTGCTCGGTCTCGCCGACGCGCCGCGCGATCGTGATGTCGATCGCCGCCAGGCGCGCGGCAATCGCCTCGGCCTGCGACTTCTCCTCCGACTCGCGCGTTTCCACCTTCTTGCGCTCGCGCTCGACGTGCTTCTTGTTGCCTTCGGTCGCCGGCAGGGCGAGCTTCCGCGGCAGCAGGTAGTTCCGCGCGTAGCCGTCGGAGACCTTCACGATCTCGCCGCGCTTGCCGAGCTTCTCGACGTGGTCTCTGAGAATGACTTCCATAATCGTGTCCATCTGGCGGGTCCGAAAGGACCCGCCCTGCAGGTGAATGTTATTCGGCCGTGTACGGGATCAACGCGAGCTGGCGCGCGCGCATGATCGCCGTCCGCAGCTTCCGCTGATGCATCGCGCAGGTGCCCGAGATGCGGCGCGGCAGGATCTTCGCGCGCTCCGGCACGAACGGCATCAGGAGTTTGACGTCCTTGTAGTTGATGTCGTCGATCTTGTCCGCGCAGAACTTGCACACCTTGCGGCGGCGGAACATCGGGCGACGCTGCCCGTCCTTCCCCTGCTGACCGGCCTGGCCGCCGGCCTTGCCGCGGCCGCCGCCTCCGAAACCTCTCTTGCCGTTCATCGCTCCACCTCACCCACATCAAACCGATCGTCGTCTTCCATTTCGCCGCGCTGGCCCTCGCCCGGCTGGCGATCCGGCGGCAGCCCGCGCGCGACGCGCCGCCGGCGGTTCGCCTCGGTGCGCTTGGTGCGCGTGCGGTCGACGACCGACTGCTCCTCGTCGATGCGGACCACGAGGTGACGGATGACGAGATCCGACACCTTCAGGCGCCGATCGATCTCCTTCATCAGCTCGCCGCCGCCGTCGATCGTCTCGAGGACGTAGGTGCCTTCCTTGTGCGGGCCGATCTCGTAGGCCAGCTTGCGCCGGCCCCAGTTGTCGGTCTTGTCGATCTTGCCGCCAAGGCGCTGGGTGATCTGCTCGACCTGCGTGTGCAGCTCGGCGACCTGGGCGTCGGTCGCATCGGGCGACACGACGTACACGAGTTCGTACTTCCGGTTCATTGCTCTCCTTCTGGACTAAGCGGCTGCTAATGAAACCGCGAAGAACACGATGTCCTTCGTGGCTAATGACGCAGCAAGGAGCTAGTCATCAGTCCGGGTCCGTGGCGCCCGGATTGTACGTGTTCATCACCTTCTCGATGCCGTCCACGGCAAACATCTCGGCGGCGTCGGCCGCCCGGGCGATGAACTCTTCGAGAGCCGACTGCTCGTCGGCCTCGAACTTCGAGAGCACGTGATCCGCGAGATCTCTCCGCGCATCGCCGCGCCCCACCCCCAGCCGAAGCCGGGGAAACTCCGTGGTCCCGAGCCGCGCAATCACGGACTTGAGACCGTTGTGCCCGCCCGCCGACCCGCGCGCCCGCGCGCGCAGCCGGCCGAACGGCAACGCCACCTCGTCGACCACCACGAGCAGATCGCCGGTGGCGATGTCGTAATACCTGGCCAGCGCCGCCACCACGTCGCCGCTGTTGTTCATGAACGTCAGCGGCTTCGCGATCAACAACGGGTCGGCGCCGAACTTCTTCGCGATGAACGCGTCGGGCACCTGCGAAGGCGCCATCGCCAGTGTCAGCCCGTGCCGTTTCGCGATCTCGTCGGCCACCTTGAAGCCGACATTGTGTCGAGTCTCTCGGTATTCCTTTCCAGGATTCCCGAGCCCGACGATCAGCTTCATTACTTCTTCGGAGCTTCTTCTTCCTTCTCCGTCTTGCCCTTCTTGATGACCTCGGGCTCCGCGGAGGCCGCCGCGGCCGGAGCCGCCGCCGCACCTTCCGCCGCCTCCGCCGTCGCCGCCGACTCCTCGGCCTTCGGCATCACGACGTGCACGAGCATCGTCTCGCCGTCGGTCACCGTCTTCCACTTCGGGTTGGTCGCGATGTCCTTCACGCGAATCGACTGATGCAGCGCGAGCTCGCTCACATCCACGTCGATGTGCTCGGGGATGTCCGTCGGCAGGCACTGCACCTGGATGTCGCGCGTCACGAAGTCGAGCAGGCCGCCCTGCTGCTTGACGCCCGCCGGCTCGCCCTTGATGACGACGGGCACGGAGACGACGATCGCCTTGTCCATCGCGAGCTGGTAGAGGTCCGCGTGCAGGAGCTGATGTGTGACCGGATCGAGCTGGTATTCGCGCACCATCACGCGCGACTCGCGGCCCTCGAGCTTCAGGTTGATCAGCGTGTTCGCGCCCGACTCGGAGTGCAGGATGCGCAGCAGCTCCTTGGGATCGACGGCGACGGGGACGCCCTCGGGAAGCTGCCCCTCCTTGCGCGCGCCGTAGACCACCGCCGGAACCTGGCCTGATGCGCGGAGACGCCGCGCCTCGTTCTTCCCTCGGCCGTCACGCTTCTTCGCGTCGAGTGTCGCGTCCATAAGTCCTCTATACGAACAACGAAGAGACGGAGGTCTCCTCGTGAATACTCCGAATCGCCTGTCCCAGCAGCCGCGCCACCGAGAGCACGACGATCTTCTTGCACTGCTGCCCGTTCGGGCTGAGCGGGATCGTGTTGGTCACGATCAGCTGGTCGAGCGGCGAGTTCTCGATGCGATCGATCGCCGGTCCCGACAGCACGCCGTGCACCGCGCACGCGAGCACGCGCTCGGCGCCCGCCGCCTTCAACGCGCTCGCCCCCTTCTGAATCGTGCCCGCCGTGTCGATGATGTCGTCCTGCAGAATGCAGGTGCGTCCATCGACGTCCCCGATGACGTTCATCACTTCCGCCGTGCCGTCCTCCGAGCGCCGCTTGTCGATGATCGCCAGTTCCGCGTCGAGCCGCTTCGCGTAGGCCCGCGCGCGCTCGGCGCCGCCCGCATCGGGCGACACGATCGTCAGATTCGGATAATTCAGCCGCGAGAGGTACTCGATGATCACCGGCGCCGCGAACAGGTGGTCGACCGGAATGTCGAAGAACCCCTGAATCTGCGCCTTGTGCAGATCCATCGTCAACACACGGTTCGTTCCCGACGCGCTCAGCAGGTTCGCCACGAGCTTCGCCGAGATGGGCACGCGCGGCTTGTCCTTGCGGTCCTGCCGCGCGTAGCCGTAATACGGAATCACCGCGGTGATGCGCGCCGCCGACGAGCGGCGGAACGCGTCCACCATGATCAGCATCTCGATCAGGTGCTGATCGACCGGGTTCGACGTCGGCTGCACGATGAAGACGTCGGTGCCGCGGATGTTCTCGTCGATCTGGAACGACACCTCGCTGTCCGGGAAGCGGCGGAGCCGCGCCTGCCCGACCGGAATCCCGAGGAAATCCGCGATTTCCTTTGTCAAGTGCGGATGGGCGCTGCCTGAAAACACCTTCAGGTCCCCGAATCCGGTCGACATCAGCCCCTCACCGCTTAGTGGTCGTCTCATCTGCCCTTGTGACATGGGTTGGTTGGGGCGGAAGGATTCGAACCTTCGAATACGGGATCCAAAGTCCCGCGCCTTACCGCTTGGCCACGCCCCACCAGTGAGCTTTTCATACTGGCTGTTCGGCGAGGGGCTGTGGAAACCCCTAGTTTAGACGAGACTTACGGGGAGCAGCAACCCGGGCATATTCTCCGCGATCGAGCGTCTCGGTCAGAATGGCCTGCCAGCCCGACCCTTTGAGGTGGTGCATCGCGTTCAGCGCGTCCCGTCCTTTCTGAAACAGGCCGAAAACGGTCGAACCGCTCCCCGACATCGCCGCCGCCAGCGCGCCCGCCCGCTTGAGCGCCGCCTTCATTTGATCGATCTCGGGATGATGGGCGGCGATCGGCGCCTCGAGGTCGTTGATCATCTGCGCCGCACGTGACGGCCAGGGGCCGGGAACGTGCTGCGCCTCGCGCGGCGCCCGCGACAGCTCGCGCTCGGCGTCGTACCAGCCATACGCCTCGCTCGTCGAGACGCCGAAGCCGGGGATCAACAGGACGATCCAGTGGCGTGGGAGATCCGCGAGCGGATAGACCTCCTCACCCCGGCCCAGGCCGAGTGCGGTGCCGCCGGAAAGGAAGAACGGCACATCGGATCCAATGTGGGCGGCCAGGTCGGTGAGCTGCGACGGTCTGACGCGCACACGCCACAGTCCGGCGAGCGCCATCAGCGTGGCCGCGGCATCGGCGCTGCCGCCACCGAGTCCCGCCTGCTGCGGAATCTGCTTCTCCAGCTGCACGACGACGTCGCGCACGGCGCCCGCGCGTCGCAGGGATCGCCATAAGGTCTGCGCCGCGCGCCAGATCAGATTGGTTTGGTCTAGCGGGATTCCAGCCGCTGCACATTCGATGGCGAATGGACCGGGACGCGGAATACAGCGGATGACGTCGTGCAGCGCGAGCGCCTGAAAGACGGTGCGCAGCTCGTGAAAGCCGTCGGCGCGCGTGCCGAGCACGCGCAGGTCGAGATTGACCTTCGCATGTGCCCTGATGGTGACTATCGCTGGCATTTACGAATTTACGGATTTACGAATGTACGAATTCATTGATCAATTTGACAATTCACATTCGTCAATTCGTAGATTCGTAAATTCGTAAATCATCGAGCGTGATCGGCGCCGCGCCCGGCGGCACGGTGACCGCGAACGCCGCCTCCTCGAGATCCTTGTTCGTTTCAACCTGGGAGAGCGTGGCGGTGAGATCGACGTTGACGTTCGGCTGCGTGGATTGCAGGCGCACGGTCTGCGGGAAGTTGCCGCTCCACGCCGGATACTCGATCTGCCAGCCGTCGCGCTTCGCCGCGCGCAGCACCCAGCCATTCTGGCCGGCCGGCTGCAGATACAACGTCGAGCCGCCAAACAACTCGATCGACGCCCATCCGTTCGCATGCCGCCGCGCATCCACTGGCTGCGGCGCCGGCACGACGCAGCCGGTGAGGATTGCCTGCAGATCCGCCGGCGCGAGCGCCACGCCGGTCAGCGCACCGAGAATGTCCTCGGGCGGCGCGCCGCGGAGCACGCGCGGCTCATCGCGCGGCAGCAGCAGCGTCGCGTTCTCGCCGCGCGCGACGAGGATGAAGGCAGGCGGTCCGAACGGCGCGACACCTTCGAGCCGCATCGACGCGGGACGGGCGAACCCCGCGACGACCCGGCCGCGAAGCTTCTGACGGCCCGCGCGGCCGGACATGCCGATCTCCGCCGTCACCGTGCGCACCGAGGTGCACGCCGCGGCGATCTGCATGTGAACAGCTTTGAAGTCGGTAAGCGGAAGGCCCGCGTCGGTCGGGAGATTGATGTGCGGTTTCGCGCAGGCGGCGACGACGAGCGCGAGAATGACGGCGAGCGTTCTCAGCGCACCTTGCCTCGCGCGTCAGCGATCTTCTTTTCTACCGCCGCCTTGTTGATATCGCCCTCATCGCCCTGCAGCGCGCGCGTCCAGGCGGCGATCGCGTCGGCCCAGCGGTTGCGCTTGGCGAGAATGTCGCCGAGGTGCTCCTGCACGGTCGCGTTGCGCGGCATCTGCTGCGCCGCGGGGACGACGTACTTCTCCGCCTGGTCGTAGTCGCCGCGGCGGTAGTACGCCCAGCCAAGGCTGTCGAGATAGTTCGGATTGTCCGGCTCGATGTCGAGCGCCCGCCGCACGAGACGAATCGCTTCGTCCAGCTGCTTGCCGCCGTCAGCGAGCAGGTACCCGAGGTAGTTCAACGCGTCCGCGTTGCCTGGCTCCAGCGTCACGAGCTGGCGAACCGTGCGCTCCGCATCCGCTTTGCGACCGGTGTTGCTGTAGAGATCGGCCAGCGCGAGCTGCGTGGTCGCATCGTTCGGGTTGCTTCGCGCGACCGGCTCGAGCACCGTGATCGCCCGCGCGGAATCGCCCATCTGCTGCAGCGCGTGCGCGCGCAGCTGCGGGAAGCGCAGGTCGTCGGCATGCTGCATCTGCGCCTGCGCGGCGAACTCCGCGGCGCGCTGGAACTCCTTGGCGCCGAGCAGCGCCGCAATGCGGCGCACCTTCAGCTCGCGGCTGTTCGGCGCCACCCCGAGCGCCTTCGTATACGAATCCGCCGCGTCCTTCAGCCGTCCCGCCTGCTCCTGGAACTGACCGAGCATGTTCGCCACGCGCGGCTCGTCGTCCACGATCTCTTCGAGCGCGAGGATTGCGTTGTTCATGTCGTGCGCGACGACGTAGGCCTGCGCGAGCGACAGGCGTCCCTGCACCGAGAGCGGGTTCTCGTTGACGACGCGCGTCAGGGCGGCAATCGCCTTGTCCGCCATGCCGGCGCGCGTGTAGAGGCGGCCGAGCGTGTATTGGAGATTCAGGTCCGTCAGCCCTGCGGGATTTTCGGTGACACGCTCGAGATGCGCGATCGCCTGCTTGACGAGATCGGTCGCCTGCGCCTGCGCGCCCTGGCCGCGTCCCGTGTCCTCCGATTTCGCCGCGTAGAGCATGCCGAGCACGCGGTGCGCTTCGGAACTGTCGTCATCGAGCTGCAGCGCGTCCTTCGCGACGCGCTCGGCGTTGTCGCCGTCATCGCGCCGCAGGAAGAATGCCGCGAGCTCGGCGTGCACTTCCGCCGACTTCGGATCCGCGGCGACCGCCTTCTCGAGCTGCGCCTGCGCGCCTTTCGAATCGCCCGACGCCTCGAGATGCCGGGCCATGAGGAAGTCGTAGTACGCCTCGGCGCCGTTCTGCGCGAGCGCGGCGCGCGGCGCGAGCAACAGGACCGCGGCGAGTGCAATCGAGACGACGCGGAGGGTGCGCATAGGCAAGGGAATCTTAGCGCAGAATGCTATAGTTTCCAGCGTGCCGATCGACGCGGAGTTGCTGGAGATTCTCGCCTGCCCCAACTGCAAGACACCGGTGAAGCTCGTGAAAAACGGCACGGCGCTCAAGTGCGGGACGTGCCGCCGGGTGTATCCGATCAAGGATGACATCCCGGTCATGCTCATCGACGAAGCCACCATTGAGCCGGATTGAAGATCCTCCTGGTCCGGCTGAGGCTGATTGGCGACGTCGTTCTCACCACACCGCTCCTGCGTGCCGTCAAGCGCACGTATCCAGACGCGCAGCTGACCTATCTCGTCGAGCCCGCCGCGGCTCCCGTCGTTCGCGGCAATCCTCATCTGACCCGCATCGTGCTCGTCCCAAAACGCCGCGGCCTCGCCCGGCTGCGTGACGATCTGGCGATCGCGCGGCAATTGCGCCACGAGCGCTTCGATGTGGCGATCGATCTGCACGGCGGTCCGCGCGCGGCGTGGTTCACCTGGGCGAGCGGCGCCCCGATGCGCATCGGCTACGCGATGCGCGGCCGGTCGTGGATCTATACGCACGTCGTGACGCGGACGGCGGACGCGGCGCCGCGCGCGGCGGTCGCCAATCAATGGGACCTGCTGACGCCGCTCGATGTGCCGCCGCCGGATCCGTCGCGTGACGCGCTGGAAATGATCGAGGATCCGCAGGCGGCCGCATCCGTCGATCGTCGCCTGCGCGAGGCCCGCATCACCGCCGCGCATCCGCTGGTCGTCGTTCACGTGAGCGCGGGCAATCCGTTTCGCCGATGGCCCCGCGAGTCGTTCGAAGCGCTGGTCGTCGCGCTCGCGCGGCGCGATCCGTCGCGCCGTGTCATCCTGACGTCAGGACCGTCCGATGCGGCCGCCGCCAAGCGGATTGCGGACGCCGCGCGCGCGGCGCTCGGTCCAATGGCGCCTGCCGTGCCGGACATCGGCGAGTTCGACCTGGCGGAGCTGCGGGCGCTCGTCGGCCGCGCGGCGGTGTACATTGGTGGGGATAGCGGCCCCTTGCACATTGCCGGCACGACGCGGACGCCCATCGTGGCCCTCCTCGGACCGACGCTGGCCGAACGATCGATGCCGTGGCGCGATCCGCAATGGTTTGCGGAAGCGGTCGACGCCGGGCCGCTCGAATGCCGGCCCTGCCGCCAGCGCGAGTGCGTGCCGGGCGACTTCCGGTGCCTGACGCACATCACGGCGGACCAGGTCGCGGCCGCCGCCGAGCGCGCGTTGATGGGGTCGGAGGTCATTTTTAGAGGACACCGATGACGACGGCGGCGATGAGCGTGACGCATCCGGGCACCGCGCCCGGGCTCGAGCGGGCGACGGTGGCGCTGCTCCTCTGCTTCGTCGCCTCGCTCCAGATCTCGATCGCGGCGGCGAACATCCTGCTCGCCTTGATGATGGTCGTCTGGACCGTGCAGATGGTGCAGGACAAGACGCTGCCGGCCGTGCCGCGTTTCTTCTGGCCGCTGGCGGCGTACGCGGCCGTCACGCTCGTCATCTCCGCCTTCTCGCTCGATCCGCGCACGAGCATCGTCGACGACAAGCAGCTCGTGCTGTTCGTGATCGTTCCCGCGGTCTATCAGATCGCGCGCGGCGAACGCGCCGCGCTCGTGATCGATGTGATCGTCTCGGTCGGCGCCGCCAGTGCGGCCTACGGCATCATCCAGTACGGCCTGTTGCACTACGACAACCTGGGACGCCGGCCCGAAGGCGCGATGTCGCATTACATGACCTACTCCGGCCTGCTGATGCTCGTCATCTGCGCGGCGGCGGCGCGGCTCATCTTCGGCCGCCGCGGCCGCACGTGGCCCGCGCTGGTGATGCCGGCGCTCATCGTCGCGCTCGCGCTGACGCTGGGACGCAGCGCCTGGATCGGCGCGTCGGTGGCGATCGCGCTGCTGCTGGCGCTGAAGGATCTGCGGCTGACGATCCTGCTGCCGATCTTCATCGCGCTCCTGTTCGCGATCGCGCCCGGCCTGGTCACCAAGCGGGTGATGTCGATCTTCGACGTGCAGGAGCCGACCAATCAGGATCGCCTTGCGATGATCGAGATCGGCGCGCGCATCGTGCACGACCATCCATTGACCGGCGTCGGTCCGAACATGATTCCGCGCGTCTACGAGCAGTACCGGCCCGACTACGCGATCAACAGGGTCAATCCGCACCTGCACAACGTGCCGTTGCAGATTGCCGCGGAGCGCGGGCTGCCCGCACTGGCGATCTGGCTGTGGTTCATCGTCGCGCTGTTCGTCGCCGCCTTCCGTCTGTTTCGATCGCAGACGGATCGAGTGCCGCCGGCGGGGGCGCTCGCCGCCATCGCCGCCATGCTTGCCGCGGGACTGTTCGAGTACAACTTCGGCGACTCCGAGTTCCTGATGCTCTTCCTCGTCCTCGTCACGCTGCCGTTCGCGGCGGCACGCGACGCAGATGCAGCTGCCACCGCTCGCCTCTGATCGCGCGACGCAGCTCGTCTTCGCCTTCCCGGGCGTCCACATCCTCGTCGTCGGCGACGCGATGCTCGACACGTTCATCGTCGGACGCGTCACGCGCATCTCGCCGGAAGCGCCGGTGCCGATCGTGGCCTTCGATCATCAGACGCAGCGCATCGGCGGCGCCGCCAACGTCGCGCACAACGTGACCGCGCTCGGCGGACACGCGACGCTCATCGCGGTCATGGGACAGGACGACAACTCGACGACCCTGATGCGCGGCTGCCGGGACGCCGGCATCGAGACGGGGTTCATCGCGACCGACTCCGAACGGGTGACGACGACGAAAGTCCGCATCGTGACGGAGCGCAACCAGCAGGTCGCGCGCGTGGACTACGAGAGCGACGCCGAGATCTCCGGCGACGTGGAGCACGGCATCCTCCAGGCCGTTGAGAAGTACGGCGCCGAGTCGGCGGCGATTGTCGTGTCCGACTATCTCAAGGGATGCGTGACGAGGCGGGTGATGGAAGCGGTGATCGACACCGCGAAGACAACGGGCATTCCCGTGCTGGTCGATCCGAAGATTCCGCACATCGATTACTACGCCGGGACGACGATGGTCACGCCGAACCATCACGAGGCGGAGGCCGCCACCCATTCGCGCATCCGATCGACAACGGATGCACGGCTCGTGGCGCACGCGTTCCGCGATCGCGTGCACTGCGAATCGATCCTGATGACGCGCGGCGATCAGGGCATCTGGCTGCTGGCGAACGAGGCGGAAGGACATCTGCCCGCGCTGGCGCGCGAGGTAGCCGACGTCACCGGCGCCGGCGACACCGTCATCGCGGCGCTCGCGCTGGCGATGGGCGCGGGGGCCTCGATGGTCGAGGCCGCGCACCTGGCGAATCAGGCCGCGAGCATCTCGGTCGGCAAATTCGGCGCGGCGACGGTCTCACCCTCCGAGCTGCTTCGCGCCGTCAGCATCACCGCCGACGCCTGAACGCGCGCGCATGGCTTCGACGCGTCGATCCACGGTCGTCGCCCTCGATACGCTCGCGGTCATCTTCCTGCTGCTGACCGCCGCGATCTTCCGCAGCGGCACCTTCCTGTTCTACGTCGGATCAGTCCGCGTTTCGCTCGGCTCCACGCATCGCACGCTGCTCGCGCTGCTCATCGTCGTCGTCATGCGAGCGATCGTCGCGCCACGCGTCGGCCCGTTCGGGCGCTGGACCGCGCAGTGGCAGCGGCTGCTCGATTCAACCGAGCGCGAACCGATCGTCGTCAGCGTGGCGCCGGGTGCCTGGCGGCGCGCCGCGGTCGCGGCGCTCGGGATCGCCGCGGCGCTCGGCGTGCTGCTGCACGACCAGCTGCGGCATCTGGATTGGGTGCCGGATCTCGGCGATCCGCTCTTTTCGATGTGGCGAGTCGGATGGGTCAACCATCAGCTCGCCACCAACCCGCTGCACCTGTTCGACGCCAACATCTTCTATCCGGAGCGTCTCACGCTGACGCTCTCGGATCCGGTCATCCTGCCCGCGGTGACGATTGCGCCGCTGCTCGCGCTCGGCGTCAACCCGATCGTCGCCTACAACATCCTGTTCCTCTCCGGGTTCTGGCTGTCGGGCATCGCGACGTATCTGCTGGTCGAGCGGCTGACCGGTTCGGCGCGCGCCGCCTTCATCGCGGGGCTTGCCTACGCGTGCTACGCGTACCGGTTCGAGCACTACAGCCATCTCGAGCTGCAGATGACGCAGTGGATGCCGTTTGGGTTGTTAGCCCTGCACCTGTTGCTCGGGCGGGATTCGGGATCCGGGATCCGGGATTCGACTCCCGAATCCCGAGTCCCGAGTCCCGCCCGGTACGTGCTCGCGCTCGCGCTCGCCAGCGTCGCGCAGCTCTACTCGTCCATGTACTACGCGGTCTTTTTTCTCGTCTACGCTGCCGCGATCGGCGCCGGCCTCCTGCTCGTTCACCGGACGCCCATCCGTCCGCTGATGCGTCCCGTACTTGCGTGCGCCATCGTCGCGGCCCTGCTGACGTGGCCGCTGGCGCGGGCGTTCACCGAGGCGGAGCCGATGAAAGGCGCGCGCGGCTTGTACGAAATCGACTTCTACAGCGCCACTCCAGCCGACTACTTGCGCGCAAACCGGTACAACACGTTGTGGCATGAACGGCTGCTTCCGTCCGCACCGGAGCGCACGCTCTTTCCCGGCGCCGCACCGCTGGCGCTCACCGCCGTGGCGCTCGCGCCGCCGTTCGGAACGATGCGCTTGATCTACGCCGCGGGACTGCTGCTCTCCTTCGACGGATCGCTCGGCCTGCATGGCGTGGCGTACCCGTATTACTACCAGCTGCTGTTCCCGTTCCGGGGCCTGCGTTCACCTGCGCGCTTCGCCGCGCTTGTCGGAATGACGCTCGCGATCCTCGCGGGCTTCGGCACGCAGCGACTTCTCCGTCGGCGGCCATCATCGCGCTATCAGCGCGCGGCGTTCGCCGCGCTCATCGCCTTCGTGATGATCGACGCGTGGCCCACGCTCGCGCTGACGCCGGTGTGGAAGGAACCGCCGCCCATCTACGATGCGCTGCGCTACGCGCCGAATGCCATCCTCGTCGAGACGCCGATCCCCGGCGACGAAATCGGCAACATTCCCTACCTGTACTTCTCGATGCAGCACTGGGCGCGGCTGGTGAACGGCTACAGCGGTTTCATCCCGCAGTCCTACGCCGCCTTTCAGAAGGAGATGCTGCTCTTCCCTGACGCGGACAGCATCGCGGCGCTGCGCCGCCGCGGCGTGACGTACGTCAGCGTCAACTGCGGCCTGCCCACTGCCGGATGTCAGGAGCAGTCCGAGGCGATGCGACGGAGCAAGGCGCTGCGCCTCGCGGCCGACACCACCTGGCTCGGCAAGCCGGTGCAGTTGTACGAGGTGCTGCCGCCCTAATGAAAACCGCGCGTCTTCACGACGCCGCCTTCGGCGCCGGCCAGCGCGTGGTAGACGATGAAGGCTTCGGGATCGATCTCGCGCACGATCGCCTTCACCTTGCCGATCTCCAAACGTGTGATGACGCAGTACAGGATGTCGCGCTCGCGGCCGCTCATGCCGCCGAAGCCGCGATAGATCGTCACACCGCGGCCGAGCGCGTGCATGATTCGCTGCCGGATCTGGCCGTTGTGATCCGACACGATGGTGACCGCAGTGTACTCGTCGATGCCGTGGATGACGAAGTCGGCGTTCGCGCCGCCGCGAGGTACGTGAGAATCGAATAGAGCGCCGGTTCGACGCCGAGCAGCGCGATGGCGGAGACGAACAGCAGTGCGTTGAAGCCGAGGATGATGTCGCCCACGCGCAGCAGATCGCCGCGGCGGCTGATCAGCAGCGCGGCAATCTCGGTCCCGTCGAGCACAGCGCCGCCGCGGATCGCGAGCCCGATCCCCGCGCCAAGGAAGAAGCCGCCGAACACCGCCGTGAGCACCAGATCGGGTGTGACGTCGGGAAACGGCACGAACGCCAGCACCGCCGCAAGCCCCAAGATGCCGACCGTGCTTCGCGCGGCAAAGGCGGCGCCCATCTGGTGCAGGCCGAGCGCGACAAACGACACCAGGAATCCCTTGATGCCCATCGCGGCCGAGAAGATCCCACCCGTTAGGAAGACGGCGTTGAGCAGCTCACGCCGGAAGGCGGATCTCAATGTCGGAAGTGCCGTCGTCCCGTGAACACCATGGCAAGGCCGCGCTCATCCGCCGCGGCAATCACTTCCTGATCGCGAACGGACCCACCCGGCTGGACGACAGCGGTTGCGCCCGCTTCGGCGACGACGTCGAGACCGTCGCGGAAGGGGAAGAACGCATCGGACGCCGCGACGGAACCTTTGAGCGTGTCGGGGCCGGCGGCATCCGCCTTCATCCGCGCGACCTTCGCCGCGTCGACACGGCTCATCTGCCCCGCGCCGATCGCGAGCGTGCGGTCGGCCGAGGTGAAGATGATGGTGTTCGATTTTACGTGCGCGCAGATGCGCCACGCGAAGCGCAGCGCCTGCCATTCGGCCGCCGTCGGCTGACGCGTCGTCACCACTTTGAGGTCGCCTGACGGCCACGGCCGCGACGCTTCGCTGACGCGGTCGCGCGACTGCAGCAGCACGGCGCCGAGAATCGAACGCAGCTCGCGGCCGGTATCCTGCGCCAGCGACGTGAAATCCGCCGTGACCACGCGCAGGTTTGCCTTCGTCGCCAGAATCGCCCGCGCCTCGTCGTCCACGGCCGGCGCGACCACCGCCTCGATGAACGTCGAGGTGATCGCCTTCGCCGTCGCCTCATCAATCGGACGATTCAGCCCGATGATGCCGCCGAAGGCGGCAAGCGCATCGGCGTCGCGCGCGCGGAGGTACGCGTCGGCGGCGCTGTTCCCCGTCGCCGCCCCGCAGGGATTGGTGTGCTTGATCACCGCGGCGGCTGGCTCGTCGAACTCGAGCACGATGCGCGCGGCGGCGTCGAGGTCCAGGAGGTTCGTGTACGAGAGCTCCTTGCCCTGCAGCACCTGCGCGTTGCCGAGACCGGCCGCGGGATCCTCCGCATACCACGCGGCCTTCTGATGCGGGTTCTCGCCGTAGCGGAGATCGCGCAGCTTGCGGAGCGCGAGGTTTATCGTCTGCGCCGGCCGATCTGCCGGGTCCAAGAGGACCCGGCTCTCGCGGCGGAATCCTGTCTCATCAGCGACAACCGTCGCCAGCGTGGAGGCAATCGCGGTGTCGTACGCGCCGGTATGCGCGAACGCCTTGCGCGCGAGATCGAAGCGGAACTCGCGCGACGGTCCGCCCGTGCGATCGAGCTGCGCGAGCACGCCGTCGTAATCCGACGGCGAGACGACGACGAGGACGTCGTGGAAATTCTTGGCTGCCGCGCGCACGAGGCTCGGGCCGCCGATGTCGATTTCCTCGACGAGACCGTCGAACGGCGTGTCCGGATTGCTCGCCGCCTTCACGAACGGATAGAGATTCACGACGACGAGGTCGATGAGCGTGATGCCGTGTGTCGCCGCGGAGGCGAGATCGTCGGGACGGGCGCGGCGCGCGAGGATCCCGCCGTGCACCAGCGGATGCAGCGTCTTGACGCGGCCGTCCATCATCTCGGGGAAGCCCGTCACCTCCGAGATGCCAATAACGGACAGGCCGGCCCGTTGGAGAACTGTGGCGGTTCCGCCGGTCGAAACCAGTTCAAACCCCCGGGCGGCCAACGCGCGGGCGAAATCGACCAATCCAGTCTTGTCAGAAACGCTCAAAAGGGCGCGTCGCATCAGCTCGTGGTTATGGGAGTAAGGGGACCCATCGTATTGAAAAAGCGACATTTCCAGCCATGGGCGCTTGACACGGAATAGGCGCGATGCTTAGTATGGCGCTGCGTTGAGGGGCGTTCCCGAAGCGTAGCAGTCGAGGCCGCGCAAGCACTTGCGGTCTTTTTTTGTGCCCGGAAGCTCATCTGGAACTTCGAGGGGCATGTTTCATCAGGGAAGAGAACGATGCGTATCACAGGTAAGGTCAAGTGGTTCAACAACGCCAAGGGCTACGGTTTCATTGAACGGGAAGGTGGCAGCGACGTGTTCGTGCACTATTCCGCAATCAGTGGCAACGGCTTCCGGTCCCTGGAAGAGGGTCAGGCGGTCGAGTTCGAGATCGTCGACGGCCCGAAGGGTCCGCAGGCGGGGAACGTCACCAAACCCTAGAACCACGTAACGACCTGCCCGGCGTCCTTCGCGGCGCCGGGCTTCATACCCGCTCCCCCTACTCCTCCTCATCCTCATCCTTCGCACCCTTCATCGCCCTCGCCGTAAAGGCGACTTTGCCGTGCTTCACCGCGACGCGGAAGGCGACTTCAGGCGTCCCCTTCTTCTTGAACGTGCCGACCTGCGTCTTGATCAAGTCCGCGAACTTGTGGAACGGGATGGCGTCCTCGCCGACCTCGCGCCGCGCCTCGGCGAGGCTCTCGTAGAGATCCTGCAGCTTGTCCATCTCCCTGATCGGATCGCTGAAGGTCGTCACGTGCAGGATGCGATCGAGCGGCCGCTTCGCCTTTTCCTCGGCGGGCGGCTTCAGGTTGGCGAACGGCCCCGGCCGCCCTTCCTCGCGCGCCTTGAGCCCGCGGTCCCACAGATCGATGAACGTCTGATAACGCGACTGCAGCGTACTGAAGCGAAACTTGCCGCCGGTGTTCGGGATGTGGAGGTTGTCGAGCCGCCGCACCATCGCGGTCACGCGGCCGCGGGTCTCCCACGGCGGACGCGGGAGGCGCCCCGCGAAGAACATGTTGTACTCGGCCTCGAGTTCAGGACCTGAGTCGGAAGGATTCCAAGGTAAAAGATGGCAGCGATTGAGACGGTGAGCGCCGTCATGCTGATCGCGTTGACATGGATCACCGGCGCCTCGGCGCCGCGCTCCTGCATGTACATCATCACGACGACGCGCAGGTAGAAGAAGACGGAGATCACGCTCGTCAGCACGCCGATGACGGCGAGACCGTAATAGCCGGCGCTGACGGCGGCGCTGAAGATGTACCACTTGCCGATGAAGCCGGCGGTCGGCGGGATGCCGCCGAGCGAGAGCAGGCAGACGGTCATCAGCGCGGCCAGGCCGGGATGGCTGTACCACAGACCGGCATAGTCCTGCAGCTCGTCGTTCTCGCGATCGCGCGCGCCAAGCAGCGCGATGACGCCGAACGCCGCGAGATTCGTGATCGCGTACGTCGCCAGATAGAAAAGGATCGCGGCCTTCCCCACCTCATTGGCGGCGACGAGCCCGACCAGCAGATACCCGCCGTGCGCGATGCTCGAATACGCCAGCATCCGCTTCAGGTTCGTCTGCGCCACGCCGACGACGGTCCCGAGAATCATCGTCGCCGCGGCGATGACCCAGACGATCGGCGCCCAGTCGGCGCTGAACGGCTCGAACGCCATCAGGAACACGCGCACGAACGCGGCAAACGCCGCGGCCTTCACGGCGGTGGACATGAAGCCGGTGACGATGGCGGGCGCGCCTTCGTAGGCGTCGGGCGTCCACATGTGGAACGGCACCGCGGAAATCTTGAACGCGAAGCCGACCAGCAGCAGGCCGAGCGCGACGAGGATCAGCGGGTTGTCGGAGAGCGCCTGCGCGGCCAGGAACGAGCTGATCACATCAAGGCGGGTCGTCTTCGCAAGACCGAACGTGAACGCGATGCCGTAGAGGAAGAACGCGCTGGAGAACGCGCCGAGCAGGAAGTACTTGAAGGCCGCTTCGGTCGCCTGCGGATCCTCGCGGCGGATGCCCGTCAGCACGTAGACGGCGAGCGACAGCACCTCGAGCGCGATGAAGATGACGAGCAGGTCGTTGGCCGTCGCCATCATGATCATGCCGGCGATCGCGAACAGAATCAGCGTGTAGTACTCGCCCGCCACGATGCCGTCGCGGTGGATCACCTGCGACGAGAACATGATCGTCAGGATGCCGACGGCCGCGAGCACCAGCGTCACGAAGAGGCCGAAGTTGTCGCCGGAGATGACGCCGAAGCTGGTCGTGTTGCCGTTCCAGAGAAACGCCGCGGAGATCGCCGCGCCGAGCAGGCCGACGATGCCGAGCGCGCCGACGGGCATGCGATCGGGCTCCCCTTTGTCGCGGAACGCTTCCCACGTCATGCAGGCAAGCGCCGCAAGGGTCACTGAGAGCATGGGGACGATGGCTTGAATCGATGCGGGAATACTCGTCATCGTTCGAACCGTTCGAAACGTTCGGTCCGTTCGACTCGTTCTCGTTCTACGCGGAGAGTCTGCGTGTTCTGCAGCCGCTCGACGACGCGCGTGACGGCCGGCTCCATCGGCTCGAGGAACAGCGTCGGGAAGACGCCCATCACGAGCGCGATCGCGCAGAGCGGAATCACCGAGCTCCACTCATGCGGCAGCAGATCGGGCAGCGTCCGGTTCTCGCCGTGCGTCACCTTGCCGTAGTAGACGCGCTGGAACATCCAGAGCATGTAGACGGCGGACAGAATCACGCCGACGCCGGCAAAGACGACATAGCGCGGATCCCAGCGGAAGGCGCCGAGCATGATCAGGAACTCGCCGATGAAGCCGTTGAGGCCGGGCAGGCCGATCGAGGCGAGCGTGATGATCATGAAGGCCGCGGTCAGGCGCGGCATCACCGCCTTCAGTCCGCCGAACTCGCTGATCAACCGCGTGTGACGGCGATCCGAGAGCATGCCGACGATGAGAAAGAGACCGCCGGTGCTGACGCCGTGCGCGAGCATCTGGTAGACCGCACCCTGCAAGCCGTTGACGTTCATCGCGCAGATGCCGAGGACGACGAAGCCGAGGTGGCTGACGGATGAATACGCCACCAGCTTCTTCATGTCGGGCTGCACCATCGCGACGAGCGCGCCATAGATGATGCCGATGACCGCCAGCACCGCGATCCATGGCGCGAAGTACGCCGCCGCCAGCGGGAAAAGCGGGAACGCGAAGCGCACCAGTCCGTAGGTGCCCATCTTCAGGAGCACGCCGGCCAGAATCACCGAGCCCGCGGTTGGCGCCTGCACGTGCGCGTCGGGCAGCCACGTGTGGAACGGGAAGAGCGGCACCTTGATGGCGAACGCGACGGCAAAGGCGAGGAAGAACCAGAACTGCGTGCGCGGCGCGATGTCGAGCGTGTAGAGCTTCAGCAGGTCGAAGCTGTAGACGCCGTTCGCCGCGTTGTGCAGGTAGGCGAGGCCGAGGATGGCGATGAGCATCAGCACGCTCCCCGCCATCGTGTAGAGCATGAACTTGATCGCCGCGTAGATGCGCTGGTCGTAGCCCCAGATGCCGATGAGGAAATACATCGGCACGAGCATCGCGTCCCAGAACACGTAGAAGAGGAACAGATCGAGCGACAGGAAGACGCCGATCATCGCCGCCTCGAGGAGCAGCAGGAAGATGTAGAACTCCTTCACCTTCTTCTCGATGCCGATCCACGACGAGAGCACGGCGATGGGCGTCAGGAAGCCCGTGAGGACGACGAGCAGCAGGCTGATGCCGTCGACGCCGAGGTAATAGTCGATGCCGAACGACGGAATCCACGGATGGCGTTCGACGAGCTGGAACTCCGCCGAGCCCGGATTGAACGACGCCCACATCGCGAGCGTGACGCCAAAGACGGCGATCGAAACGATGAGCGTCCACCAGCGGATCAAGCCGTTGCGCCGGCCATCGGCGTTGCCGATGAAGAGCAGCAGCAGCGCGCCGACCACCGGCAGGAGCCACGAGATGGAAAGCAGCCCTACCGCCACAGGTAATACCCCAATATCAACACGACGCCGATCAACAGCGACCCGGCGTACGCGCGGACCGATCCGCTCTGCAGGCGCCGCAGCAGCGACGAGCTGCCGTCGACGATCGACGCCGTGCCGTTCACCGCGCCGTCGATCACGTTCACGTCGATGCCGCGCCACAATCCTTCGGTGGACACGATTCGGATCGGCTCGACGATCGTGGCGTCGTAGATTTCGTCGACGTAGTACTTGTTCAGCAGCAGGCGGTACACGCCAGGGAATGTCGCCGCGGCCTTGTCCGCAATCTCGCGGCGCTTCAGCCAGATGAAAAACGCGAGACCGATGCCGAGCAGCGCGACGATGCTCGAGACAACCATCAACGTGACTTCAAGTCCTTCACTCGCCTCACCCGCCCCACCCGCCTCACCCGCCACGCCGACCTGCGCATCGGCGAGCGTCGTCACCGATCGAGCGGTGAATGAGGGTTCGAGCCATGAGCCGAGGGCATTGTGTCCGGGAACGCCGGCATAGCCCGCGAGCACGGATCCGACGGCAAGGACGACGAGCGCAAGGGCCATCGCGGGGGGCGCGTCATGGAGGTGGTGCGATGGTGCATCGCGCCGCTCACCGTGGAACGTGAGGAAGACGAGCCGGAACATGTAGGTCGCGGTCAGCAGCGATGTCAGGATGCCGACCGTCCAGAGGATGGCGTGTCCGTGCGCGAATGTTGCGGATGTCCTGCTCGCCGTGCAGCGCGTGAATCACCGCACCCGATCCAAGGAAGAGGCACGCCTTGAAGAACGCGTGCGTATAGAGATGGAAGATGCCCGCGCCGAACGCGCCGACGCCCATCGCCAGGAACATGTAGCCAAGCTGCGAGACGGTCGAGTACGCGAGCACGCGCTTGATGTCGTTCTGCACGAGGCCGATGGTCCCGGCAAACAGCGCCGTCGCCGCGCCAATCACCGCGACGATCATCATCGTCTCCGGCGCGTGGCTGAAGAGCACCGCATTGCGCCCAATCATGTAGACGCCCGCGGTCACCATCGTCGCCGCGTGAATCAAGGCGGAAACCGGCGTGGGACCTTCCATCGCGTCCGGCAGCCAGACATACAGCGGTATCTGCGCGGACTTGCCGGTGGCGCCGATGAACAGCAGCAGCGTCGCGACCGACAGCGTGCCGAACATTCCTTCAGGGGTGAGCGGCGCGACGGCGGACGCAATCCGCTGGAAGTCGAGCGTGCCGAAGCGGACGAACAGCAGCAGCGTGCCGAGGATGAACGCGTAGTCCCCGATGCGGTTGACGACGAACGCCTTCTTGCCGGCGTCGGAGGCCGACTTCTTCTCGAACCAGAAGCCGATCAGCAGGTACGAGCAGAGGCCGACGCCTTCCCACCCGATGAACAGCACCAGAAAGTTCGCGCCCAGCACGAGCACGAGCATGAAGGCGGCAAACAGGTTCAGGTACGAGAAGTAGCGCGCGTACTCGCTGCCGCTCTCCTCGTGCATGTAGGCGGTCGAGTAGATGTGAATGAGCGAGCCGATGCCGGTGATCACGAGAATCATCACGGACGCCAACGGATCGACGCGCAGCGTGAGAGCGAGGTTGAAATCGCCCGAGGCGATCCAGGTGTAGAGTGTCTGCTCGATGACGCGCTGCGCCGGCGCGAGATTCGCCACCTGCGAGACGACGATCACGGACACGGCAAACGACGCGAGCATCACCAGCGACGCGAAGCCGCCGGAGATCGTCTTCGGCAGGCGGCGCCCCATCGACGCGTTGATCGCGAAGCCGAGCAGCGGGAAGAGAGGGATGAAGGCGATCATCACCACTTCAGTGACGTGAACGCGTCGGGGTTGAGCGATTCGCGGTGGCGGAAGAGGCCGATGACAATCGCGAGGCCGACGGCCGCCTCCGCGGCGGCGACGGTCATCACGAAGAACGTGATGATCTGCCCGTCGACATTCCCCTGCGCGCGGCCGAACGCCACGAACGTCAGGTTGACGGCGTTCAGCATGATCTCGATCGACAGCAGGATCGTGATCAGGTTCTTGCGCAGAAACACGCCCGCCGTGCCGATGGCGAACAGAATCGCCGAGACGATCAGGTAATGCCCGAGCGGAATCATCGGCCGCTCTCCCGCGCCGCGAGGACGACCGCGCCAACCATGGCGACGAGAATCAGGATCGACGTGGCTTCGAACGCGAACACGTAGTTGGTGAAGAGCACGCGCCCCACCGAGCGGACGGAACTGATCGCGGCCACGTCGCCGCTGGCGTTCACCGCGGTGGAGGCGTCGGTGGCGCGCATCAAGGCCCATACCAGCTGCACGATCAGCAGGCCCGCGAGCAGCGCGCCGAGACGCGAGACGCCGGGCCGCCGCAGGGGATGCGCGCGATCCCACTCCGCCCCGTCTTCCTGCGGTGCGTTGAGCAGCATCACCACGAACAGGAAGAGCACCATGATGGCGCCCGCATAGACGATGATCTGCGCCATCGCCACGAACGGAGCATCGAGCTGGATGTAGAGCGCCGACAGCGCACCGAACGACGTGATGAGCAGCATGATGCTGTACATCGGATTACGCTGCCCGATGACGAGCGCCGAGGCGACGATGGCGATGCCCGAGAACAGGGAGAAGAGCAGCGTCTCAGGCATTGAAGTAGAGGATGAGCGCCGCGGTCGCGATCAGGTTCACCACCGCCGCCGGGAACAGCCACTTCCATCCGAACTGCATCAACTGGTCGTAGCGGTAACGAGGCACCGTCCAGCGCACCCAGATGTAGGTGAACAGAATCACGCCGACCTTCACGAGAAACACCATCCAGCCCAGGCCCAGCCTGTCGAGGAACGGCACGCCATGCCATCCGCCCAGATACAGATCTGTTGCGACCGCCGACATCGTCGTCATGTTGATGTATTCGGCCTGCGGGAACAGCGCGAAGCGGACGGAGCTGTACTCGGTGTTGTAGCCGCCCACCAGCTCCTGCTCGGCTTCGGGGAAATCAAACGGCGCGCGGTTGGTTTCAGCAACGCCGGCGATCGCGTAGATGATGAAGCCGATCGGCTGCAGGAACAGATACCAGCGCGGGATGACGCGGAACCAGAAACCGTCCTGCGCATCAACCACCTCGCGCAGCGAGAGCGAGCCCGCGAGCATGATGACCGACGCGAGCGCGGTCGCATACGCGAGCTCGTAGCTGATCATCTGCGCCGACGACCGCAGCCCGCCGAGCAGGGAGTACTTGTTGTTCGACGACCAGCCGGCGAGCACGATGCCGTACACGCCCATCGACGTGATGGCGAACACGACGAGGACGGCGACATTGACGTCCGCGACGCCGAGCTTCACCGGCGTATCGAGCAGCCCGAAGAAGGTCGTCTCCGCGCCCCACGGCACCGCGGCAAACGCCGCGAATGCCGCCGTCACCGAGATGATCGGCGCGAGCGTGAACAGCCACTTGTCCGCGGCCTTCGGGCGCAGCTCCTCCTTGAAGAGCAGCTTGACGATGTCGGCGAGCGGCTGGAGCAGACCATGCGGCCCGACGAGATACGGGCCGTAGCGCTGCTGCATGAATCCCATGATCTTGCGCTCGGCGAGCACGAGCAGCGCCGACGCGTTGATCAGCATGAAGAACGTGAAGCCGATGATGAGGAGCTGGATGACGAAGCGCAGGGTGGCCTGATCCATCAGTGCGCCCCCGCGAAGACTGGCGCTCTCGCGCTCCGCCAGTCGGCCGGCAGCGTGCAGCGTCCCTCGCGCACGTGCGCCTCGTACTCGTGCTTGAACAGCTTCATCGTCGTCAGCACAGGCGTTGCGGCCGCATCGCCAAACGCGCAGAGCGTCTTGCCGACGATGTTGTTGGCGACGCCGAAGAGGAGGTCGAGGTCCTTCTCCTGTCCCTCGCCGCGCTCGATGCGCTGGAGCAGCTTGTAGAGCCAGTCGCACCCCTCGCGGCACGGCGTGCACTTGCCGCACGATTCGTGGCGGTAAAAGTGCAGCAGGTTCATCGCCAGCCACACCATGCACACGCTTTCGTCCATCACGATGAGCCCCGCGGAGCCAAGCAGTGAGCCCGCTTTCTGAATCGCGTCGAAGCTGGCGGGCGTGTCGAGATCTTTTTCCAGAAGGAGCGGCACCGACGATCCGCCGGGAATGATCGCCTTGAACTTCCGGTCGCCGCGCATGCCGCCCGCGTAGTCGTCAATCAGCTCGCGGAGCGTCGTGTTCATCGACGCCTCGTACACGCCCGGCTTCTTGACGTGTCCGCTGACGCAATACAGCTTCGGGCCGCCGTTCTTGTCGGGCCCGAGCCTGGCAAACCACTCCGCGCCGTTGAGCACGATGAGCGGCACGTTGCACAGTGTCTCGACGTTGTTGACGGCGGTCGGACAGTTGTAGAGGCCTTCGACGGCTGGAAACGGCGGCTTGATGCGCGGCTGCGCGCGCTTGCCTTCGAGCGATTCGATGAGCGCGGTCTCCTCGCCGGCTTCGTACGCGCCCGCGCCACGGTGCATGTAGACGTCGCAGTCGAAGCCGCTGCCGAGGATGTTCTTGCCGAGGTACCCGGCCTTGTAGGCCTTGTCGATTTCGGCCTCGAGAATCTGCTGCACGTGGAAGAACTCGCCGCGGATGTAGATGTAGGCGATCTTCGCGCCGATGGCGTAGCACGCGATCGCGCAGCCTTCGATCAGCAGGTGCGGGTTGCGCTCCATCAGCACGTGATCCTTGAACGTGCCGGGCTCGCTTTCGTCCGCGTTGCAGGCGATGTATTTCGGCTTCGGCGTGTCCTTCAGCACGAATTGCCACTTCATGCCGGTGGGGAATCCCGCGCCGCCACGGCCGCGCAGCCCCGAGGCCTTCACCTGCTCGATGATGTCGTTCGGCTTCTGCGTGAGCGCCTTGCGCAGACCCTCGTAGCCGCGCTGGTTCTTCTGATAGAAGTCGAGCGTGTAGGAATTCGGCTCGTTGACGTGCGCGGTGAGGACCGGTTCGTACGCCACGCCCTACTTCTCTTTCCTCAAATGGCAACCGGTGAACGCCGACGGGCCGCGCGCGCGGATGTCGTCGATGAACTTCGAACACTGCTCGGGCGAGAGACCCTCGTGCCAGTCGTCGTTGACCATCACGACCGGCGCGCGATCGCACGCGCCGAGACACTCGACCTCCACCAGCGTGAACGTGCCGCTTGGATCCGTTTCGCCCGGCTTGATGCCCAGCTTCGCGCTCAACTCCTCGGTGACGCGCTCGGCGCCGAGCAGCGCGCATGAGAGCGTGCGGCAGACGTTCAGGACGTACTTTCCGACGGGCCGCGTATAGAACATCGTGTAGTAGGACACGACGTCCTCGACCTCCGCGGCGGTGCAGCCGATCTGCTGCGCGACGTGCCGCATGCCGCTCGCGGTGATGTAGCCCAGCTGGTTCTGCACGAGATAGAGCGCGAAAAGAATTGCGGATTTGCGCCGGTCCGGCGGGTAGCGCTGGACGACCTCGTCAAACTTCGCCTGGTTCTCGGGTGTGTATGTGAACGGCTCGCCGGGCTCCGCCAGCTTCCGCTCGGAGCGGTGCCACTTCGCCGGCGCGTACTCCATCGGCGGATGAAAGCTCACCGGTCGCAGTCCCCCATCACGACGTCGGTCGATCCGATGACGGCGATGACGTCGGCAATCATGCCGTTCTGGATGACCTTCGGCAGCGCCTGAATCGCCATGAACGACGGCGCGCGCATCTTCACGCGCCAGGGACGGTTCGTCCCGTCCGACACGACGTAGCAGCCGTGCTCGCCGCGCGGCCCCTCGACCGGCACATACGCATCGCCGACCGGCACGGTGAAACCCTGCGAGTAGATCAGGAAGTGCTGAATGAGCGCTTCCATTTCCGTGTAGACCTTGTCCTTCGGCGGCGGGACGACGCGCGGATCGTCGCAGGCCCAGGCGCCAGACGGCGTGACGCGCTCGAGCGCCTGACGCGAGATGAGCACGCTCTGCCGCATCTCCTCGACGCGCACGCGATACCGCGCGAAGACGTCGCCCTCGGTTGCCGTCGGCACCTTGAAGTCGTAGGTCTCGTAGCCGGTATACGGGAAGTACTTGCGAACGTCGTAATCGGATCCCGAGCCGCGCGCGATCGGGCCGACAAGACCCCACGCCAGCGCTTCATCGAGCGTGATCACGCCGACGCCCTGCGTGCGGTGCGTGAACATGTCGTTTTTCGTCAGCAGGCCTTCGAACTCGTCGATCTTCGCGGGGAAGCGATCGAGAAACGCAGTGACCGCGTCGTGGAAGCCGCGCGGCAGGTCCTCGCGCAGTCCGCCGACGCGGAAGTAGCTCGGGAAGAAGCGGAAGCCGGCGACCAGCTCGTTGATGTTCAGCAGCAGCTCGCGCTCGCGGATCGCGTAAAAGAGCATCGAGACGGCGCCGATCTCCATCGCGTGCGTGCCGATCCACACCAGATGGCTGGCGATGCGCTGCAGCTCGGCGAGGAGCACGCGGATGTCCTTCACGCGCTGCGGCATCTCGAGGCCGAGGAGCGTTTCGACGCTCAGCACATACGCGAGGCTGTTCGACTGCGCAGCCAGGTAATCCATCCGCTCGACGAGCGGCACCACCTGCTGCCATTTCTTCTGCTCCGCCGTCTTCTCGATGCCGGTGTGCAGATAGCCGATGGTCGGCATGCACGACTTGATCGTCTCGCCATCGAGCTCCAGCACGAGACGCAGCACGCCGTGCGTGCTGGGGTGCTGAGGCCCCATGTTGACGGTCATCGTTTCCGTGCGCAATTCGGCCATCGGTCCTAAACCACGAAGAACGCGAAGGACACGAAGATTTTCATTTCTTCGTACCTTCGCGACCTTCGTGGTCAAACGTCATCACTAATGTGCCCGTTTCAAACGATCTCTCTCGATGTTCGCCTTGAACTCGTCTTCCGTGACCTCGAGCGGCTCATAGGTCTGCGCGGCCTTGCGAATCTGGACGGGGTAATCCTTGCGCGCGGGGTGTCCTTCCCAATCCTCGGGCATCAGCAGGCGGCGCAGGTCGCCATGTCCCGCGAAGATGATGCCGAACATGTCCCAGACCTCGCGCTCGGGCCATCCGGCCGCGGGCCAGATGCTCTGCACGGTCGGCAGCACGCCGTCAACCTCGTTCGAGGCGACGCGCACCTTCACGCGCAGCCGCAGGCGATTGGGAATCGACAGCACGTGATAGACGACCTCGAAGCGCGGCTCGCGCGGCAGGTAGTCCGCCGCGGTGACCTCGATCAGCACGTTGAAACGCAGCGACGGCGTGTCGCGCAACGCGCGGCAGGTTTCGACGAGCGAGGCGGCGGGCACGTAGATCGTCGCGAAGTCGACGCTCGCACCCGCCTCGTACGACGCGCCCGGGACAGCGGTCTTCAGCGTGTCGAGAATCGAGGAAGCGTCCATTTACGCGCGGGAGCGGGCGATCTTCTGCTGCAGCTGCACGAGGCCGTAGATGAGCGACTCGGGACGCGGCGGGCAGCCGGGGACGTAGACATCCACCGGCACCACCTGATCCACGCCCTGCACGATGGCGTAGTTGTCGAACACGCCGCCGACCGACGCGCAGGCGCCCATCGAGATCACCCACTTGGGATCCGGCATCTGGTCGTAGACGCGGCGCATCGCCGGCGCCATCTTGCGCGACAGGCGCCCGGCGACGATCATCAAATCCGATTGGCGCGGCGACCCACGGAAGACTTCCGCGCCGAAGCGCGCGACGTCGTAGCGGCTCGTCGCCATCGACATCATCTCGATGGCGCAGCACGCCAGGCCGAACTGCGCCGGCCAGATCGCCGAGCGGCGCGCCCACTGAATCAGCCATTCGAGCTTGGTCGTGAGGAACCCGAATTCACCGTCGGGCGAATGGTCGTGAGCGTGCGCGTTCATGGATGCCGGGGGACCTCTAGGCCACCTTGCGCGGCGTGGAGACAACGCGCCGGCGCGATCCCCAGTCGAGCACGCCCTTGCGCCAGACGTAGACGAAGCCGACGAGCAGGATCAGAAAGAAGGTGACGATCTGCACGAACCCGGGCCATCCGAGGTCGCGCAGCGAGACCGCCCACGGATAGAGGAACGCGACCTCGATGTCGAACAGCAGGAAGATCATCGCGACGAGATAGAACTTCACCGACTGCCGCTCGCGCGCGTCGCCGACCGCCGGCATGCCGCATTCGTACGGCGCCAGCTTTTCCGGAGTGGGATTTTTCGGTCCGAGGAGCACGGACAGGCCGATCATGACGCCGGCAAATCCGACGCCGAGCACGACCATGATCACGACACCGAGCCAGCCGTCCATCGAATGTTCTACCCTTGGAGGGCTTGTGAAGACTTTCCCAAACCTTCCCATGCTATAGAACCAGCAGGGCAAGGTCAATTACAGCACCGTGCGAATAGCCTGGTTTCGCGCCGCCGTACCTGATGCAACCGATCGGCTCGACGATACCGCGCCGCTCGTCGATGAGCTTCGCCGCGCGCACCGCATCGACATCATCGTCGAGGGCGACGCGCACGATTTCGTCTGGCGGCATGTTCGGCGCCCGTGGGACCTCTGTGTGTACGAGCTGGACCACTCGCGCGCGTACGAGTTCATCTGGGCGTACCTGATCAACTACCCCGGCGTCGTGTGGATGCGGACGACGGACATCGCGCACCTGCGCGTGCCGCTCTCGGCGTCGCGATGCGTCGTGACATCGACATCCGCGGCAGCGGAGCTCCTTCGCGCGAGATATCCAGAGGTGCATGTTCGCGTCGGCGGACCCGTAGGGTCCGCCCCGCTCCCGGAGGAGAGCGGCGCGGACCTTTCAGGTCCGCGATCAACGCGATTCGTGGTGTTCGATGATCGGACGCGCGATCCGGAGGTGATCAACCGCGCGTTCCGGCGCGCGCGCGATGCAGGCGCGTTGTTCGAGGTGCTCGAACCGGGAGTCGTCACGGGATGCGACGTCGTGATCGCGCCTGGATGGCCTCCGTCACATCGGACACCGGCGGCCATCATCGCGGGGATGGCCGCGGGCAAGACGGTGGTAACGATGGAGATGAATGCAGGCGCGGAGTGGCCGGCGATCGATCCACAGACGTGGAGGCCGCGTGGCATTGCAGGAAACGAAGCGCCGATTGCGGTGACGATCGATCCGCGAGACGAGGAGCATTCGCTGGTGCTGGCGATTCGCCGACTCTCGTCCGACGCCGCGCTGCGGGCGCGGCTTGGCGAAGCGGCGCACGCGTGGTGGAAGGCGCACGCGACGCCGGCACATGCGGCCGCGGCGTGGAATCAGATTGTCGAGGAAGCCGTGCGGCTGTCGCCGCCGCCGCGGCCCGATGACTGGCCGAAGCAGTTCGCGGACGATGGGACCGGGCTCGCGCGCGAGATCCTCAGCGAGTTCGCTCTTCCTCCCACGGATATCCTGGCTCGGTCGTGAGCCGGGTGTCTTCTACCGGAACTCCCATCGAAAAGTGATACAGGCTCTGCCAGGCATGACCTGAGAGGCCGAGCAGTTCGTGAACGGGATCGTCGTAGTAGCACCCGATACCAGTCGCGCGGCCGCCCGCGGCTTCGGCTTCGAGGTACAGGACCTGGCCGATGAGGCCGCACTCCCAGAACAGCCGCCGATAGAACCACTCACCGCGCTCGCGAAGGGGCTCCTCGAAGCGCGCGAGCATCGCGAGGCCGAAAAAGCCGTCCTCGGCGATGTCCTGATCGCAGGAGAGCCGGTTCGCGATGCGGCCCGCGTCGATGGGCACCAGCAGGAACAACCCCTCGTGGGTTTGTTCCCACAGAAACTCCGAGCGCATCGCGGCTTTCCATTCGTCGCCTGCGGCGGGGTCGCGCAGGTACGCGTAGATGCCGGGCGTCAGGTTCTCGACCCGATGGACGAAGAGCACCAGGTGGACGTGCGGCGGCCAGTCGATGACGTCCCACGGCGGCGCGCCCGGGCGCAGACGCGCGAGCATCGCGAGAAACGCGTCCCGAGTGAGGTGACCACGCGGGTCGAACGCGAGCGCGCTCCGCCGCTGCACACGACTTCATCGATGATGGGCCACTCGACGTGATCCGGGCTCAGACGGTTCGCACGACCGAACCACGAACCTGCGCGCGCGGCCGAGACCAGCGCATCTCCGCCGAACCACGAACCACCTCCCACAACCGCAATGCACTCGGGTTCCTCGCGTTCCGCGTCGCCGAAGTCCGCATCGCGATCGAGTCCGAGCAGCGAACCAATCTGCGCATCCGACCACTGCGGCAGCAGCTGCATCCGCCATCCGAGCATCGCGGCGGCGAACCGCATCGCGCCGATCGCGTGCCCGACGTCGTGCTGACAGTAGCGGAAGGCGCGTTCGCCGTACTTCCATGCCTCGCGCCAGACGATCGAGGTCAGCGCGACGAGAAAACCACCACGATCTTCATCGTTGAACGCACATCGCTCTTCGAGCGCATGCGCGCGCGGCGCGTAGTGACAGATGCGGCCGTCGTGCACGATCCACGCTTCGGTCGGATGCAGGTTGCCGCTCGAGGGATTCACACGCAGCGCCCAGCGCGACTCCCCATATTGTTTCCACGCGGAGAGCCCCATCGAACACCGCAGGAACTCGCCGATCGCATGCTCAGTGATCGGCGTCGGCGATGCCGCATCGGACGCGAGCGGCGTGCGCGGCAGCTCGCGCAGCGGCGCCCCGTCATAGCGGCGAAACGGATTGGGTTGGGTGGCCCAGTCGAGATAGCCGAGCGACCGGGCAAACCGGTCGAAGTGGTGCTTGGTCGACTCGTGATAGCGGACGGCGATCACGCCGCGGCCGTTCAGGAAGACAGCTCTTTGATCCGCTTGTCGATTTCGGCCAGCGCCTGCGTCAGCTGCTGCTTCCGCGTCGGGTGCGTGGCCAGCTCGAGCTGCCGCTGCATTTCGGTGCGCGCCAGCTTCAGCGACTCGACCTGACGAATGCGCTCAGGGTCGGTTCCTTTACCGGCCTGACGCGCCTTCCGCTTTTCTTCTTCCCGTTCTTCGATCCGCTCGGCGAGGCGGGATTCCGCGTCGACGAGTCCTTCTCCGGCGTCACCCATGTGCAGTCTGGCCCCTGAATTGTGTGAGAAGACTCCCAACAATTATACGGGTAGCCGAGCGCGGCGCGCGAACGTGTTTAGATGTGGCGTGGCGCGCAGCGATGTGCTCGAGCTGTTTCACCCGGCGGTCCGGCAGTGGTTCGCCGGCGCGTTCGAGGCGCCGACGCGTTCGCAGCAGCTCGGGTGGCCCGCCATCGCGCGCGGCGACTCCACGCTCATCCTTGCGCCGACCGGCAGCGGGAAGACGCTGGCAGCGTTCCTCTGGTGCCTGAACCGGCTGCTGTTCGAGCCCGCGCCCCCTCCCAAGGAGCGATGCCGCGTGCTCTACGTATCGCCGTTGAAGGCGCTGGCGGTTGACGTCGAGCGCAATCTCCGCGCGCCGCTCGCGGGGATCGCGAATCTGGCGCGCGAGGCGGGCGTCGGCGTCACGGTTCCGGAGATCGCCATCCGCACGGGCGATACTCCCGCGCTCGAGCGTGCGCGATTCGGCCGCGAGGCCGCCGACATTCTCATCACCACGCCCGAGTCGCTGTTCCTCCTCCTGACGTCGAACGCGCGGGAGCGGTTGACGACTGTGGATACGGTCATCATCGACGAGATTCACGCGCTCGTCCCCGGCAAGCGCGGCGCGCATCTGGCACTCTCGCTCGAACGCCTCGAGGTTATTCGTTCGATGGACGCGCGGGCCGGCTCAAGCCGGCCCCTACAGAGGATTGGACTCTCGGCGACGCAGCGTCCGCTGGATGAAGTCGCACGATTTCTCGGCGGCGCCGAGCCGCGCGCCGCCAGAAAACCACGCGCGGCGGCCAGGCGCTCGCGGAAGCGCGATGCGCAGGCGGTCGAAGAAATCGAGAGCGAGCTGCACGACGAGTTCGCCGGCAACGAGAAGGCACCCACCTACCGGCCGGTGACGATCGTCAACGCCGCCGAGCGGAAGCAGCTGCGGCTGACGATCGACGTCCCGGTCGAGGATATGGCGCGACTCGCCAAGGTCAACGAAATTCCCAGCGGCCCGGCCGCCGGTTCGACTCCGCGCGCCTCGATTTGGAGCTCGATTCACCCGCGCCTGCTCGAGCTGGTTCATGCGCACCGCTCGACGCTGATCTTCGTCAACAGCCGTCGCCTCGCGGAGCGCCTGGCCGGCGCCTTGAACGAGCTCGCCGGCGAACCGCTCGTCCGCTCGCACCACGGCTCGCTGGCGCGCGTGGCGCGCAGCGAGGTCGAAGATCTGCTGAAAGCGGGGCGTATCAAGGCGCTCGTCGCCACCTCGTCGCTCGAGCTCGGCATCGACATGGGCGCCATCGATCTCGTCGTGCAGATCGAGGCGCCGCCGTCGGTTGCCAGCGGGTTGCAGCGCATCGGGCGGTCCGGTCACCAGGCGGGTGCCGTCAGCGAAGGGATCGTCTTTCCCAAGTTCCGCGGCGATCTGGTCGCCTGTGCGGCGGTGGCGCGGGCGATGCACGAGGGCCTCGTCGAATCGACACGCTATCCGCGCAACCCCCTCGACGTGCTCGCGCAGCAGATCGTCGCGATGGCCGGCATGGACATGTGGGACGCCAACGATCTGTTCGCGCGCGTGCGCTGCGCCGCGCCTTACGCGGATCTCAGTCTGCGGATGTTCGAGGGGGTGCTCGACATGCTGTCGGGCCGCTACCCCTCTGACGAGTTCGCGGAGCTGCGCCCGCGCATCACGTGGGACCGCGTGCACCACACGATCGCGGGGCGCGAAGGCGCCAGGCGCGTGGCCATTGCCAACGCCGGAACGATTCCCGATCGCGGCTTGTACGGCGTGTTCCTCGCCGGCGCGGATCGGCCGGTGCGCGTCGGCGAGCTCGATGAAGAGATGGTGTTCGAAAGCCAGGTGGGCGAGACGTTCACGCTCGGCGCATCGACGTGGCGCATCGAAGAGATCACGCACGATCGCGTGCTCGTCTCTCCCGCGCCTGGTGAGCCGGGCAAGATGCCCTTCTGGCACGGCGACCGCGAAGGCCGGCCGATCGAGCTGGGCTACGCCATCGGCAAGCTGGTTCGCGATCTGCGGGGCTCGTCGCGTCCCGCCGCGATTGAGCGTCTGGTGCGCCAGCACGATCTCGACAGCGCCGCGGCCGAAAATCTCCTCCGCTATCTCGACGATCAAGCCGCATCCGGCGCCGTCCCCGACGACCGGACCATCGTCATCGAGCGATGCCTCGACGAGCTGGGCGACTGGCGCGTGTGTCTGCTCTCGCCGCTTGGCAGCCGCATTCACGCGCCGTGGGCGATGGCCGCCACCGCGCACATCCGCAACCGCACCGGGATGGACGTCGAGGTGATGTGGGGCGACGAAGGGTTCGTCGTTCGTTTTCCTGAAGTCGAGAACCCGCCGGATCCGATGCTGCTGATTCCCGAGGTCGAGGAGGTCGAGCCGCTGGTGCTGCGGCAGCTCGGATCGACGTCGCTCTTTGCGGCGCGGTTCCGCGAGACCGCCGCGCGCGCGCTGCTGCTGCCGCGCCGCCGGCCGGGCATGCGCACGCCGCTCTGGCAGCAGCGCAAGCGGGCGTCGGATCTGCTCGCCGTCGCGTCGCGGTTCGGATCGTTTCCCGCGCTGCTCGAGACGTACCGCGAGGTGCTGCGCGATCACTTCGACATGCCGGCGCTGATCGACACGCTGAGAAAGATCGGCACGCGCACGCTGCGCGTCGCCACGATCGACTCGCGTGTGCCGTCGCCGTTTGCCGCCTCGCTCCTGTTCAGCTACGTCGCCAACTACATCTACGACGGCGACGCGCCGCTCGCCGAGCGGCGCGCGCAGGCGCTGTCGGTCGATCAGGCGCAGCTGCGGGAGCTGCTCGGCGACGCGGAGCTGCGCGAGCTGCTCGACGCGGACGCCATCGTGACGATCGAAGGACAGCTGCAGCATCTCGACGACAAGTACAAGGTGCGGACGAAAGACGGGCTGCACGATCTGCTGCTGCGCATCGGCGATCTCGACCTCGATGAGCTGACCGCACGAACGGTCGTCGCCGATGTGGCCGCCACCGTCCACGAGCTGGAGAACGCGCGCCGTGTCGTGTCGCTGCCGATGGCGGGCACGCGGCGTTACGTCGCGGTCGAAGATGTCGCCCGCTACCGCGACGCGCTCGGCGCGCCGCTGCCACCCGGACTTCCAGCGTCGCTGCTCGAGCCGGTGCGCGATCCCGCCGGCGATCTGGCGCTGCGCTATGCGCGATGCCACGGGCCGTTCACGGCGCGCGAGCTCGCCTCGCGATACGGCCTCGGCATCAGCGTCGCCGGTGCGCTGCTGCTGCAGCTCACCGCCGCCGGCAAGGTGATCGAAGGCGAGTTCAGACCGGGCGGAACCGAACGCGAGTGGATCGATGCCGACGTGCTGCGCAGCCTGCGCCGGCGATCGCTCGCGAAGCTGCGGCAGGAGATCGAGCCGGTCGAGGCGGACGCGCTCGGCCGATTCCTCGTGTCGTGGCACGGCGTCGGCTCGGGGCGCACAGGACTCGAGGCGCTGCTCGATGCGGTCGAGCAGCTGCAGGGCGCCGCCGTTCCGGCATCCGTCCTCGAGCGCGAGATCTTCCCCGCCCGCGTCGACGACTACACACCCGACATGCTCGACACGCTGATGAGCGCGGGCGAGGTGATGTGGGTCGGTGTCGAGCCGCTGGGGGAGCGCGACGGACGCATCGCGTTGTATCTCACCGATCAGATGCCGCGGCTTCGACCGCCGGCGGCCACCAAGCCGGAGGTTGACGGACGGGCCGCCGAGATTCTCGAATATCTCCGCGCGCACGGCGCGTCGTTCTTCTCGGCGATTCACGAAGGCACCGGTGGCGGCTTCCCCGCCGAAACCGTCGACGCGCTGTGGAATCTGGTGTGGCAGGGAATCGTCACCAACGACACCATGCAGGCGTTGCGCGCCTATACGCGCACCGAGCACACGCGCTCACCGAAACGGTCGCGCGGGGTACCCTTCCGCTCGCGCCGCCTGGTGCCGCCGCGCGCGGAGGGTCGATGGTCGCTTGTCGCAGCGCCACGCGCATCCAAGGCGTCGGCGACCGAATGGGCGACGGCGATGGCGCATCAGCTGCTCACGCGCCATGGGGTGGTCACGCGTGAGACCGTCGCCGCGGAATCGGTGGCCGGTGGCTTCTCGGCCGTCTATCAGGTATTGAAGGCGATGGAAGATGCGGGGCGCATTCGCCGCGGCTATTTCGTCGCCGGGCTCGGCGCCGCGCAGTTCGCGCTCCCCGCCGCACTCGATCTCCTGCGATCGATGCGCGACGTGCCCGAAGAACCGCGAACGGTTGTGATGGCCGCGACGGATCCCGCCAATCCGTATGGCGCGATCACGAAATGGCCGGCGGGGCTTTCCCCGAGCGAGCGCAGCGAGTCGAGGGGGCCAACCCGAGTGGCTGGAGCGCTCGTCATCCTCGTCGATGGACGCGCAGCCGCGTATCTGCGTCGAGGCGAGCGCGAGTTGCTGTTGTGTCTTCCTGATGCGGAACCACTCCGGTCGCGCATCGGACGTCAGGTCGCGCGCAGGCTTCTCCATCTCGCCGCGACGCGCGAAGGACGCCGCGGCATGCTCATCGCCGAGATCAACGGCGCGCGGGCGGACGCGCATCCGGCGGCGCGGCTGTTCATCGAAGAAGGATTTGCCGCCACCGCGATGGGGATGCAGGCGCGCACGGACAAGCTTCGACCTCGTGGATATGGCTCGCTCGATCCCACTGGCATCGGCATTGCGGCAGCCGGCGCTGGAGGTGGACGCATGGCTGAGCAGCGTCGCAATACGTCAGAAGAAACGCTCGAGAACACACGCCCGCGTGCGAACGAGAGCAGCGAAACCGAACACGATCGGGTGCGTTCATCAAACGACCAGGATCAGCAGATGGAGAGCGAAGGGCAGGAGTCCACGCGCAACCGCGGCTATGACGAGGCCGTACAGGGCGAGGATCTGGGCGACGTCGACGACCGCGGGCTCGATCCCGACAGCGCCTTCTCGGACGTCGATCGCGAAGATGAATAATGAATCGTAGTGCCTGAGGGCGACACCATCTTCCGTGCGGCGCGCACGCTGAACCAGGCGCTGGCGGGCCGCACGGTCACCCGCTTCGATTCCGTTTTCTCACACCTGACGCGCGTTGACGACACCTCGCCGGTCCGCGGCCGGAGGATCGAGCGCGTCGATGCGCGCGGAAAGCACCTGCTGATCTGGTTCTCCGGCGATCTGGTGCTGCGCACACACATGCGCATGCACGGATCCTGGCACATCTATCGTCCCGGCGAGCGGTGGCAGCGTCCCCGCGCCGACATGCGCATCGTCATCGCGACGCCCGAGTACGAGGCCGTGGCGTTCAGCGTGCCCGTCGCGGAGCTCACGACCGCGCGTGATCTGGAACGCACCGCCGTCGTCCGGGATCTCGGGCCCGATATCCTGGCGGACGAATTCGATACGGCTGACGTAGCGCGGCGGATCGAGGCGATGGCCGCCGGGCAGATCGCGGAGGCGCTGCTCGATCAGTTCGTCGTTGCCGGCATCGGAAACATCTTCAAATCGGAGTCGCTGTTCGCGGCGCGCGTCGACCCGTTCGCGCCCGTCGCGGAGCTTTCACGCGCCGACATCGAGCGGGTCGTCGACGCCGCGCGGCGGCTGATGCGCGCGAGCGCGACACAGCGGACCGCGCCATTCTCGGTGTACGGACGCGCCGGCCGTCCATGCCGGCGCTGCGGAACCCCCATCTCGCGGCGAAAACAGGGCGAGCAGGCGCGCGTCACCTACTGGTGCGCGAAATGCCAGGGCGTCAGCGGCGCGGACTCGTCCGGTCCGCGAAGTCGCGTACGCGGCGCATGAATTCATCGCGCGCGCCGGAGTCTTCGAGCGCCTCTTCGACGATCGTCGGAAGGCCTGGCATCGCGAAGGCGAGCGCCTCGGCAAACAGTCCGCGGCCTGTCGGCGTCGCCTCTCGATCCCGATGATGCACGAGCACACCTGACGGTCCGCAGCTTGGCGAGCGCGCCTTCAGCACGAATCCGCTGATGCCTTGCGCCGACAGGTCCTCCGCGCGATCTCTCGCCCAGTAGCGCATGCGCGTCGTCCAGTCCTCGCCGCTGTGCACGCCCTGCAGGCGGACCCGTTCGTCGGCCGATTGGATGCGCGACGTGCGCGCGACGAGCTGAATCGGCTCGCGCGGCACACCCATCCCCACTTCGACTTCCGGGCAGACGGGCACCCACTCGACGTCGTCGCCCAGCGCGATCACCGCGCGGCTTCGCTTGTTCGTGCCGTCGTACCGCACATCGTCGCCGAGCAGACAACGTGAGATTCCGACGCGCGGCTTCACAACAGTTTTCCGACGGGACCGAGGTCGAGGTTGAGATCGTCGGGAAGGATGCCGAACGTCGCGGCGATGCCGACGACCGTCTCTTCGAGCTTCATCAGCGCGCGCCCGATGTCTTCGGTCTGCTGATCGGTCAGGGTGCCGGCTTCCATGCGGCGAATCGCCTGGCGCTCGAGCAGCTTGCGGATGAATTCGACGAGCGTGAGCACGAGCTGCGCGACCGATCGCTGGACGTCGTCCGGATCTGCGTTCCAGCGCAGCGGCGACGTCGAGCGGCTGGCGCGTTCGAGCTCCCGGCGCAGGTCGTCCAGCCTGGCGACTTCGCTGATGGTCAGTCCACCGCGCTTCGCGACGACCTTCGACTTGCCGCTTCTCTTCACGTGCGGCGCGGACCTCTTAGGTGCGCGGACTTTTTTCGCCATCTCACCAGGTGTCGGCAAACGCGTACGGCGGGAAGGGGCCGGTGACGATCAGCCGCACACCATTTTCGCGCGCGGCGCGCTCGACGGCGTCGCGGTACCTGATCGCTGAACCGCGCGGGACCAGGTGATTGATGGTGACCACGCCGCTCCGCTTCTCGACCCGCTCATCTTTGATGTCGCGGCCAACGACGCCACGGATCGACTCGAACGCCGGCACAGCTCTCGCTTTGGCAGCAGTCTCGCGCCTGCGCTGCAAATACTGCGTACCTTGAGTCGCCCCGTACTCGAGTCGGAGTCGTGTACGACCCGTCACCGTACTCCGACTCGGTGACGACCGATCACCTGACTCCGACTCCAAGAGGCGGATGGTCATCTGGATACGGCCGTGGACGGCGCGCAGGCGTTTGCGAAGCGTGGCGCGGCGTGAGCGAAGGATAAACGTCAGCTCGTCCGGATCGGCGACGGTCGTGCCGAAGCGGGCGGGGAGAATCGCCGGCACCTTTGACGTGATGAATTCGACCGCCGCGGCATACCGCCGCAGATTCCTGACGCCCGGCGCGGGCGCGCGGTTCACCTCGCCAACGACAGCGCTGATGCGATCAACGGTGACGACGCGAAGCCGCTCGCCGGTCACACCGCTGACACCGAGACGCGCCGGCGGCGACATGACCAGCGCATAGACGCAGAGAATCACGCACGCGACCGCCGGCGCCGCGATCCGTTGCGCGCGCGATGCCGCTGCCTGAAATCGCTCATCTCGTCGGGCAGCACGCGATCGGCCGCCGAGAGCAGCAGCGACAGCCGCGCGTACACGAGGTCCACCTGCGCCAGGCCAATGGTCAGATCGCCGTTCAGCACCACGCCCTTGTTCAGCAGGTTGTCCACGATGTCGAGCAGCGACGCATCCTCGGGACCGAGAATCGCTTCCGCCTTGGTCAAGCGCCGTTTGCGCGGGCTCATTGAATGAAGTTATACGCCGGCCA
>QHWQ01000316.1 GCA_003222635.1 Acidobacteriota bacterium | reverse complement strand
GTCAAGGTGTCGCATACCTATAACGGCTCCTCGGGGAGCACCGCCAGCTACGTCGCGACCGCGCGCGCGACCGATGTCGAGGGCGAACGCTCGAACGCGACGACACTCGTCAACGTGACGCCGCGCGCGCCGCTCAGCGTTGATCTGGCCGTCGCGCCGGGCGACGGAACACACCCTGTGACGGAGACGTTCACCGCAACGGTCAACGGCGGGACAGGCGCCCGTTTCGACTGGGATTTCGGCGACGGGGCGACTGCCACGACGGCGAGCAACAAGACGTCGCACGTGTATTCGACCGCGAACAACTACACCGCGACGGTGACCGTCACGACGACCGATGGGCGTACGGCCACGGGCCGGGTCGAGTTCAACGTAAAGTAATGCCCGGGAATCTCCGCCGGCCGGACGGCTTTGCGATGGCGGCGCTGCTGGTCGGCATGACCATCATGGCGCTCTTCCTCAGCATGGCGTTGCCCGCGTGGAAGACCGCCGCGCAGCGCGAGAAGGAAGCCGAGCTCGTGTTTCGCGGCCAGCAGTACGCGCGCGCCATCACGCTCTTCCAGCGCAAGTACGCCAACGCGTTTCCGCCGAACGTCGACGTGCTGCTCAACGAGCACTTCCTCCGCAAGAAATACAAGGACCCGATGACGGAGAACGGCGAGTTCCAGGTGCTCTACGCGAACCAGCAGGCGGCCGCGCAGCCGGGGGCGGGAATCGTTCCCACGCAGGGGCAGCCCGGCCGTCCAGCGACGGGGCTGAACAACCTCCAACAGCAATCGCAACAGCAGCAGGGCGGCCGCGGCGGAACCCCGGTCGGACCACAGGGCGGCATCATCGGCGTGGCCAGCAAGAGCACGGCGGACTCGATTCGCGTCTACAACGGCCACACGAAATACAACGAGTGGGTGTTTGTTGCCACGCAAGTGAGCAACCAGGCGGGTGCGCCGGCCGGATCGCAAACGCCGACCGGTGGCATCAACTTTCCCGGTGGCGCACGTGGCGGCGCTGGCGGTCGCGGTGGTCGCGACGGCCGCGGCGGACCTGACAACACTCCACCAGGACAGCGCCCTGGTTTCCCGGGACCGGGCAATCAGCCGCCACAAGGCCCGTTCGGCCGGCCCGCCGGTCCAGGCCAGGGCGGCTTCGGCGCGCCCGGCGGTCCCGGCCGTTTTGGCCGCTGACGCGTGGCTGGTCCGGCTGAAGCCGGACACTACCGAACTTCCGATCCTCCCTTCCGATTGTCAGGCACGAAGCGCGCGCGCGCCGGCATGCGCACGCGCGGCAGCGTCTCCGCGTTCATCGCCTCGCTCTCTGAAATGATTTCGTTCTTCGCGAGCAGCCACGCGGTGAGCGCGTATGTCTCGTCCGCGGTCAGCGTTCCGGGCGCGCTGGCGGGCATCGCCCGCCGCACGTAGTCGAAGATCGTCGTCGCATACGGCCAGTAGTTGCCGATGGTGAACGGCACGTCCGGGCGGCCGTTGCGCCACCGCTCGTACTCGGGCCCGAACGGTGCGCCGTCTCTCGGCGCGGCGCCCACCAGCGCGTCTCCGGCGCCGCCCTCGCCGTTAGCGCCGTGGCAGGGCGCGCACTTCTGCGCGTAAATCGGAGCGCCCTCCCGCGCGGAGCCACTGCCTGGCGGCAGCCCCATGCCGTCGGGGCGGACGTCGATGTCGAGCGCGGCGATCTGATCCGGCGTCGCCGGTGTGCCGATGCCGTAGCGCTTCGGTGAAGACTGCGCGGCGATCAAGGCAGTGGCGACGAGCAGCGCCGCGGCGATCGTCAGGAGTCGAGTCATACGCGCACCCGCTCCACGCCGAACCGGACGCGGCCGTCGCCGGCAATCGTCCAGCCGGTGACCGGATTGAGGTGATAGCGCGTACGGCGGCCGCGCGCCTGACGCAGCGCGGTCATGTCCGGCTGCCCATATCCGGTTTCGTCAACCGCGCGGCTGACGATCTCGGCCGGCCGGCCATCCCACTGCCATGCGTACCGGAACCGCGTGTGGGCCTTCGGCAGCACCGGCTGCTGCAGCGCAGCGGTCTTCCACGTCTTGCCGCCGTCCGTGCTGACGTCCACGCGGCGGATGAGCCCGCGTCCGCTCCACGCGATGCCGCGAATCTCGACGAACCCTTTCTCGATCGTCTGCGGGTAGGCCGGCGACGTGATGATCGAGCGCGCGTCCATCACCAGACTGAACTGGCGCGCGGTGCCGTCGGCGAGCGGATCCGTGTACTTCGACGTCTCCTCACGGGTCATGAACGGCTGATCGGACAGCTCGAGACGCCGCAGCCACTTCACGCTCGCGTTCCCCTCGATGCCGGGCAGCAGCAGGCGCACCGGATACCCCTGCTCGGGCCGCAGCGCCTCGCCGTTCTGCGCGTAGACGAGCATCGCGTCGCGGAGGACCTCCTTGATGGGGACGCTGCGCGTCATCACCGCCGCATCCTGTCCCTCGGCGAGGAACCAGGTCGCGCGCGGCTGCGCGCCGGCCTCGTTGAAGATCGTCGAGAGCATCACGCCCGTCCACTCGGTCTGGCTCGTCAGCCCGCAGACGTCCTGCGGCGTCGTCTCCTCGCGTGTACCGAAGAAGTTGCCGGCGCACTCGAGGAAGCAGACGCGCGTCGTGGCGGGGAAGCGCTTGATGTCGTCGAGCGTGAAGGTGAGCGGCCGATCGACCATGCCGTGCAGCAGCAGCCGATACGTGCGTGGATCGACCACCGCGAGGCCCGAATGATGACGCTCGTAGTGGAGATCAGCAGGGGTGATTGTGCCGTGCAGGTCCTGAAGCGGCGTCCGCGAGCTGGTGGGGAGATTCAGCGTTCGCTTCGGAGTCTCCA
This sequence comes from Acidobacteriota bacterium, assembly GCA_003222635.1. GTDB lineage: Bacteria > Acidobacteriota > Vicinamibacteria > Vicinamibacterales > UBA2999 > Gp6-AA40. Next base: position 14,270 of record QHWQ01000316.1, on the reverse strand, counting down.
CCGGCGACCGCGCGCCGAGCGCGTTCGGCAGCCGTCCCCATTTTTTCGTTGTGTCGGCGAGCGGCGTTTCCTGCGCCGCCGCGGACCTGGTCGCCAGTGTGAAGGCAGCGGCTCCGAGGGTCGTCGTCAACACGTCGCGCCGCGTCAGTCCTGGTGTCTTCCGCATGCCGTCTTATACACCGGTCAGCGCTCGACGGAGACTGTCGGCTGCGGGGTGCCTTTCCACGTGAAGCGATACGTCTTGCCGCGCCGCACGTTGCCGACGACGGCGGGACGGAAACAGCCGAGGCACGTGCCGTCCTCGTGCCGCACGCTGGGGTAGACGACGCCGAGCGAGCCGGCGGCGAGCAGGCGTTCGGCCAGCGCCTGCGATTCGACGTAGCTGCGCGGGTCGAGGCAGGCTCGGAACCCGCGCGCGCCGCGAAGATCGTGAAAGCTCGCGCTGAAGTCGGCGAGGTAATCGTCGTAGGTGACGCTGTCCTCGAAGCGGCCGATTTCGGCAAGGTGCACCGACTTGTGGAAACCGACCTCCGCCTGCGAGGTCGCCACGTCGAACGCCGCGTACCAGGCGCCGCGGTCGGGGCCGCTGAACCGCGCGCCGAGCGGGTGTGCGTGGCAGAACGAGGCGTTGACGACGTCGGCGTGCGGAACACCGAACACCAGCTCCTCGAGGCCGATGCCAGGCAGCCGCTGCCCATGCGCAATGAGGCGATCATTGGTGACCCCGTCCAGATCCATGACCGCCCGCAGCTCCTCGTCACCGTCGGCGAGCGGCGCCAGCACGCTGGCATCGCGCGGAAGATGGCGCGAGGGAATGAGGCGGTGTGTGTCGTGCTGGCGAAGAAGGCTGAGGGGCGGCGCGCCGCGCGGCATCAGCCGGCGCGGCGCGCGTCGACGAGGCGACGCACGTTCTGCATGGCGGGGAGTCCCCCGCGAATCATGTACGCCAGCGGCGTCTGGCCGGCGAAGATCGGATTGCCGTTCGGGAGCTGCACCCACTGGTCCGCGAGGACGTCGGAGTGCAGGATATGCAGCGCCTTGTAAATACCGATCAGATACGAAACGCGCGTGAGCCGATCCGTATCGAGCACGCGATCCGGATCACGCTTCATCTCGTAGAACGGTCCGTTGCTGACGCCGCCGAGCAGCGCCCGCGCCTCCTCGTCGCGCAGCGTCCAGGCGGCGGCGATCTTGAAGAAGGCCTTCAGGCCCGGCTTGGAGAGCCGCCCGCGCTCCGCGCGGTCCGCCAGGTCGAGTGCGGTGTCGGTGCGGTAGCGGGTGGCCGGGTACTCGAGCACGGCGGCGCGCATCGGCTGGTAACTCCTGTTCAGGAGTATAAGTCCTCCTGAAAGGTGGCGTCAAACGCGCCCGCGCCGTGGCCGTCTCACCGCGGCCATTCGCCGATGACGGCGTCGTGCAGGGCGGGGCGAACCGTCCTGATGGCGTCGTTGTCCCGTGTCGGATGCACGCGATTGGTCAGCAGCACCACATAGAGGTCCCGCTCCGGATCGATCCAGAGCGACGTGCCCGTGAAGCCCGTGTGGCCGAAGGCGCGGGGCGACATCTTCGTGCCGCATGACGAGGTCGGCAGCATCGTGTCCCATCCAAGCGCACGCGAACTGCCGGGAACATCCCGGCGCTTCGTGACGAACTCCTCGAGCGTTGCGCGGCGGAAGACGCCCGCGCGTCCGTCGAGCACCTGCAGCAGATGACGCGCGTACGATCCGACCGCCGCCGCGGTGCCGAACAGACCCGCGTGCCCCGCGATGCCGCCGAGCGCCGCGGCATTCTCATCGTGCACCTCGCCCACGAGCAGGCGCCCGCGCCACGGATCGATCCCGGTCGGCGCAATCCGCGCGTGCCACAGCTTCGGCGGAGTGAACTGAATTTCCTCGACGATGTCCATCTGCGACAGCATCCTGGCGAAGCGGTCGGCCAGCGGCACGCGTCCATGGACGATGAAGCCGAGCAGGATGAAGTCGAGATCGCTGTAGACGGACTTGCTGCGCGGTGGATAGTCGAGCGGCTCGGCGCAAATCGCCCGCTCGTACATCTCCCAGCCGCTTGCCCCGAGTGAAGTCGAGGGGTCCAATTCCTTGTAGTAGGGACGCCAGTAGGGCAGCCCCGAGCAGTGGGCGAGGAGATCGCGCAGCCTCACGTCCGCGCGTTCCTCGCCGCGCCATTCCGCGAGATGGCCCGAAACGAAATCGTCGAGCGCGAGCACCCCGCGCTCGAGTTGTTGCATCGCCAGAGGCGTCGTCGCGATCACCTTCGTCAGCGAGGCGAGATCGAAGATCGTGTCGTCGGTTGTGACGGCGGCGTCGGCGTCGTACGTGAGACGGCCGAACGCCTCGCGCCAGAGCATCTGCCCGGCGCTGCCGACCTCAATGACTGCGGCAGGAAAGGCGCGGTCGGCGATGGCGTGCTCGAGCACCCGCCTGGCGGCGGGGAAGCTCAAGGTACGCGGTTGGCGACGCGCGCCAGCGCGGCGAGAGGATTGGTGATCGGAACCCAGACGGGCCGGCCGGCCGCGAACGCCGCGATCTCCGACACCTGCGCGGCGATCTTCGCTGCGTCGTTGCCCGCCACGATGGGGGACAGCGCGTCGAGAAAATTGTTGTCCACCCAGGTGCGCCAGTCCTGCAGATGATCACGCTCGGCGATCGACGGGTCCGACGTCACCGCCGCGCTGACGATCGCGGCCGGGCGTACCGCCTTCACCGTCGTCCGCAGCCGCGCGATCAGCGCCGTGAGCTGCGACTGCCGGAACAGCCGCCACTGCTCGGGCAGCTCGTTGGGATAGGCGAACGGATCGATCGCCTCCATCGCGTCGAGACGCTGACGCTCGTCGAGCGACAGCTGACCGCGCAGGAAATCACGGAACGCCGCCATCGACTTCGCGCCGTAATCGAACTCGAGCGCGGGATACTGCACGTGATCGAGATACACACCGTCGACCGCGTAGCGCCGCACGAGGTCGCGCACGGCTTCCGCGACATGCGCCGCCGCGTCGGGTTGAAGCGGCGAGATGTAGAGACCGTCCGCGCGATCGGTGTTGGCGCGCGTCCATCGCGCGAGGCGGCCGAGGTAGTCGGGGCTGTGTGTATCGATGGCGAGCAGTTCCGCCGCGATCGTGCGCGGCACCATCAACCACTCGGGATGCTGATAGACGACATGCGTGCGCGCGAACGGAAGCTCACCCGGCGCGGTTACGCGCGCCACGTCAACCCACGCGTGCACGCGCATGCCGGCTGCGTGCGCCTGCAGGATCGTCTCGCCGATCGGATCGAACCCCTGCGCCGCGGCCATGGCATCGCCTTCGGCCTGCACGAACAGCGTGTTGAAGCCCGCGGTTGATGCCGACGTCACCATCCGGCGAATCGCGTCTTCCGATTCGAGGCTCGTGCGCCGGACCCACAGCGCACGCACCTCGTCGCCTGCCGCGTGAAGCGGCGGCAGCGCGGCGGCCATCGCGCAAAGAAGCGGCGCCAAGAGGAGGAGCGTCCGTCTCATCAGGGAGAAGCGCAGACTGTACTACAATTTTCGAAGCATGCACGTCCTTGGAATAGATGCCGGCGGCACAAAGACGATGTGTCTGCTCGCCGACGAGGAGGGGCGGATCCTCGGCGAAGCGCGCGGCGGGGGCGCAAACCTGCAGGCGGCCGGCGAGCTCGAGGTCGAGAAAGTCCTGCACCATGTGATGGATGCCGCCATCGGCGACCGCGACGTCCGCCCGGCGGCCATCTGCCTGGGCATCGCCGGCGTCGATCGTCCCGAGGATACCGCCGCCGTGCATAGCATCATGCGGCGCATCGGTTTCAAGGCGAACGTGATCGTCGTCAACGACGCGCTGGTGGCCCTGGTCGCGGGCGCCGGCGACGGCGAAGGGGTCGTCGTCGTGGCCGGCACGGGCTCGATTGCCTACGGCCGCGACGCGTCAGGGCACGCGGCGCGAGCCGGCGGCTGGGGGTATCTGCTCGGAGATGAGGGGGGCGGTTTCTGGATCGGCCGCGCGGCGTTGACTGCGGTCGTCCGGCAGTTCGACGGCCGGGGGCCGGCGACGCTGCTGACGCCGATGATTCTCGAGCACCTCGACCTCTCCACCCCGAAGGAGCTCATTCACGAGATCTACTACCGCGACGTGCACCGTCACACCATTGCCGGCATCGCTGGACTCCTGCAGCGCGCAATGGAGCAGCGGGACGCGATCGCCGCGGACATCCTGTCGCGGGCGGGCGGGGAACTGGGCTCGGCCGCGGCATCCGTCATCGGGCGACTCGAGATGCGCGGCAACGCGTTTCCGACCGTGCTTGCCGGCGGAATTTTCCGCGGCATCCCGTGGCTGGTGAACGATGTGACGCGGCGGCTGTCGGAGATTGCGCCGCGCACGCAGGTGCGGCGCCTCGCGGTCGAGCCCGCCATCGGCGCGGTCCGCCTCGCGCTTGCCGCCGCGCGCGGGTCGTTCGCGGCGCCGACGTACGTGTGACCATCACCGTTCTCGACGACAGCGGTGCGGTCGCCGCGGCACTCGCCGAACGCGTCGCCTCGGCGCTGCGCGACAAGCCGGATGCCGTGCTCGGCCTTGCGTCTGGACGGACGCCCGTTGATGGATACGCCGAGATGCAGCGGCTGCATGCCGCCGGACAGATGGACTGGTCGCGCGCCTCGACGTTCAACCTCGACGAATTCGCCGGCATCAGCGGCGATCATCCCGGCAGCTTCAGGACGTTCATGGAGGAGCACCTGTTCAACGGCGTGAACCTGCGCCCGGAACGAGTCCATTTCCTCAACGGCGCGGCGGGCGACCTCGACGCGGAGTGCGAGCACTACGAATCCGCGATTGCCGCGGCCGGCGGCATCGACCTGCAACTGCTCGGCATCGGCAGCAACGGCCACATCGGCTTCAACGAGCCGGGTGACGATCTTCCTCTCCGCACGCATCGCGTCACGCTGATGGAGTCCACCCGGCGCGGCAACGCGGCACTGTTTGGCAATGACCCGCGAAAAGTGCCGACCGAAGCCTTGTCGATGGGCATCGGGACGATCCTCCACGCGCGGCGCATCGTGCTCGTCGCTACCGGCGAAAAAAAGGCTGAGTGCATCCGCCAGACGATCAACGGACGAATCACGACGCGTGTGCCTGCATCTCTGCTGCAGGTCCACACCGACGTGGAGTTGTTGTTGGATCGAGAGGCGGCCTCGAAGATACGCTAGGCGACCGGCGCCATTCCCCGCGGCGCGTTGGCGACGAGGGCGTGCCGCGGCATCGGCACGGTGCAGGCGTACTTGTGGAGGAAGTTCAGGAAGCGCTTGTAGTCGCGCTCGTCCATGTTGAACAACGGCAGCAGCTGCTTGTAGTTGCCGCTCGTGTACGACAACCCTTTGCGGATGACCGTGCGCACGTCGTCGCGCGTGATGTCGCGCGACATGAACGGCTCGTGCACGACCTGCCAGAAGCACTCTTCCTCGTCGACCATCCGGTGAAACAGCGTATCGGCGCCGGCCTCGCGAGCGGTGGTCGCATCCGCAGCTGGCGCGGAACCGTCGGTAGCCTCGCGCTGGCGTCCGATCATCAACGCGACGTCGGCGGCGCTGACCAGCGTGTTGGCCTTGCGGACGGTCAGCCGCTCGACGAAATTTCGCAGCTCACGCACGTTACCCGGCCACGCGTACTGCGCCAGGCTTGCTTCCGCTTCTGACGAGACGTGCGGAGCGTCGACGCCGTACTGACGCGCATACGCGCCGAGGAAGTGATGCAGCAGCGCCGGAATGTCATCACGGCGCTCGCGCAGCGGTGGAATCCAGATGTGGACGACGTTCAGGCGGTAGTAGAGATCCTCGCGGAAATCGCCGGTGCCGATGCGGTTCGAGAGGTTGCGGTTCGTCGCGGCGATCACGCGCGCGTTGACGCGGGCGTGCGGACGATCGGAACCGACGCGCTGAATCTCTCCGGTTTCGAGGAAGCGGAGCAGGACAACCTGCATGCGCGCGGTCATCTCCCCAACTTCGTCCATGAAGATGGTGCCGCCGTCAGCCTGCTCGAGAAAGCCGGCTCGGTCGCGGTACGCGCCGGTGAAGCTGCCGCGCTCGTGCCCGAAGAGTTCGGATTCGAGAAGGCTCTCGGGCACGCCGGCGCAATTCACCGTGACGAACGGTTGAGTCTTGCGCGCACTGTCGGAATGGATGAGTCGCGCGACAACTTCTTTGCCGACGCCGCTTTCGCCGGTAATAAGGACTTTCGCATCCGACTTCGCCGCGTACGTCATTTCGTCGCGCACCGCGCGAATTGGCAGACTGGTTCCCACCAGGGCGTCCGATGTTGGGATCATTTCCGGGGTCCTTGGATGGCGGCCCTGGCGGCCGTAAGACAAACGACCACAAGACAATAGGAAGGTAATGTGCCCTGGCAGCCGTGTCAAGACTCGGTGCGACATTTTTCTCTCCCTAATTGATCCGCGCCGGTCTGTGGGTGATCTGACCAAGACGCTATTGCAAGCCCAGCAATTTTGGAACGTCAATTGCACGGCGGCGCGACGCCTCCCTGAAATCTATGAACATCCGCTTCGTGTCGTCGCTCACCGCGGACGACGAAGTGCGTCTTGCCGAGGGCTTGCTGGTCGCGCTCGTGACGCTGCTCGACAAGTGCACCATCGCGTATACGCTGAAAATCGAGGCTGGCGAGTCGTATGTGGCGCAGCACCATCATGCTCCCGGGGAGCCCTCGATGATTGCTTCGGCGGCTCAAGCGACCGTCGAGCCGGCGTAGGTACGCTGCCGCGTCGGCCGCCGGGACGAGAAAAGTCCGTCGCCGGGAAGCCTCCGCATCGGCCCGCGTCGGAATCCCCTGAATTCGCGCTGGCAATCTGCTTGCTGTGCTTGAGCACAACCCGGTTTCACACATTTGATCGGCGCTATGCTCAAAGCCCTTGCTCTTGTCGTCATGACAGGTGCGGTCGTTGTCGCGACCGCCATCCCCGTGGTCGGTACCGCCGACGGAACGGCGGCCGAAACGCGCGGGATGCTGCTGGCGGCAACGGTGTTTTTCGGGCTTGCGTGGGCAATGCGCGCGCGCTCGAAGGGACCGCGCCGCGGAGGGCCAACACGGCCAGCATGAACATCCTGCGTGAAATGGTGGGCGAACAAATCGAGTATCGCGAGCTCCTCGCCTCGATCGCACGCCGCGACCTGATGCTGCGCTACAAGCAGACGGTGATGGGATTCGGCTGGGCGATTTTCATGCCCGTGCTGAACACGATCATCTTCTCCGTCATCTTCATGCGCGTCGCGCCGGTTGAAACCCCGGTGCCGTATCCGATCTACGCCTTCTGCGGCCTCACGGCCTGGAACTTCTTTGCCTCGACGCTGCGGTTCGCGTTGAGTTCGCTGACGAGCAATCCGAGCCTGGTCACGAAGGTCTATTTCCCGCGCGAGATCTTCCCGTTCGCGGCGGTGGCCGTCGGACTCGTGGACTTCGCCGTCGCCTCGCTGGTGCTGTTCGCGATGATGGCGTACTACCGCATCGAGATCGGCTGGACCGTCCTGCTGCTCCCCATCGTCGTCCTGGCGCAGGTGATCCTCACCGCCGCGGTCGCGCTGCTGCTGGCGATGGGCAATCTCTTTTATCGCGACGTGAAGTATCTGTTCGAGGTGGTGCTGAGCGTGGCGATGTTCGCGACGTCGGTCGTCTATCCCGTCGATCGCGTCGGCGGATGGCTGGGCGCCCTGCTGGCGCTCAATCCGATGACCCACATTCTGGATGCGTATCGCGCCGTGCTGCTCGAGCGTCAGCTGCCCGGGCCGGCATTTGCCGCCTCCGCGGCGTTGGGCGTGGCGGCGCTGGCCCTCAGCTGGTGGCGCTTTCATCTTGCCGAGTACGAATTTGCCGAGAGTCTTTGACGCACAGCCGGCGGTGACGTTCGATGCTGTCTGGAAGAAATTCCGGCGCGGCGAGCGTCACGACAGCCTCCGCGACCTGCTGCCCGCGCTCATCAAGCGCGGCCTGCGGCCGAACGCCGCCGCGCTGGGCGCCGAGGAGTTCTGGGCCGTCGAGGACGTCAGCTTCGAGGCGCGCGCCGGCGAAGCGCTGGCGATCATCGGGCCGAACGGCGCGGGCAAGTCCACGATTCTGAAGCTGCTGACGAAGATTCTCCGGCCGACAAAAGGGCAGGCGGCCGTGCGCGGGCGCGTCGGTGCGCTCATCGAGGTGGCGGCCGGGTTTCATCCGGATCTCACGGGACGCGAGAACGTCTACCTGCAGGGCGCCATCATGCACATGAAGCGCGCCGAGATTGCAGCCAAGTTCGACGACATCGTGGAGTTCGCGGGGCTGGCGCCATTCATCGACACGCCTGTCAAGCGCTACTCGTCAGGGATGAACGCGCGCCTCGGTTTCTCGATCGCGGCGCATCTCGATCCAGACGTGCTTCTCATCGACGAGGTGCTGGCCGTCGGCGACATGGCGTTTCAGCAGCGGTGCATCGAGCGGATGCACGCGTTCAAGCGCCAGGGCGTCTCGATCGTCTTCGTCTCGCACAACCTGCAGGCGGTCGCGAACCTGTGCGAACGCGCCATCTATCTCCAGCGCGGTGTGCGTGCGCAGGGGCCGAGCCTCGAGGTCATCGAGCAGTACGTGCGGGCCAGCGATCGGCAGCAGGCGGCAACCGGATCTGGCACCGTGGAGATTGTCGGCGGCGAGCTCTTCGACCACCGCGGCGAGCCGGCGCCGGTCGTCGAACCGGGACAGGTGATGACGCTGCGCGTCAGCTACCGCGCGCACGCGCCGGTCTCGGATCTGCTGTTCGGGTTTCTCGCGCATCGATCGACCGATTCGCTGCTCGTCTACGACGCGAACTTCAGCAGCGGCGAGCTCGCGCTGCGGCCGGTCAGGCCCGGCGATCAGTTCTCGGTGGACTTCAGGTTCCGCGCGCACCTCACGCGCGGTCAGTACCACCTCGCGTGCCATGTCTTCGACACGGCGACGCAGGAATATACGAGCCGCATGTCGCCCGTGGGCATCTTCACCGTCCGTGAGGATCGCACGTTCGCGGGAATCGCCGACCTGCAGGTGACGTCAACGCTCGCCGGAAGCCGCAGCCGCGAAGCAGCGCCGGGAATCGCCGGCCAACTTTAGTCGCCTTTCCGGGCGACTTTTCCAGACCTCGATCTCCTCTCTCCGCAACAAACGCCAGTCCTTGTGCAATTGCGCGTGATCGCCGGCGTGGCGAGGGCTTTGCTCAACTGGGACTGACCCGAACGGCTCTCAGCACCGAACGAACACGATACCGGTGTGGACCGGTGACGGCGAACTCACATGATGAAACGTGGCCGACAAGCGATCGCACGACTCCTGACATTGCTGATGGTGCTGCCCGCCGGCGTGGCGCCGTCGGCGATGACAACGCCCCGAGCGCGTGCGGACGTACTGTGGCGGCCACTGCCACTGCCGCGCCCTCAGTTCACAGCGACGACGGCCACGACGACCCATACGGGTGCGACTCCTATTGTCAGCCGCGTGCAGCCGCCGAAGGTCGAACTGGCGGGGGGCGGCAGCGGCGGGAACGCGTGTTCCTCGCCCGCCAACGCGATCGTCGCGGAGAACTGTCTCGGCCCCGCCGACGGCGTTGTGCCCCCATTGGTCTGGGACCTCGATCCCGCCGGCCCCGGCGGTCTCGGCGGCGATCGCTTCCTGCAAGGCTACGCGACGCCATTCAGCGTCAACCTTGGGTCCGACGTCACCTTCAAGATCGATACGGTCGCGCCCACCTACACGATCGACATCTACCGCATGGGGTTCTACAGCGGGAATGGTGCGCGGAAGATCGCATCGATCGATCCCGCCACCATCAACTACACAAATTCTCTGAAACAACCTACCTGTGCCACCGACGCAACCACCGGCCTCGTCGACTGCGGCAACTGGCTCCCGTCCGCGACGTGGCACGTCCCGGCGAATGCGGTGTCGGGTATCTACTTCGCGAAGATCTACAGTTCCGCCGACGGCGGGATGAATCACATCTTCTTCATTGTCAGGAACGACGCGTCGAATTCGGACCTGATCTACCAGACCTCCGATACCACCTGGCAGGCCTACAACAACTACGGCGGCTTCAGCCTGTACGAAGCCCCAGTTGGCAACGCGGTGGGTCGCGCCTACAAGGTGAGCTACAACCGTCCGTTCCGGAATCGCTCGGGTGAGGGCGAAGAAGGCGGCAAGTTCGGCTGGGTGTTCAGCGCCGAGTACCCGATGGTCCGGTGGCTCGAGGCCAACGGCTACAACATCAGCTACATGTCGGGCATCGACACCGATCGTCTCGGATCGGCGGCGCTGCTCCCGCACAAGGCGTTCATCTCGAGCGGCCACGACGAGTACTGGTCGGGCCCGCAACGGTCCAACGTCGAAGCGGCCCGAGACACGGTCCGCGTCGTCAACGGGGCGCCGATTCCCGGGCTGCACCTCGCGTTCTTCAGCGGCAACGAGGTGTTCTGGAAGATCCGGTGGGAGAACAACTACCAGACGATGGTCTCCTACAAGGAGACGCACGCCAACGCGAAGATTGATCCGTCGCCCGAGTGGACGGGCACGTGGCGCGACACGCGCGCCATCAACCCCCAGGGACCGCTCGGCACGGGATTGACCAAGCCCGAGAACGCGATGACGGGCACGCTGTTCATGGTGAACGGCGAGCGGGAAGATTCGATCATGGTGCCGGCGGCGTTTGCCAGCCACCGGTTCTGGCGCAATACGAGCATCGCCACCATGCAGCCCGGGGATCCGCCGGTCGTGCTGCCGTACGGCACGCTCGGCTACGAATGGGATGAGGACAAGGACAACGGCTATCGTCCCGCCGGACTCCAGCGCCTCTCGTCGACCACGATCGATGTCACGCCTCGCTATCTGCTCGATTACGGCTCGAACTACGGCGCCGGCACCGCCACGCACAGCCTGACGCTCTATCGCGCGGCGAGCGGCGCGCTCGTCTTCGGCGCCGGCACCGTGCAGTGGTCATGGGGCCTCGATACCAATCACGACAACTTCGTCGCCGACGTGGATCCAGTCGTTGCCGATCAGCGTCGCGCGGACATGCGTCAGGCGACGTTCAATCTGTTCGCCGACATGGGTGTGCTGCCGGGGACGCCGGCGGGCGTCATCGGCGGGACGGCGCCCTCCGACGGGACGAGTCCCACCTCGACGATCGTCTCGCCGCCCGCGGGACCGCCGACGCCGACGATTCACAACGGCGACACGCTCATCATCAGCGGCATGGCCTCCGACGATAGCGCGCTGGCGGCAGTCGAAGTGTCGGTCAATGGCGGCGCGACATGGGCGCAGGCCTCGGGCCTGTCAAACTGGACGTTCAGCTGGACGGTGACCGGCAGCGGGCTGGTCACGATCATGAGCCGCGCGATCGACGACAGCGGCAACATCCAGTCGCCGCCGGCAAGCGTGCAGGTGATGGTGCTGCGCGAATGTCCATGCAGCATCTGGGGCGACAGCGTGGTGCCGCCGGTGCCGGCGCACACCGATCCGCAGTCGATCCAGCTCGGCATGCGCTTCCGGGCCGAGGGCGACGGCGTCATCACCGGGATCCGCTTCTACAAGGGGACGGGCAACGACGGCACGGTCGGCCAGCCGCACATCGGCAGCCTGTGGACCCAGGCCGGCTCCCTGCTAGCCAGCGCGGCATTCACGTCGGAGACGGCGACCGGCTGGCAGCAGGTCACGTTCGACGCCCCCGTGCCGATCACGACGGGAACGACGTATCTCGCCTCGTACTTCGCGCCGTTCGGACACTATGCGATCGATCGACCCAGCGATACGCCGGGACCGGGGTTCACCCAGTCCATCACCAACTCGCCGCTGCGCGCTCTGCAGAACGGCGAGGACGGTCCCAACGGCGTGTACATCTATTCCACGGTTCCGAACACCTTCCCGACACAGACGTACGACTCGACGAATTACTACGTTGACGTCGTGTTCGTGCCCAACACCTCGGTGGACACGACGCCGCCGTTCGTCTCATCCAAGACTCCGACGCAAGGGTCCACTGGCGTGACGCCGTTCACGACAGTGGCGGCGAGGTTCAGCGAAAGCATCGATGCGACGACCGTGGGTCCGGCAACCTTCGAGCTTCGCGATCCGTTCGGCGCCCGGGTGCCCGCGACCGTGTCGTACGTCGTTGCCACGCACAGCGCCGTGCTCGCGCCGACGCTGCGGCTGATCGATGCCTCCACCTATACCGTGACGGTCCACGGCGGACCCGCCGGAATCAAGGATCTCGCCGGGAATGCGCTCCAGGGCGACGTCACGTGGTCGTTCACGACCGCGTCGCCGGTGCTCTGCCCGTGCACGATCTGGACGCCGTCGACCGCGCCGACGTTCCTCATCAACAACTTCGAGGACGGCCAGGCGATCGGACAGGGGATCGAGCTCGGCGTGAAGTTCCGCAGCGACGCCGACGGCTACATCAGCGGCGTCCGGTTCTATAAGAGCCTCGCGAATGTCGCTCCGCACACCGTGACGCTGTGGGACATGAGCGGCAACGCGCTGGCCAATGCGACGACGGTGGCCGAGACGGACACCGGATGGCAGGAGATCGACTTCGCGACGCCCGTGTTCGTCACGGCGAACCAGACCTACATTGCGTCGTACCACACGAGTGTCGGCCGGTATTCGGTGAATCGCACCTATTTCCTCCCGCAGTTCCAGTCGTCCTACATGCGCCCGCCGCTCCGCGCGCTAACCGATGGCGATGACGGCCCGAACGGCGTGTACAACTACGGGCCCCACAGTTTCCCGACGCAGACGTTCCTGCAGAGCAACTACTGGGTCGATGTGGTGTTCCTGGGGACCACCACTCCGGTCGATCTGACGCCGCCGATCATTCAGGCGCGCGCGCCGTCGTCGGGCGCGACCGCGGTGTCCATTCGGACGAACGTTACCATCCAGTTCAACGAAGCGGTCCAGACTGCGAGCGTCTCGACGACGACGTTCCAGCTCCGCAGCACCTCCACCAACGCCCTCGTGCCCGCATCGGTGACGTACGATCCGACGACGCGCGTCGCGACACTGCATCCCGTGTCGCGTCTTGTCGACGCGACGCAGTACACGGCGTCGGCCCTCGGCAGCGTCCCCGCGGGGATTCGCGACATCGCTGGCAACCGGCTCGTGGACGTGTCGTGGTCCTTTACCACGGCAGCTGCGATCGTGTGCCTCCACTGCACAATCTGGCCGGACACCGCCTTCCCGGATACATTCGACCAGATCGACCCCGATGCGCAGAACCTGGGCATCGAGCTTGGCGTGCGATTCCGCGCCGACTCCAACGGATTGATCACGGGCATCCGGTTCTATAAGAGCCCGTCCAACACCGGCACGCACACGGGATCGCTGTGGGACAACGCCGGGGGACCGCCGCTGGCCACCGGGACCTTCCTCGGCGAGACCCCGACCGGGTGGCAGGAGCTCGTCTTCACGATGCCCGTTGCGATCCTGGCGGATCACACGTACGTGGCGTCGTACCACACGAATCGCTATTCGATCACGCGTCCCTATTTCACATCGGCGAACGAGGCGCAGTTCATTCAGCCGCCGCTGAGCGCGCTGGTCGACGGGGTGGACGGCGCCAACGGGGTCTTCGGCTACGGCACGAGCGCGTTCCCGACCCAGTCGTACCAAAGCACGAATTACTGGGTGGACGTCGCGTTCCAGACGGTGTCCAACACCGCCCCCGTTGCGATGGATGACAGCTATACGATGAACCAGGATCAGACGCTGAACATCGCGACGCCCGGCGTGTTGGGCAACGACACCGACGCGGAGCGCGACGCCCTGTCGGCGCTGCCGGCCACGCCGCCGGCGCACGGGTCGTTGGTGCTCAATCCGACGGGCGCGTTTTCATATACACCCGTGACGGGCTTCTTCGGCACCGACGCCTTTACGTATCGAGCGAGCGACGGTTTGCTCCAGTCGAATATCGCGACCGTGAACATCTCGATCGTCGCGACGCCGCCCTCGGCGCTGACCTACTCGACCAACCCGGCGACGTACACGAAGGGGACGGCCATCACGGCGAACTCGCCGACGAGCAGCGGCGGTGCGGTCATCAGCTATGGGGTGAGCCCGGCGCTGCCGGCGGGTCTGAGTCTCAGCACCAGCACGGGTGTCATCACGGGCACACCGACGGCGCTGGCCGCGACGGCCGGCTACCTGGTGACAGCGACTAACACCGGCGGCTCGACGACGGCGACGGTGAGCATCGCGGTGAACGATG
>QHWQ01000284.1 GCA_003222635.1 Acidobacteriota bacterium | reverse complement strand
TCTCCGTGCGCGGCGCGCCGTTCGATCGCGTCGGCGTCTATCTGGACGGAGTCCTGCTGCATTCACCCTTCCATACGACCGACGGCCAGGCGGACAACGGATCGCTGACCGTCTTCAACGGCGATCTGCTCGACCAGATGACGCTCTATCAGGGCGCCTGGCCCGTCCGGTACGCGGATCGTACGGCCGGCCTCCTGAGCGTTGAGACGCGGCAGGGCACGCGCCAAGACTTTCGCTCACAGGTCAGCGCGAGCGCATCAAACGCATCGTACCTGGCCGAAGGGCCGGTCGGGCCGGACAAACGCGGGGCGTGGCTGTTCGCGATCCGCAAGAGCTACCTGCAATACATCCTCAATCGGATCGACCTTGGCGATCAGCCGCCGTTCGCCTTCGGTTTCACCGACGGCGAGGGACGGCTCGACTACGACGTGACGTCGCAGCATGCCCTTTCCCTGACTTTTCTCGACGGCACGTCGAACGTCGATCGGACGCGATTCCGAGCGAAACTGGGACCCAACAGCGTGATGACGAGCACCTTCCGCTTCACGCTCGTGAACCTGCGTGAGCGGTACACGGCGCGCCGGCTGCTGGTGACAAGTGGCGTGGCGTGGTCGCGCGAGACAGGGCACGTCGAGAATCACGACATCAGCGAGTTGTCCAATCAGACCTATGTGCTGGGGACCGCACGCGTCGACGCGACCCTGATGCTGACCACGCGCGACACGCTCGATTTCGGCGGAGACTATCGTCACGTACGGCAGCAGGGCGTCAGCACACAATTCGTGTACGCGCCACAGCTGACATCATCGCTCGACGCATTCACCGGGTCCGCGAATGAAGGAGGGGTGTATGTCCAGGAATCGCTGGTGCTGTCGAAGACGAAGTTCACCGGCGGGGCGCGACGCGACGAACACAGCCTACAGCCATCGCAGGCGGCGCAGCCGTACGCGAGCCTGTCGTACGACGTGTCGAACAAGACCCGCCTCGAGTTCGACTGGGGCCGCTACGAACAGTTCGCCGAGTTGAACCAGGTGTTCTCCAGGTTCGCGGCAGGCCCTCTGCGTCCCGAGCACGCGACGCACTATGACGTATCTATTGAGCGACGGCTCGACACGCGCACGCGACTTCGCCTCGAGCTCTACGATCGGCAGGACCACGACCTCCTCGCGCGTCCGTTGATCGATCCGCGCCTTGCACCGAACGGCATCGTCATCAACGCCCGGCCGGACGCGCCGCTCGTCAATTCGGAGTACGGCTACGCGCGCGGCGCCGAAGTCGTCGTGCAGCGCCGGACGGCGAACGGGTTCACGGGCTGGGTGTCGTATGCCTACGGCCGCGCGATCCTCAGGGATGACGTGCTGGCGCTGACGTTCCCGTCCGATTACGACCAGCGTCATACCGTGAATCTTTACGTCAGCCGCCGCCTGCGGCCGACGGTCAACTTCAGCGGCCACTTCACATACGGCAGCGGCATGCCATTACCGGGGTTCTACCGGCTCGACAACGGCGTCTACGATCTCGCCCAGGTGCGCAACGACCTGCGGGCGCCGCGATACGAGCGCGCCGATGTCAGGGTGAACAAGGAGTACGTGCGCCGGACGTTCGACGCAATGCTGTTTGCCGAGGTCGTCAACGTCACCAATCACGCGAATCGAGACTTCGACTCGGCCGGCCCGTACGATCCGGCAACTGGCCGCAGCACGCCCAACTTCTACAGCATGTTCCCGATCCTGCCGTCCGTCGGGATGGTCGTGACCTTCGGTCACGGACACAAGACGTAGTTACGGTTGATACATCTCGCTCAGCGCTTCGCGAATCGTAATCAGCCCAACGAGATCAGGAACATAGGTCAGCGCGCTCGGCGCCTGCGCCGCGGCTTCCGACATCAGACGGTCGTTCGCGTAGCGGATGCCGGCGTTGATGAACGGAAGATACGCGTCCAACGGACGCATCAGGTGCGCGCGCGCGCGATCCGAGATCGTCCGTCCGCGCCCGATCGGCCGGATCCTTTCGAGCTGTGGATGCCGCGTGATCAAGACGTCGCAGAGCTCGCCGAAGGTGCACGCGTCACGTCCGGCGCTGATGTGATACAGGCGGTGCTCGAGCGACGCGCGAACAGCCAGTTGCGCGATGGCGTCCGCGACATAGTCGACCGGCACCAGGTCGACGCACGCATCCGGATCGATCGGCACCTCTCCGACCTCGCCCATGATCGGCACCGCCCAGAGGATGCTGCGCGCCATCGCCCGGTCGCGCACACCGCGCGAGAGCACGATGCTCGGCCGCACGATCGCGATCTCGAGACCGCTGCCGCGGATGATGGCCTCGGCGCGGCGCTTGGAGCGTGAGTAGGTGTTGGCGTGACCGGCGTACGGCGCCTCTTCGTCGATGCACGTGCGCTCCGGCGCCGTCGTCACGGACGCCGTGCTGACGAACAGGATGCGCGAGCCGCGTGGCAGCGTGCGTCCGACTTCCACCAGATTCCTCGCGCCCGACACATTCGTTTTCCACACCTGTTCGTCGTGACGGCGACTGAACTGCGTGTTTGCCGCCGCGTGAATGACGCGGCGGACGTCAGTGAGCGACGCGTCTGAAATGCCGAACATCGGCCGCGTCGTGTCGCCTGCAACCGCATCGATGAGCCGCAACAGGTGCGGCGAGTACGCCTCCGACTTCTGAAGGCGAGTGACGAGGCGTTCGTGCGCCTGGGCCGCGCCGCTGGCGCGCACGACCGCGCGGACCGGCTCGCCGCAGCGCGCGAGCGCGAGGATGACTTCGCCGCCGATTAACCCCGTACCGCCGGTTACGAGCGTCACGTCCCGTGGGATGTTGTTCACTGACACCTCTCAATGACAGGTCGATTGCGATAGCATCGTGGGCGCCGCATGCAAAGCTGGATCGTTCTCGCCGCCGCCATCGCCTGCGAGGTCGCAGGCACCATCTTCATGAAGTTCTCGAACAGCCTGACCCGCTGGATCTGGATCGGGCCCATGCTCGTCGCCTACCTGCTCGCCCTGCTCGGCCTCGCGCTGGCGCTTCGGACGATTGAAGTCGGCGTCGCCTACGCGGTGTGGGCAGCCTGCGGCACGCTGCTCATCGCACTCATCGGGATCGTGTTCTTCGGTGAATCACTGTCCCTAATCAAGATTGTTGCCATGATTCTCGTGATTGCCGGCGTCATCGGTCTCAATCTGGCCGATTCGGCGGCGCATCACTGAGCCGGCGCACCGATGCTGTGACGAAGGTGTGGCGCGATGGACGCCGGACAGCCGTTCCGCCACACCGGGTCTTGCCGCGCCGGGCGACTTTCGCCGCCGCTCGACGTTCGCTAATTCAGTGCGTCAGCGCGTACAGGACGATGTTGGTGGCGAGCGCGTAACCGTTGGGTGAGAACAGCGCGAAGAACTCCGGGTCTTCCGTCTCGCGTTCCATGGAGTCGCCGATATCGGTATTATGCGTCATGATGACGACGACGCGTCCTTTCGCATCGGCGATGGCGCGAAAGTCGGCATGCGGGCTGTCTTCGCCGCGTTCGGATGTATCACCGCCGCTGCGGCGCCAGAAGTTGATGCTCGCGACCTGTTCGACCTGCGCGATCGAGAACAGCGTCGATCGGATGGGATGATCCTGCGGCACGTCGAAGATCGGGAACTCGGGCAGCACCTTGTGCATCTCGCCGGTCCACTGTTCCATCGACTCGGTTCCCCAGAAGTCGTCCACCCAGAGGAAACCGCCCTTCAGAAGATACTCGCGCAGGCGCTTCGCTTCTTCGTCTGAAAAGGACGCGGTGCCGACATCAGTGCCGAGCAGCACCGGACACTCGAAGAGCATCGGCTCGGTGAGCCGCACCACCCAATAGTTCACTTCGTGCTGCGGATCGTGGCTCACACGCGTCTTGGTCAGCTCCGAAAGCCGCGTCATCAGGTTGATCGCAGCGTACGGGTAGTCGGTGGACCAACCAACGCCGCCCGCCTCACGGCGGCTGCTCCTATACATCAACTTGCAGGCGGTGAAGCCGCCGTCTTCGAAGTTGACGGGCGGAACGCGTACGGGAACGCCAGGACCCTCGGGCAGCCGGTAGAAGCGCTGCGCGAGCGCCGCCGACGCAAGCGCGATCACCATCAGCAGCGCGGCGATCACGATGCGGCGACGAGAAGCCATGTTCAGTCCCACCTCAGCCGATCTCGCGTCTGCACGACTAGTGCCGCGTGAAGTCGATGCCCTCTTTCAGCAGGTGCTCGTAGCGGTCAACATCCACGTTGTTCTCGCAGATGTTTTCCTCGATCCGCGTGCCCTCCCGCAGCATCATCGTCGTCTTCAACACCCACGGCTTGGTGAGCACGTTGGGGTCCTCGACGGTCGCTTCCCAATTGATCTGGTCTTTGTCGACGCGCGTGTAGCGCTCGACGACGTGCAGCGCTTCGGTGTGGAACGTGCCCGTGCCCGCGATCCACGTTCGGTCGTTGAAGCCGGTGACGTCGACGACGAGCGTGTCGCCCTCCCAGCGACCGACTGAGTCGCCGTTGTAGCTCGGAATCAGATCGTCAGGATGCTTGGCATTGAGTCGAATCAACCGATGCGAGTTGCCGTACTCGTACAACACGACGATGTGCGACGCCGTCTGAATGATCTGCTGCGGGTAGAGTCCGAGCATGACGACGCGTGGCACGCCGGGCGGAAGGCACAGCGCGGTGGGGTCGTCGATGCCGCGGCGGTTGAACGCTTCGAGCACCTTCTGCGCCGCCCATGGTTGATATGGCGCCGCTTCGGCGCCGGCGGGCCGCTCCGTTGACGACTGCACCGTCGGTCCACCTGGATTGCGGCCGGAGCCGCCGAGGCCGACGCCGGCGTTGGTGTCCTGCCACGAGCCGCGGAGGGTGTTCCCCGCCTGCCACACGCCCGTGAGATCGGGCTTCTTATCCGATGCGCGCGGCACGGCGCTGCGCGACTGCGCCGCGGCCGGCGCCGCCGCGAACGTCAGGACGGCTGCGACGACAACGAGGCAAGGCGCGCGCATCATTTCACCTCCACGGCCGGCGCGTTGCCACCTTCGCCGGTGCCGACGGGCGGACCGAAGAACATCTTCTGGCCGTTCGGCAGCGTGATCTCGCGCGAGTGCGCCCATGGTCCGCCGTCGCGTGCGCGCCATCCCGTCACGGTGATGCGATCGCCCGCCTTCATCGTGACGTCACGCTTCCAGCCGTTCCGGTAGAGGGGGCCGATGCCGTAGCCTTCGAATTTCCAGTTGACGACTTTGCCCTGCTCGTCAGCGACGTCGACGTAGAAGTGGCAATGCGGGTTGGTCCACTCGATCTTGGTGACGACGCCTGTCACCGTTACCGGCCGTGTCGCGTCGTATTCGGCGCCAAAGGAATGGTGCGCACGCACGGTCGTCCCGCACAGAATGGAGGCGGCGATGAGGATGCCAACGTGAGCTTTCGGCGCAGCCATGGTTCACCTCGACGCGACAATTTACCGGACTTGCTCGGGGCGCGGCCATGATATTTTTGACCGGGTCGGGACGCACGTGGCGCCCGCATGGAGGGTTCAGATGTCACGACGCACGCTGTTCGTGCTCCTGGCTGGTCTCGCCTTCAGCGGCCTCACCGTGCTCGCACATCACAGCGTGGCCGCGACCTACGATACGGACAAGAAGATCACGCTCCACGGAGCGATCACGCAGGTCGACTGGAGGAACCCGCACGTCTTTTATTT
>QHWQ01000283.1:6131-7955 GCA_003222635.1 Acidobacteriota bacterium | reverse complement strand
CCTTGGCGCCCAGGTGTTTCGCGATTTGCAGCGCGCAGGTGGCTACGCCGCCGCCGATGCCAGTCACCAGCACGGTCTCACCGGCCTGCACGCGTGCGCGCGTGACCAGCGCGCGATAGGCCGTCACCGAGGCCAGTGGGACGGCGGCCGCTTCCTCCCACGACAGATGCGCGGGCTTGGGATGCAGGTTCGCCGCGGGGACGACGACCATCTCGGCGTAGGTGCCGTCGGTGGGTAAGCCCAGAATGTTGAATTTCTTGTCCTGCGCACGTTCGTCGCCACCCCAGTTGAGCGACGGATCCATGACGACCTGCCGGCCATGCCACGCGCGATCGACACGCTCGCCGACGTCGACGACCTCGCCCGCGCCATCGGAGCCGAGAATGATCGGGAGCTTGATGCCCGCGTACTGCCCCTTGCGAATCCAGACATCGCGGCGATTGAGCGCGGCGGCGTGCAGGCGCACGACCGCCTCGCCAGGACCTGGCCGCAGGTCGGGACGCTGTTCCAGCTTCAGATTGTCGGAGTCTCCGAGAGCGGTAAGGACGATGGCGCGCATAAGAGCGGTATTGTATCGATGGTCCGATGGACAAACTATTTGACCTTTCTGGCCGTATCGCGATCGTGACGGGCGGATCGCGCGGCCTCGGCGCGGAGTTCGCCGAGGGCCTGGCGGAAGCGGGTGCCTCACTGATGCTCTGCGCGCGGCGGGATGAATGGCTCGTGCCGGGCGCCGAGTCGCTGCGCGCGCGAGGCTTCACCGTGCACGCCATGCGCTGCGACGTGTCGAATACGAGCGATGTGCAGGCGGTCGTCAATGCGACGCTGGAGCGATTCGGACAGATCGACATCCTCGTCAACAACGCGGGCATCTCCTGGGGCGAGCAGCCGGAGACGATGACGGTCGAGAAGTGGCAGAAGGTGATCGACGTCAACCTCACGGGCGCGTTCATCTGCGCGCAGACGGTCGGTCGCGAGATGATCAGGCGCCAGTACGGCCGCATCATCAACATCGCCTCCATTGCGGGACTGCAGGGGAACGTCAATGGGCCGTTCTACGCGGGCTATGCCGCAAGCAAGGCGGGGCTGATGGGACTGACGCGCGAGCTGGCCGCATCGTGGGGCCGCCACGGCATCCGCGTGAACGCAATCGCGCCGGGATTTTTCCACTCGCGTCTCTCCGAATCGTCGATCGCGCAAATCGAGGAGAGCCTCAACGCCGTCACGCCTTTAGGGCGCGTGGGGCAGCCGGGCGAGCTGAAAGGCGTCGCCGTGTTCCTGGCGTCAGACGCTTCGAGCTACATCACGGGCCAGACCATCATCGTTGACGGCGGAGGCACGATTGCCACCGGATTCGCTTAGACGCATCGCGGTCATCGGCGCTGGCACGATGGGGCACGGCATCGCGCAGGTGGCGGCGATGGCCGGCTACGAGACGCGGCTGATGGATGCGGATGGCGACGTGCTCGGCAGCGCGTGGGAGCGCATCCGGTCGAATCTTGCCGGGGCGGTCAGCCGGGGCAAGCTGACGCAGGCCCAGGCAGATGCGGCGGTCGCCAACCTGACACCCGCCGGCCAGCTCGAGACGGCCGCGCGCGACGCGGATCTGATTCTCGAAGCGATTGTCGAAGACCTGGCCGTGAAGCAGTCGCTCTTCCAGCGTCTCGATGCCATCGTTCCCGACGGAGCGATTCTCGCGACCAATACCTCGTCGCTGTCCATCGCCCGCATTGCCGAGGCGACGAAGTCCCCCTCGCGCGTCGTCGGCATGCACTTCTTCAATCCCGTGCACATCATGAGGCTGGTGGAGATCGTCACGCACGG
>QHWQ01000283.1:0-5982 GCA_003222635.1 Acidobacteriota bacterium | reverse complement strand
GCGACGAGAAGTTCGCGCCGCCGCGCATTCTCCGCGAGAAGGTGGAACGCGGCGAGCTCGGCAAGAAGACGGGCAGGGGTTTTTACGAGTGGTCGGAGTGAAGCAGATTGTGAATGGTAGGATGCAGCGCTGATGGCGATCCTCGAATGGATCCAGAACCTCTCGATCTCGACGTCGATTGCGGAATCTGACTCGCTCTGGTGGGGCTACGCGTGGTGGCTGTTCATCCATGCGCTCGGCATGGGCCTCACCGCCGGTCTCGGCTTCATCATCTGCCTGCGGCTGCTCGGCGTCGGACAGCAGATTCCCGTCTCTTCACTGCGCGTCCTGTTCCGCGTCTTCTGGATTGGGTTCTACATCAACCTGCTGTCGGGCGTGCTGCTGTTCATGACGGACGCGACCGGCATCGCGCGGGTGTGGGAGCTCTATGCCAAGCTGGTGTGCCTCGGCTTCGCGCTCGTGGTGATGGCGCGCCTGCGCCGCTTCATCGACAGTGAGCACAGTGACCAGGCGATCCCGCCGCAGATCCGCACCATGGCCTACGCCTGCATCGTCCTCTGGCTGGCGGTCATCACATCGGGGCGGCTGATCGCATACGCCGTCGAGGCCAAAGGTGCGACCGTCTGATCTCGTTCACCTGCATCTGCTGCTGAATCACTTCCCGACGGTCGGCATGATCGTCGGCTTCGGCGTCTTCCTGCTGGCGCTCGTCAAGAAAAGCGTAGACCTGCGGCGCGGCGGCCTCGCGGTGCTCTTCGTCATCGCGCTGTTGTCGCTGCCGACCTACATGACGGGCTATTCGGCGCAAAAATCTCTCAAAGGGATGCCGGGAGTGTCGCAGGGCGTCATCGACCTGCATCAACGCTCCGCGCTGATGGCGCTGATATTCATGGAAGCGACGGGTGTCGCCGCCTGGTACGGGCTCTGGTACTCGCGTCGCCGAGCGTGGTCACATCGGGGCAATACAGCCCTCGTGCTGCTCGTTGGCGCGCTGACGATCGGCCTCATGTCGAGCGCCGCGAATGTCGGCGGCGAGATCCGGCATCCCGAGATCCTCAGCGGTCCGGAGGCGATTCCCGCGACCGAGGGGCTGCTCGCGCCGCACTGGCTCGCGAGCGACTTCATCACGAAGTATCAGTATTCGCATCCGTGGGCGTGGAAGACGCTCGAGACGATCCACTTCATGGGGCTGTGCCTGCTGTTCGGCGTCGTGCTCGTCGGCAACATGCGCCTGCTGGGCTGGATGCGCAACGCGCCGCTCGAAGGGTTTCACCGCATGCTGCCGTGGGGCATCTGGGGATTTGTCGCCAATGCCGTGACCGGCATGATGTTCTTCATCGGGCAGGCGTTTCAGTACATCGAAAACCCGGCGTTCCACTGGAAGATGCTCTGCATCCTGCTCGCGGGCGGCAACGTCCTCTACCTGACGTGGCACGACGAGGTGTGGGACCTCGGGCCGGGCGATGCGGCGCCGGCCTTCGTGAAGGTGCTCGCCGCGTCGCAGATCGTTCTGTGGGTAGGAGTGATCTACTTCGGCCGGATGCTGCCGTACCTCGGCGACGCTTTCTAATTCGTCGGCGTCTGCGTCCCGTAGAAGCGCGCGATATCGGCGCGGATTACGTCGGGCGCGTCGGGCACCTTCTTCAGACGCGACGCCAGTTCCGCGTAGGTCTCATCGGCGAGCTTGTATTCGCCGCGATGCGTGGGCTGGCCGGTGTCGAAGTCCGTGTTGCGCAAGTCGAGCTGATTGCTGCGAACTGCCGCCAGCAGCATCCGATACCGATCGCGCGACGTCTTGAAGCTGTCGGTAAACAGCTTCTCGCCTTCGGGTGTGGGCGTCCTGAAGGCGAGCGCCTTGAACGGGCCGATCTTCGGCATCACGCGCACGACCCAGACGAAGAAGCGGGCGAAGATGCCAGGCCGGCGATATTCGGCGCCGAAGTCCTTTTCGTACTGCTGCCGCGTGTAGGTGTAGACGAACGCGCTTTGCTGCACATTCGGCGCGAGCTTTTCGATCTCGTCGCGCTCCTTCTCCCAGGCGACCTGCGTCATCTGCGGAATGGTCTTGCTGACCGCGTAGCGGAACGTGCCGATGGAGAGGTCTTCGCTGGCGAAGACGTCTTTCATCTCGAGGCCGTAGGTCTCGTGGAAGACGCGCTCGACGAGATCCTTCGCCACCTCGAAGCCGATGAAGTCGTGATACGCCTGCGGCAGATAGGCGCCGTTGGCGACGTGCACGACGTCGAACGCGAACTCCACCATGAGGTGGCGCTTCGGGTCCTCGACGTAGGTCACCTCGTCGCCGAACTTCGCGCGCAGCTTCGGATACTCGAGCGGCACCGCGCGGTTGACGCCGAGCGGATGCCCCGTCGAATCGGCGACGTAATGCGCCAGCGCGCCAAGGGCGAAGGCGTACTCGTTGACGTCGCGCGCGTCGCGAATGAGCGCCTCGACGAAGTCGCCCGAGCGCGTGTAGTGCAGCAGGTTGGTGAACAAGTGGCTGCCGAACGGGTAGTAGCCCATGTCGGGCATGATGGAGCCGCCATAGGCGTAGGCGCGGGCGTTCTTGATCGTCTCGGCGCCGGCGGCGCCGAAGCGCGCCTTGAGCATCGGCGCAATGACATCGTCCCAGGCGCCATCGATCATCGATTCGTGCGCCAGGACGGAATAGCCGGCAGCGGGGCGCGCGAGCGCGAGCGCCCCGATCAGGAGAAGGACAGCGACGAGCCCCGAGCGGAGTCGAGGGGCGCTACAGCGTCGCCTGCTGGAATCCGCTCGCCGACAGGTCAGCCGCATGGATTCGGGCACTCTGCGCGAGATGCTGTGCAATCACAGCGCCGCGGGCGGCTTCGGCCTCGGAATGGCACGAGAACCGAAGGAGGCGGCGGCTGTCCTGCAGCGAGACGACCATTTCGCGCGCGGCGCGCTGCACCTCGGCGATCTCGCTCCACGTCACGCTGAGATCGAGCGTGCCGCGGAACTTCAGCCAGCCGCTCGTCAGCAGCACGTGGCCGTACTGGTCCGAGCGCCGGCGCCCGAACCGAACCGGCGTCACGAAGTGGCATTGATCGCCAGGCGCCAGCGGATCCTGCGTATTGACGACGGGCAGGTCGCCACGCCGCAGCTGGTTGGCGAGCTCGGAGGATTCCAACGCGATGGCGGCTTCGTCGGATGGATGTGAACCGTTCATGTAAACCCCAATGTCACGCACTCGGCCCGACCGTATCGGTTTTGAGCAGTTTCGAGCGGAAAACGCGCTCTAATGACCTGATGAGCAAGACCGTTGCCTCATCGCGGACGCGGCATATGGTTGAGGTCGCGCTCGTCGCCGTTGCGGTGGTGTTCGCGTTCGCCCCGCTGCGGCCGGCCTCGATTGAGGCCTGGTACTCCACCTCCATCTATCCGCACGTGGAGCGAGCGCTGACGCCGCTCTCGAACGGCGTGCCGTTCGCCATCCTGGACCTGCTCCTCGTGGGGCTGGCCGTCGCGGTCATCGTGATCCTCTCGAGGGCCGCCCGGGACGCGTGGCGCCGGCGGACGTGGCGCCGGCTGCTGACGACGCTCGCGCATTTCCTGGCCGGCGCGGCGGCGATCTACATCCTGTTTCTGCTGTTATGGGGGTTCAACTATCGCCGCGTACCGATGCCGCAGCGTCTGGAGATCGACCGTACCGCGCCGACATCCGATCAAGTCGTCGAGCTTGGCCTCATGGCTGTTGGACAGATGAACAGCCTGTACGCCGCGGCCCACGAGGGCACCGCGCCACCCGAATGGCAGGACGCCACGCTGCGCAGCGCATTCGCGGACGTGCAGCGCGTCCTCGCGGAAGCGCCGCCGGTTGAACCGGGACGCCTCAAGCACAGCCTCCTCGGTCTCTACTTTCGATGGACGGGCGTCGACGGCATGGTGAATCCGTTCGGGCTGGAAGTGATCGCCAATCCCGATCTGCTGCCGTTCGAGCGGCCGTTTGTCGCCGCGCACGAGTGGGGGCACCTGGCAGGCTACGCGAACGAGGCCGAAGCGAATTTCGTTGGATGGCTGACGTGCGTCCGCGCGGCGCCGCGCCACCAGTACAGCGCCTGGTTCTATCTGTACTGGCAAATCAGCGGGGAAGTGAACGGTCAGGAGCGCGCGAGGCTGAACGCGGCGCTGGCGGAAGGGCCGCGGCGCGACATCAACGCGGTGATCGCGCGGCTGCGCCGCGACGAGATTCCCGCGCTGCAGCACGCCAGCTGGCAGGTGTACGACAAGTACCTGAAAGCGAACCGCGTCGAGAGCGGCCTGCGCAGCTACGGCGAAGTGGTTACTCTTCTTCTTCGCGCGCGCTTCGATCCGGGGTGGACGCCGGTTCGGCGCGGCGCGCGGCCGTCGTCTTCGTCCGCGCCATGAACTTGCGCCGCGCATCGGACACGGAGATCGCGCGCGCCCGCTCGCGCGCGAGTTCGTCGGGCGTCAGGCGGCCGCGCTGCGTATAGTGATCTTTGTTGACCTTGTTGTTTTTGCTCATATCTTGAACCGCAGCAATGCTCCGACGCCGCCGACGTCGGCAAGCAGGCTGTCATCCTCGATGAATCGGATGCGCGCGCTGTTCTGCTGCGCCTTGGCGATCAGTTCGTCCGCCGGACCGACGACGCGGTCCGGACGCCCCGCGATGAGCAGCTCCTCGACCTGACGCATGTCGAGCGCGCGGATGGTCGCCTCGATGCCCGCGACCGCCAGGCCGCCCGCCCGCCACGCATCGAGCATGCGCTGCACGTGCTCGGCGTCGCTCTTTGCGTCCTCGCGCCGCAGCGCGTCGATCGTCTCTTTCAGCAGCTCGTGTTGTTCGATCGACTTCACGTCCACGTTGACGATGTCGATGACCTTCTCGGCGAGATGCTTTGGCAGCTGCTCCATCAGGATCGGCTTCGCCACCTCGTCGCACGCGACGACGATCCGATCGAGGCGCTCCTGCGTGACGACCTTGTCGAGCGCGTCGACGACGTCCTTCATGTGCAGCTTGTGCCAGTGGTCGGCGTGGCGCTGATACCGCGCCTGCGACCAGCCGCCCATGCGCGTGCGGCGCATCTTGTCGCTGGTGACCGATTCGCGCCGCATCGTCGAGCCGAGCGCGAACACATAAATGTCCGCGCTGTTGGTGTCGGCGAGCAAGGCTGCATACCGCGGATATTGGTCGTTGAGCCGCGCCAGCGGGTAGAGGTGCGGCACGGATCCGAGATGCATCGACGGGTGTTCGATCGGTACGTCGAGCGGAATCGCCTCGAAGACATCGCCGGTCGTCGAGGCGAACATCGCGAGGGCGCGCGTGGCGGTCAGGTCCGTCGAGTTCACGTACCCGCGAATCCGCTCGAGGGTGTTCTCGAACGCGACGTGTGTATCCCCGGTCATCGTCCGCAGCTGTTCATCAAAACTGTTCTTGAGAAAGGTCTGGACGTGATTGCGCTGGCCGTTGTGGTCCGGCCGCAAATCCAGATAAAGACTGATGAACGAGCCTGGAGGAAGCGCGGCTAAACGGTCCAGCTGATCCCGGAGAGGAGTTTCGAGCGCAGTTGTGCTTTTCTCGGCCATGCCTTGCGGTTTCGCAAGGCTGATGCCTATCTCGCCGCAGCGCGGCGCAGCCGATCGTGAATCGCGCTGCTCAGCGGATGAGAGGTCGTCAGGCTGCGCACGAGGATGACGCTCGCTTTCAGCTCGTCACCCTCGCGCAGCGCCGCGTACAGCCGCGCGGCGACGGTTGGAGGATCAGCTTCGCTGCCGAGATCCACAATCCGCACAGGCAGGCTGATGCGCCATTCGTTGACATCTTCCGAATAGGCGAGCACCGCGACGGTTTCGCCGGCATGGATCCGCTGCTGGGCGTTCTGCTTCATCGTGCGCAGAGCAGTAGAGCGATCGCCCGCGTGCAGCACCACCGGCGTTCGCGGCGCGTAGTGTTTGACGAGCATGCCCGGCGACGGCATCGCGGCGTCGGAAGTCGCTGCG
>QHWQ01000282.1 GCA_003222635.1 Acidobacteriota bacterium | reverse complement strand
AGCTGCAGTTCGTAAAGGTCATAGACACTTATCGGCCCGTCGCCCAAACGTATGGATGAGAACATCGGGTTGTCGCGCCGGAACACCCCATGCGCCGCAATATGGACGAATCGGCTGGCGGCGCCGTGGCGCCGCAACTGCTCGCTGGTCGCCTGCGTGCCGAGGAAGAGGCGCGCATCCCGCAGCGCCTCTGCGACCGATTCCGCCTCGTCGGCGATCGAGGGCGCGAGGACGTCAGGAACGCCGAGGACGAGAGCGCCGGCGGTCGATCCCCGCGGCTTGGTGCGGCACAGGTGGTAGACGCTCGCGCTCGGCGCGTACGAGACCGAGAATTCGTCGACGAGGTAGTGCGCACCGTCGAACAGCGCGTGAAACGGAAGCGCGTGCAGCACGTCGTGCGGAACGACGACGAGGTGCGGCGCGCGCAGTCGATCGCGGATGGGCGCGATGAGCGTGTCATAGAGCTGGCGCAGATGCGTCTGCGTCGCCGCCTGCAGCTGCACGTCGACGGACCTGATGAAGTCCGGCCCGAGCCGGAACTTCGACAACTGGAACTGCAGCAGCCGGAGCTGATTGCGCACCGGCGCGATCGGCCCGAGCGGCATGATGTCGAGGACATTCGCACCGAGCATGCCGACATAGATCTGCCCGCGCGCCTGGTAGTACTCGAGCAGCATCGCGTCGTCGCCCACACTTGGACGGATTTCATCGACACCGAAGGTGGCACCGCTTTGCAGTGTCGAGAACTCTTCGTCGGTGCGCCGAACCTCCTGGAGCGCGTGACTCAGACGCTGTTCGGCCGCGCCGATGCGCTGCCGCAGGCCACGCTCCCGTCCGGCCGATCGCCCCTTCGGCCGCGACTCGTCCAACTGGAGCTGGCGATACAACGAGTTCAGGTTCTGACGCAGCTCGGTGACCTCGCGGCTCGCGCCGCCTCTCGGCGAAAGCGACGCGGCGCGAAACGCAATGAGGTCGGCCAGATTCCGTGACTTCGCCTGTTCGATGTACCCGAACGCCGCCTCCACATCCCCGGACGTACCCATCTGCCTGATCGAGGCGAGGACGAGACTCTCGTACAACGCCTGCTTGTCCTCGAGGAACGCCACCCTGAAACCGTCGACCTGCAGACGGCTGCGCAGCTCCTCGACCGATTCGCGCGCCCGCGTGAACTCGTCGAGCGCGCCGGCGCGATCGCCGCGCGCTTCACGGACCAGCCCGAGCAGAAAGCGCGCCTGATAGGCGAGCATTGGCGCCTGCGCCGCGGCGGCGCCTGCCGCCACGGCGCGGCACGCGTGCTCGGCGGCCTGCAGCCGATGCGCGTCGAGATTGAGCCGGGCCAGCAGCAGCTCGCATGACGCGGCCCGGACGGGGACGGACACGCGCGCAAACATCCGCTTGGCGCGGGCGGCCAGCTGCCGGGCGTGATTGTGCTCGCCGCCACGATAGTGCACCAGCGCCTCGTAATAGTCGACGAGCGCGCGCCAGGGTGTGTTGCGCTCGTGCGCGAACAGCCGGCGGGCGCGGCCGAAGAGCGTGCGGGCGCGGCGAACACCTCCCTGATGGCTCGTCGCGAGCGCCAGCGTGGTGAGCGCCTTCGCTTCCTCATACACCATCCGCAGCTCGCCGAATCGCGCGCGCGCGCGATCGGCCATGTCGGCCGCTTCCCTGCGGAGATTCAGCTCGAGATGGATTTCCGAGCCATCCAGATCGCACAGCGCGCTGTGATAGCGGTCCCCGATCCGTTCGCTGTGCTCGCGCGCCGCACGATAGTGATCGAGCGCGTGCGTGTACTCGCCGCGCAGGTAGTAGAGGTAGGCGATGTTGTAGTCCGCCTGCACGACCAGCAGCGCCAGGCCGTGGCGCTCGCAGTAGGTCCGCGCCTCGCGATAGGTCGTCAACGCGCGGTCGAAGTCGTTCAGATTGATGCAGCAGAGCGCGATGTTGATGAGCGCAGCGGCGACGTCCTGCGGCTCGCCCATGCGCACGAACTGCTCGTAGGCCCGCTCGTACAGCGGCAGCGCCTTGTCGAACCGATCCTGGCGGAGAAAGATGTTGCCGACGTTGGTGTCGAGCCGCGCGAGGCCGAGCACCACGCCGTGCCGCTCGAACAGGATGCGAGCCTTGCGCGCGGCCGCATGCGCCTCCGCGTACCGTCCAAGCGAGATGAGGCTCTGGATGCTTCCATTCAGCGTCCGCGCCAGATCGACCTCGCGACCGGCCTGCTGAAAGAGCCGCCCCGCGGCGTCGTAGCGGCGCAGCGCGCGCCCGTACTCGCCGCGCATGAAGCGGACGTGTCCTTCGGCGCGGAGGCTCTGCGCGCGCGAGCCGTCGTCATCGAGTCGGTCGGCGATCCAGCGCGCGGCGAGCGCGAGATGATTCGCCTGCCGCACGTCGATGCGCGCGAACCGGACCACGCGCCCGTACAAGTCGTCGACCGCGGCGGGCTGCAGCAGATCGGGCCGCGCCCGCAGAAATCGCGCACGCGCCGCGGCCGTCGTCAGGTTCGCCAGCCGCCCGGCGAGCGCGTCCGTCACGTCCAGAAACCCTTGGCGGCGAGGAAGCGTTCGAGGCGTTTGAGACACCGGCCGCGGATGAAACCGATCGAGCCCGTGGCAAGGCCGAGCGTCTGCGCCACGTCGCGATACGGCAATGGCGGCTCGCGGTAGAAGAGCATCGTGATCAGTTCCTGACAGCGCGGCGACAGCTGCGCGACCGCCTCACGCAGCGCCTGTTCGCGCTCGACCTCCTCGATCAGATCGGCCAGCGGCTCCGTCTCGAGGCTCTCGATGCTCTCAGCCGTCAGCTCGTCTTCCGGGCGCCGCTGCTGTTTCCTCTTCCACTTCAACGACGCGTGCGCGGTGATCGTGATCAGCCAGCCGCGGAACGCCGCCTGCTTGCGCAGGCGCGGCAGCTCGCGATCGTCGCCCTTCAGACAGCCGCGGATGAGGCGCGCATCGCTCCACGTGCGGTGCGGACCACTGGGAAAACGCAAAGGCGCTGGATTGCCCGACTCATCGCGCGGCACCGGAAGGCCTCCCGCGCCAGAACAGCTCCTCGACGTTCCAGAGCGCGTGATGGTCGAAAATCGTCGGCCGCAGATTGCCCAGCCCTTTCGTCACGCCGACGAGCACGTTGGGACTCACGAGGCTGATGATAGGCAGGTTTTCCGCGACGAGCGCCTGCACGCGATCGTACAGACGCTTGCGCTCCTGCATGTCCCGAATGACGAGCTGCCGCCGCATCAACGTGTCGATCTCCGCTTCCCACGCCGTCCCCGGCTGCGGCTGTCCCGGATTCCACAGGTGCGTGCCGCCGCTCGACAGCCACACGTTCATTTCATTGGAGGGGTCGCCGTCGCTGCCGCCCAGCCCGAGCACGCACGCCTCGTAGTCATGCGTGTTCAACAGTCGATCCAGCAGCGCGCGGAGTTCCAGCGCCGCGACGTTGACGGCGATGCCGAGCTGCCGGAGGTCGTCCTGGATAATCGTGGCGATCTGATTCCGTTCAGTATTGCCGGTGTTGGTGACGATGGTGAAGGCGACGGGCTGACCGTCGCGATCCATCAGCATGCCGGCCGCATTCCACGAGAAACCGGCCATGCGCAGCCGCGCGCGCGCCTGCTCGACCGATCGCGGTGGTTTGGCGAGCGTCCGGTTCACCCATAGCTTGTTGCCCGGCGGCACGTGCCCCCAGAGCGGCACCGCGCGTCCTTTGTAGACCAACCGCACGATCGCCTCGCGATCGATGGCGAGCGAGACCGCCTGGCGGAACGCGAGCTGCCTGAACCACGCCCGCGCTCGCGCGACCGGCGCCGGCGCATCGGCCGCCAGGCTGTTCTGGTTGAAGAACAGGAACGTGTAGTCGAGTCCCGGTCCCAGGTCGAGCAGATCGTAGTTGCGTCCGCCGCGATCGCGGAACAGCACGTCGAAGTTCGCCGCGCTCAACCGCGTCGTCACATCGGCGTCGCCCGACTGGAAGCGCACGGCCTGCGCATCCTCGCTCGGCACGAACGTGAACACGACCCGGTCGAGATACGGCAGATGGTGGCCGGCGCGATCGGTCTTCCAGTAGAACGGATTCCGCTCGAGCACCATCCGCTGGCCCACCACGTGTTCGCGCAGCCGGAACGGTCCGAGCCCCGCGATCGCCTGCGGCGCCGTCCCGAGCCCCCACAGCTGCGGCAGCCGGCCCTCGGTGTACGGGCGGTCGAGCAGATGCCGCGGCAGCATCGCGAGGCTGTCGAACAGACGCTCGCCCACTGCGTACGGCTCGGCGAGATCGACCTGCACCGTGTACTCGTCGATCTTTCGTACCGCCATCGGCTTCTCGCCGACGATCAGCTGGTCGCGCTGCGGCGATCCGACCTTCTCATCCTGGTACACGCGAAACGAAAAGAGCACGTCGTCGGCGTCGAATGGTTCGCCATCGGAGAAGCGGATGCCGCGGCGGAGCGATAACGTGAAATGCCGGCCGTCGGGCGACGCGGTCCACGATCGCGCGAGCGCCGGCTGAGGCTGCTGCGTTTCGCGATCGAAATGGATCAAGTCCGCCGTCGTGCGGGCAATGACATCCTTCGACGGCGCGTCGACCGCGATGACGGGATTGAGCGTTCGCGGCTCGGCGCGTTCGATCACGACGAGCTGACCGCCAGAGCGGCCCTCGTCTGCGCGGGTGACCAGCCATTCCGGCGCTGCGGACGTCTGCGGTGCCGCCGACAGCGTGTAGGTACAGACGAGCGCGCCCGCCGCGAGCATCCACAGGGCACGTCTTGTCATCGACCCCCTGCTCCGTCGTGCAGCGGGTCCGCCAGCATTGAATAGAGAAGGACGATGGCCACGAGCGCCGCTGCCGGGATGAACATCCACCAGTACGAGGACAATACATCGTACCGCTGGAGAACGGCGAGCATATTGCCCCAGCTTGGCACCGGCTCGCCTACGCCAAGGCCGAAAAACGACAGTGTCGCTTCGGCGAGGATGTATTGCGGCGCCAGCAGCGCCGCCTGTGTCAACGTGACGCCGATCAATTGCGGCAGCACATGCCTGCGCAGCAGGTGGACGTTGGACGCGCCGAGGCTTCTCGCCGCCACCACGTAGTCCCGCGTCCTGGCGCTGAGGACGACACCCCGAATGAGCCGCGCAGGGCGTGCCCAACCGACGAGAGCGACGAGCGCCAGAATCATCAGGAACGCCTGCGCCGGCTCGACGCGCAGCGGCATCGCCATCCTGACCGCAAACAACAGGTAGAACCAGGGCACGGCGACAAACAGCTCGCCTGTGCGCATGATGAGCGCATCGATCCAGCCGCCGAAGAAACCGGCGGCGCCCCCGAGGAGCACGGCACCCGCAATCGAGATAGCCGCGCCAAGCGGTCCGGCGAGCAGAGAGATTCGCGCGCCGTACAGCAGGCGTGAGAGCTGGTCCCGTCCAAACCCGTCGGTCCCCAGCACATGCTGCCGCGACGGCGGAGAGAAAGCGAGGTCGCGGGCCTGCGCGGCGGGATCGTACGGTGCTAGAAACCCGGCAAAGATCGCGAAGAGATACAGCACGGCGAGCGCGGCCAGCGCGCCCTTACGCCCGCGTCGCATCGCACTTCAAGAGAACCGGCCGATCCGGATGCGCGGATCGGCAAGGTACAGCAGGCCGTCGGCACACAGATTCCCCGCGATCAACAGGACCGTCGAGCATGTCGCCGCGGCCACGACGACATGAAGGTCCCGCGCCAGCACCGCGTCGAGCATCAACGGGCCAAGCCCGGGCCAGCTCATGATCGTCTCGATCACCAGCGACGCACTCAGCAGACCAGCGGCCGAGAGTCCGGCGAGCGAGATGAGCGGGTTCGCGCCGACGCGCAACGCATGGCGAAACAGCAGCCGCCGCTCCGGAACGCCCGCGGCTCTGGCGGCCTGGATGAACGGCGCCCGCAGGACCTCGCCAAGGCTCGCGCGCACGTGCCGCACCAGCACCGGCAGACTGATCAGCGCGAGCGCGGCGACCGGGAGGAAGAAGTGCGATACGACGTCGCGCATCTTTTGCCACGGGGCAAGATCGTCGAAGTCGAGTGAGGTCATGCCGCCCGTCGGGAAATACCCCGTACGGACGGCGATGAAAAGGAGGCCG
Organism: Acidobacteriota bacterium; assembly: GCA_003222635.1. Lineage (GTDB taxonomy): Bacteria > Acidobacteriota > Vicinamibacteria > Vicinamibacterales > UBA2999 > Gp6-AA40. The sequence continues at coordinate 2,923 of QHWQ01000282.1, read as the reverse complement.
ACTCCGAGAACGATTTCCGGGATGCCGGCGAGCGCCGTCGTCACGGCAGTCGTCGAGCGGTCGAGCCAGCCTCCCCTGCCGGCAGCCGCCCATGCGCCGATGGGGACGGCAATCAGCCAGGCGAAAACCGTTGCCGGCACGGTGAGCAACAGGGTGTTCCGGACCCGAGGCCAGAGAAGCGGCCCTACCGGTCCGTTGTAGATCACCGAAAAGCCGAACTCTCCGCGGCCGATCGACCGCAGCCAGAGGACGTACTGCTCAGCGACAGGCCGGTTGGCGCCATACCGGGCCTGCAGTGTCGCTATCGTTTCGGGTGATACGCGGGGATCGAGCCGCAATTCGTCCGCAAAGGTCCCGGGAGCGGCGGCCGCCAGCAGGAATGACAGGAGCGACACACCCAGCAGAACGAGCAGGCCGTGGCCAATCCTCAAGCAGAGGTAGCGCACGGCGGGCATGTTATCGCAACCCCCCCGAGCCTCAATGCCTACTTTTTTTCACTCCCCCTATATCTCGCCAGCTCAAGCGAGCCCTATTGCGGACAAGGGAACTATGCGCAAAGAGATCCGCAATTCGGCGATGGAAGTCATGCTGCCCTATCACGACCCGTTCCTGCGGCTGCGGCAGCTGCCGAGACCACTTACTCCACGTCTCGCGCCGAAGTCAATTCTGCTCGTCGATCCCGATCCCGGCGCCGTGCGCGATGCCGAGAACCTCCTGCGCCTGCTGGCGCGCGTCGACGTGTGCGTCGATTTCAGCCACGCGCGCGATCGCCTGGTGAGCAGTCCGCCCGACCTGCTCGTGGCCAACATTCGTCTGCGGGAGTACAACGCGCTGCATCTCGTGCTTCGGACCTGTCCGCAGACTCGCTCCGTCGTCTACGCGACACACCACGATCCCGTCCTGGCTCGCGAAGCGCAGTCCATCGGTGCGTTCTACGAGCGGTCGATGCGGCTGGCGCCGGCGCTGGTCGGCTACCTGACCGCGGCGCTGCCGCCGCGCGACCGGCGCAACAGCGAGGCACCCGATCGACGGCAATTTCCGCGAGGCGGGCGGCGATCCAGCGATTTGTAGTCCGCCTCAGAACTCGACGTGCGTCTGCGCGAGCAGGCGGCTCTCGAGCTTCTCTGAGTTGACCACGCGGAAGACCTGCTCCAGCGTGACGATGACACCGAGGCGGCCGCGCCCCAGCTGGCTCCAGTGCGCGCCGCCGAAGATGTAGCGGCGGCGCGCATCGCTGTCGTTCGATGCGTCGGGATCGAACATGTCGAGACGGCCGATGCCCGCCCACCCCGTGACGCCCTGACGCCCCTCGCCGAACACCGACAGGCCGCGCCGCTGGACGTCTCGCGCGATGAACGGATTGTCGGTGGCGGACAGATATTGCGCCGTCGCGACGACGTGAGGCTGCTCGTAGCTCCCCATCACGATGGCGACGTTGCGCGGACGGTCTCGCGCGTACCCGCCGTAGGAGTAGAAGCCCGACACGTGCCCGCTGGTTCGCGAGCTGTCGTCCGAGAACACGCGGAAAGTGGCTCGGCCCTGCACGCTCTTGTACTTGTCCTCTTCGGCGCGCCCGTATCCCTCGCCGTTGTAGATGCCGACGTGAAAGTCCGCGCGATCGGTTCTGGCCCAGAGGCTCGCGCCGACGTCGCTGGGTCCGGGAATCAGCCCTTCGCGCTCGGCGAACATCGGACCCTGCACGCGGTAGCGATCCACGGATTCTTCGAAGGTGAGCCACGGCGTCTCGTGCATGCCGAACACGACCGACGCGTTCTTCGTCACGTCCGCCTCCAGATACGCGTACTCGAGGCGCAGCGCCATATTGGTATCGAGGCTCGCATCCGTTGTCGGACGGACGTCCGGCGTGAAGCGCGCGCGCACGCGCGGCGAGAGCCTGGCGCGCACGTCGAAGTAGCCGCGCGTCACGTCGAAGGCGTTGTAGCCGTCCTGCTCGTGCAGCTCCGCCGAGTACTGAAGAAACGAGACGATGCCGAAGCTGACCGCGGGCGTCGTCGTGGTCGTATTCGGGCTCGGATTCTCGGGCGACTGCGCCCACGCCGGCCCCGACACGCTCAACATCGCAAACGCCAGAAGAACTCGAACCGCGAACCATCGAACCATCGAACCCTCCGAACCTAAAAGATCGCCGGTGCGGCCGCTCGGAAGTCGCCGCCGAGAATCGGCACCGAGTTGACGCCGAGCCAGCCATCGAGCATCCGCGCATACACGGATCGGAAGTCGGTCTCGTAATGGACGTCGCCGGAGCTGTTCTCGAGCGTCGGGTGCCCAGGCGCGAGCGTCGCGGCAGTGCCGTGAAGACCGCCGCGCACCATGCCGCCGAGCACCATCATCAAACCCGCGGCGCCGTGGTCGGTGCCGCCGCTGCCGTTCTCCGAGATGCGGCGGCTGAACTCCGAAAAGACGACCACGGTCGTGTCGTTCAGCATTCCGGTGTTGCGCATGTCGCCGTAGAACGCCCACAGGCCGTCGCCGAGCGTCGCCATCAGGTTTCCGTAGGCACCGCCGGCCGCGCCCTGCTGCGCGTGCGTGTCGTAGCCGCCGGTCTGCACCCAGTAGACGCGCGAGCCGACGCCCTTGACGATCGCGCCCGCCACGGTCTTCAGCGCGAGCCCGAAGCCGGTGTTCGGATACGGAATGGTGGGCGTATACGTCGATGCCTGCGCGACGCGATCGAGCGTCTCGAGCGCTCCGCGGCTGGTGCTGTTCACCAACGCCAGATGCGGCCGGCCCGGCGCCGGATTCGCCGTCATCTGCTGCGCCGCCGCGCGTTCCTGCACCGCGGCCGAACCGCGGTTCGGGCTCGCGAAGGTGTACGTGCTGCCATTGGGAATCGCCGGCACGCCGCTCTGGCCCGAGAGCAGCGCACGCGGCGTCTCTGCCGACGTGTTCCACGCGGCCAGCG
>QHWQ01000314.1 GCA_003222635.1 Acidobacteriota bacterium | reverse complement strand
GTCAGCGGCGCGGACGTGCAGGGCCTGTCGGGCCTCCGCGCGATGCTGCTCGAGGATCCCGAGCAGTTTCCGCGAACGGTGACGTCGAAGCTCTTTGCCTATGCGCTGGGCCGTCGTCTCGAGTACTACGATCGGCCCGCGGTCCGGCAGATTGTCCGCGACGCAGGCGCGACCGACTATCGATGGTCGTCGCTCGTGATGGGCATCGTGAAGAGTCCCGCGTTTCTCATGAGAAATGGAGAATAGGATGTCGTTCCTCACCAGCAAGGCGTTACCGCGACGGACCGTTCTGCGCGGGCTCGGCGCGACCATCGCACTGCCGTTCCTGGACGCGATGCTCCCGGCCGCCTCGATTCGCGCACGCGCCGCCGGCGCACCTGCC
>QHWQ01000315.1 GCA_003222635.1 Acidobacteriota bacterium | reverse complement strand
CGCTGCCGCTGAGAATCGTGACGCCCGCAGCGAGCGCGGCCTTGAAGCTCGCGCGCTTGCGAGTCATTGACTCGGGCTCCGGCTGCCCCTTCTTCCATCCGGCGTACTGCGCGTTCGCGTCGCCGGCCGCCAGCGTCGGACAGAGCGCGACGTGGCGCTCGGCCATCAGCTTGAGGATGTCCGGAGTGCCGAGATCGCCATGCTCGATCGTGTCCACACCCGCCATGATCGCGTTGCGCATCCCCTCGACGCTCGTCGCATGCGCGGCGACCGGCGTGCCGCTCGCGTGCGCGGCGCGAACGCCGGCGCTCAGCGATTCGAGCGTGAACGTCGGGCGAGCGGCGGCCACAGGTCCCCAACGATAGTCTGGTTCCACTCGGGGACGAACTTCGGATCGTAGACGCCCGTCGCGACGATCGCGCGCGTGGAGGCCAGCACGCGCGGCCCTGGAATGATCCCCTGCGCCACCGCATCGCGCAGGCCGACATCCGCATACCCGGCCCCCTCGGTGCCGAGATCGCGAATCGTCGTGAAGCCGGCCAGCAGCGTCGCACGCAGCGCGTTCACGGCGCGCGCGGTGCGCAGCGCCAGCGGCTCGTGCGCCACCTGGAGCTCCCACGCCGCCTCGTTGTAGGGATGCAGCATGATGTGCGAGTGGCCTTCGATCAGTCCCGGCGTCAGCGTCGTGCCGGCGAGATCGACGACACGCGCATTCGGCGCGGAAACGTTCGCGGCGGGACCGACCGCCTCGATCTTCTCGCCGACGATGCGCACGGCCCAGCCTTCGTGCATCGTCTCGCCATCGAAGACACGGGCGGGACGCAGGACGATCGATTCGGCTGGTGGCGTCTGCGCCGACACAGCTGCCGTAATGACGAGGAAGAACAACGCCAACGTCTTGAGGTCCGGCTGAAGCCGGACACTAACGTCACATCGCATGTGCGCGGATTGTAACCTTCCGCGACACCCTGGGTATTCATCTCCGTGAAACCGTTTGGGACGCCAGACCGTAACGCCAATGTGCAAGAACGAACCTGGATCCGACTCGTGCTTGCGCTGCTCGTGTCTTCGCAGTTCGCAGGGTCTGCGAACGCTCAGGCCGTAGCCACACCCGAGCTGCACGCGGTGCGCGCGACAACGCCGCCGCAGGTGGACGGGGTGCTGGATGACGCAACCTGGGCGCACGAGCCAATGCCCCTGGACCCCTGGGTGTCGTACAACCCGCTGCGCGGCGAGCCCGCCAAGCAGCAGACCAAGGTCTGGATCGCGTACGACGACCAGGCCATCTACTTCGCCTTCCGCTGCCTAGACGAGGAGCCGGACAAGATCCGGACGACGATCACCCGGCGCGACAACGCGTGGAACGACGACTGGATCGCGGTCAGCCTCGATTCCACGCGCGCAGGCCAGCAGGCGTATCACCTGTTCGTCAACCCGAGCGGCATCCAGATGGATGCGCTCAACACGGGCCACAACGAGGACTCGGCGCCGGACTTCGTGTGGCAGAGCGCTGGTCACGTCGACGACCAGGGCGTCGCCGGCCATCGCGCCCGGACAGTGGGTGTTCGAAAGCCACGCGCCGCTCGTCTTCAGCGAGCTGCATCAGCCGCGCGTGCTCGAAGTGATTCCGAGCACGACGGTCTCGCGCAACCAGACACGGGACGCCACCGCATCGTGGTCGCCCGCGTCGAACAAGGCGGCCATCGGCGCCAGCATCAAGTACGGGGTGACCTCCGCCGTGACGCTCGAGGCGACGGCAAACCCGGACTTCAGCCAGGTGGAGAGCGACGCGTTCCAGGTCGAAGTGAACCAGCGCTTCCCCGTCTTCTACGACGAGAAGCGGCCGTTTTTCATGGAAGGTCTTGGCGTGTTCAACCTCGCCGGCCAGGGCGACGACGCGTCGATGCAGCGATCGGTGCACACGCGGAAGATTGTCGATCCGGGCGCGGGCCTCAAGCTGACGGGCACGGCGGGACGCCAGACGTTCGCGGTGCTCTCCGCGTCGGATGCGTCGGCGACCGGCAGCGACAGGCTCTTCACGATCGGCCGCGCGCTGCGCAACTACGGCAACGGTCAGTACGTTGGCGCGCTCGTCACCGACACGGAGCATGGCGCCGAATACAACCGCGTCGCCGCGGCAGACGCGACGTTCCGCCACGGGCAGAACTTCACATGGAACGCTGCGCTGCTTCACTCGGCTTCTCAGACTGTCGACGGCCATACCAGCAGCGGCAACGGCGCGCAGGTGAAGGGGCAGTACAACACGCGGCGCCTGCTGGTCATGAACTTCGTCGAACACTTCGACCGCGGCTTTCAGATGGACACCGCGTTCCTCAACCGCGTCGGCGTGACTCGAACGTGGAACTATGGCGAGGTGGAGCTCTATCCGGCCGGCGGGTTCGCCTGGATCAAGCGCATCGCGCCGTTCGCGTGGACGACGCTCTCCGACGACAGGACGCAGGGCGGCACCGAATTCGGGGTGATGCCGGGTATCCGCTTCAATTTCGTCCGCGCGGGCCAGCTGCGCCTCGATGTCGACCGCGGCCACGAGACGTTCGCGAACCGTCGATTCAAGACGGGCCGCGTCCACGCGGACGGCCGCGTGCTGATCACGCGGTGGCTGAACATCAACGGCAGGCTCGAGCGGTCACCGTCGATCTACTACGACCCGGCGGATCCGTTCGGCGGAATGCAGTTCAATCGCAGCCTCGGCCTCGAGTGGCAGCCGAGCGCGAAGCTGGCGCACAGCCTCAACTACGACTACGTGAAGTTCAATCGCACGACAAGCGAGACCGTCTACACGGTGCATGTCGTCAACCTGCGCAACACGTATCAGTTCAACTCGAAGTTCTTCCTCCGCGCCATCGCGCAGTACGACAGCTCGAAGAGGCGCGTGCTCGGCGACTTCCTCGCGTCGTATGAGCTGGTGCCCGGCACCGTCGCCCATCTCGGCTACGGATCCGTTCTCGAAAGCGTCGACCGTCGCCCCTACATGCCGACGACGCGCGCGCTCTTCTTCAAGGTCTCGTACCTCGCGCGCCTCTAAGGGTGATCCGTTTTGTGCGATGCGATGTTCCGTGTTGGAGCATGTGCGCGCCCCGGTGCGAGAGTGTGAAAAGCGCGCGAAGTCGTTTTTCCCACGTCAGTTAACCGCTGTGCGCGCCCCGCGGGATTGGCTGGTGAGGACTTTGCGTCAGGACGACCGCCCCCATGCATTCGTTCGCGCCCTCGGAGCATCGGTTGACGACCCGAAACGACATTGTTACTCATGGCCCGCGCAAGCCGCTGATTCTCGTTGTCGAGGATCACGACGCCGCGCGTGAAGTCCTCGCACGGCTGCTGCGCACGATGGACTATCAGACCATCGAGGCGGCCAACGGCAAGGACGCGCTGGCAATGCTCGCCAAGGGCAATCGTCCCGATCTGATTCTGCTCGACCTGATGATGCCGGTGATGGACGGCTGGGAATTCATGCAGCGCCAGCGCAAGGACTGGCGCCTCTGCACGATCCCCACGATCGTCGTCACCGGTGTTGCGTCGCACGATCCGCGCTGCCTGGAGATGCCGATCGTGCGCTTCCTGCCCAAGCCGTATTCCGCCGAACAGCTGATGGCGGCCATCGAGGCGGAAGTTTCACCGCCCCAGCTGCACAGCGCCTGACGTCAGCGCGCGGGCGCGGCGTCTTTTCTCAGCAATCGACCGATTAATCCGAGCAGGGCCACGACGGCGATCGCCAGCGCGGTCCAGAACACGCGTGGCGACATGATCGCGGAGGTCGAGGCGTTGGTGGACGCGGCCGGCTGCTCCGGCCCGAGCATGACGTCCGCCGCTGGCGTGCCGAGCACCTGCGGCGCCAGGAGGGCGAGATCGTACTGCGGTCTCGATAGATCCTCCCTGCCGTAAGCGATGCGCAGCGAAGCGTTCGCCGCGCGGAACAGACGCACGCGATAGGCGGGCAGCAGCAGCCGCGGCTTGTCGAGCGGCAGCGGCGTGTTGTCGCCTTCGTCCACGACGACGAGCAGCGATTCGGCGCGCGGCCGTCCCAACGGCAGCGTCAGCGCCATCGCGGGTCTATCCGGATCCGCATTCACCCATTGCGAGCTCGTCATCGTTTCGATCCACGGATCGCGATGGCTCGCATCGGCGGCGCGCTCCTCGACGAGCGTCAGCTGCCGGTTGAACACACGTGCGGTCGTCGAGAGCACGAGACGGCCGGGCGGCAATCCACTCACCGGGTACTCGATGCGATAGATGCTGCGGCCGCCGCGCGCGGCCGCCAGCGTCTTCGGCGCAGCCGCCTTTTCGAGAGCCAGATCGATTGAGAGCGGTTCGACCGCCTGCTCGACGATGTACGGAATCTGGTTATTGGAAGGATCGACCACGCGAAGATCGGCGAAGCCGCTCTCGGGCCCCGAACTGTGCGCGAGCGTACTGGCGTCGAGTGCCACGGCGAGCAGGCCTGCAGGGCCGGATGCGAGCGTCCGGACGTACTTGAACTGTGAGGCGTCGAGCGGGGCGCCGACAGTCGGCAGCGGTGTCGCGGCAGAGGCGGCGTTCTCCTCCGCGGTTCGCGGCCGCGGCTCCCCCCACATCGCATCCATCACGGATTCAATCCGGATCTGAGCGCGTGCGGCCTCGAGGTCGTATCGCGGCGCGGGCAGCGTCACGTTGCCGTAGCGCGCGGTCACGGCACCTTCGGGCGCCTCGAAGTAAATCCATGGCAATGTGACGAACTCTCCGCTGACGCCCCTCAGATCGAGCGCTGGATTGTTCCCATCGTCCACCTCGAGATCGAGCTGCGCTTCGGTCGGCGGCTCGACGGCGATGCGCAGCTCGTCGGCCGCGAGGTTGTCGCGCACGACGCGCTTCAGCGTCGCCTGGCCGAGCAGCTCGGGCTTCAGCTCCGTCCCCGAGAGGCGCGCCTCGTACACCTTCGCGGGACGCAGCAGGTTGCCGCCGCCCACGTCGAAATGCAGGACGACGAGCGGGAGGTGGCCAGCGGGCAGTCGAATGCGGAAGCGGCTGCGTCCTGGCTCGCTCGGACGGCGCTCGAAGGCGAGCGGCGTCATCAGCGGCGGCGCCGACATGCCGGGCACGACGCGTCCAGCGGCGACGCTCGCCGGACGCGGCAGCCGCGCGCTGTTGGTGTCGTCCCAGGTGACGCGCAGGTACCGGTACGAGCCCGGCGTGAATCGGAGCTCCGTCAGCTTCAGCTGTTCGTCCGGCAGGTCGAACATCGTGCCGTCCGGGATGACCAGCGTCCAGTGCTCTCGATCGCCGCTCGCTTCCAGCTTCATCCGTTTGAGAAACGATGTTCTGAATCCGTCCACGCGGAAGCGATCGATGAGCATCTGCTCGCCGAGATCCGCCTCGAAGCCGCTCGTCTTCACGTTGTCCGTATCAACGGCCGCGACGGGCAGAATCGTCGCGTCTTGATAAACGACCGACAGCGCGGTGGGACCGATGAACAGGTATCCGATTTCCGCTCCGTTGGCGTCATACAGCCGCAGGTCGTTCGGCACGCCGCGGAACGGCACCGTGCCGACGAGCAGCGGGACGTCGACCGGCAAACGGCGCGGACCCGCGCCGCCCGTCACGATCGGACGCTCGACGCGAAAGACCGGAGGCGCCGCCTGCTGCGCCGACACGCTGCCGGTCGCAAACAGCATGAACACGAGCCACTTCTTCATTGCTGCTGCTCCCGGAAGTCGCGCAGGACGAAGCGCTGCAGCGCCAGCGCCACGAGCGCCAGCGAAATCGCCAGGCCAACGAGCGACACCACGCGATAGAGGCCGCCGAGCGAGCGCATGTCGTAGAGGAACGCCTTGAATGCGGTGACCGCGATCACGGAGATCGACGCGATACGACCGGGACGGCTGTGCAGGGAAATGGTCGCCATCAGCAGCAGCATGCCGAAGAGCAGCCAGCCGATCGTATAGGTCAGGTCCTGCGCGAGCGAGACGCCGAACTGGAACGTGATCTCCGGCCCCTCGGCGTAGAAGTCCGCGATCTCGATGTTGAGCAGGATGAACAGCAGGATGACGCCACCCGTGGACAGCAGTGCCGTCGCGCTCGGCAGCTGCTCGAGGAGCTGATCGTTGGTCTTCGAATACCACCACGCCGCGAGGAACATCGCCGCCGCGCAGATGAAATACGCGTAGAGGTACCAGTTGAGGATGCGGCCGCCGCGCGGCTGGTAGACGAAGACCGATGGATTGAGCGCGAGGCGGACGAAGACGACGCCGAGCAGCGTGACGCCCCAGTACAGGAGCCCCTTGTGCGGGATGCGCCGGTACGTCCACGCGAGCGCCGCCCCCTCGAGCGCCCAGCCAATCGTGATCCACTGATGACTGAGCTGCAGCGGAATCGCGACGGTCGCGAACGCGAGCGCGCTGGCGGCGACGAGCGCGAGCCGTCCGAGGTCGCGCTTCCCCGCCGGCTCGAGGCGCAGCAGCTGCCGGAGCGTCAACGCCATCACCGCGGCTTCGAAGACCGGTATGGCGCCGATGTATCCGTCGAGCATCCCCTGGCGCAGCGCGGCGCGCGCGGCAAAGAAGAAGAACGCGCTGCCGGCGATGGACGCGATGAACGGATCGCGCGACTCGCGCGCGCGGCTGCCGAGCACGAACGGATACGCGATGAAGACCGCGTAAATGGCGGAGGCGAGCATCAGCAGCGATGACCAGTCGGCAGGCGACGTGTGCGCCTGCGTCCGCCACATGTACGCCGCGAGCGCGGCGGGAAGCACGGCGGCCGGCGCCACCCATGTCCGCTCGTCGATCCACGCCAGCGCGAGGATGAGCGCGATGTTCACGGCATGCGTCGCGCTCAGCAGCGCGACGGGCACAGTGGACATCGCGGCGGAGGCATCGATCAGCGTCAGCTCCGCGACGAACAGCGCGGCGATGGCGGCGATGCCGGTTCCGCGCGACCGTGTCAGCAGAATCCAGAGCAGCGCGTACGCCGCCACCGCTTCTCCGGCGCCCACCATCGTCGGTGACCACGTCACGCCGGCCACTTGCGCCCAGATGAAGACGATCACGGACGCGGCGATGGTGCTCGAGGCGTGCAGCTCGGACACGTGCACGGCCAGAGACGAGGCACTGAACGCCAGCATCAGCACGGCGAGCGTTCCGAAGAGCGGCCATGGCGGCAGCGACCAGCTGCGATCGGCCGCAATGTAGAACAGGAAGAGATGTCCGATGAGCGCGAGGTAGGTCCCCTGGCGGAACCCTGCGCCGGCACCGCTCGCGGACGCGCGTGTGTGACGATAGCACCACGCGTGGCCGATGAGCATCAGCAGCGTCAGCCCGGCGAGAAACATGAGTGACGGGAGCAGACCGACCACCGCGGCCGCGCGCTGCCACCAGACCGCGAGCACGACCCACGACAGCGCGCCGCCGGCGATGGAGATGGGCGGAAGACCACCGGCGGCGCCTTCGATGAAGATGCCGGCGTCGAGGATGGCGAGCAGGATCGCGAGACCCCACAGCGCGGCATCGGCGCGGGTGCTCGACGTGAGGAACAGCAGGAGCAGCAGGCTGGCGATGAGCACCGCGCCGCCGCCCCATGGCGGATCGATCGCGCGGTCGAGTCTCCGCGCGATCAGCGGGACGCCGAGATAGAACACGCCGAACGCGCCGTAGAGCACGACGGCGGGCACGAGCCGCTCGGCGGTCAGATGCATCACCGACCAGCTCCCCTCGGCCGCGAGGCCGAAGAACGCGGCGACGAAGTAGAGCAGGAATTCTTCCGCGGTGATGGCGCGCCAGGCAATCAGCACGAGCAGCGCGAAGAGCGGGGCGAAGAGTTTCACCGGCGCGTCGCCGGCAAGCGGCGACCTGGCGAGCACGGCGAACGCAAACAGCAGCGTCGGCGCCGCGTAGGCCGCCTGCGCCGCCACGCCGGAGAACGGCTTGGAGAACCGGTCCGCGACGAGCGGCCCGAGCGCGTAGAGCACGACGAAGGCCGCGGTGAAGCCGACCGCCACCATCCACGCATCGCTCGCGTACGGCTGCGCCACCCAGATGGCCATCACGAGCAGCGTCGCCACGGCGCCGGTTGCGTGCGCCAGCTCCTCGCCGAGGCCGATGGTGAGCGCGAGCAGGCCGATGTCGATGATCAGCACGAAGCCGAACAGCAGCGTGGCGTGCTCGCGATACTGCGGCACCGCCGCGAGGTAGACGGCGAAGATCAGCGGCATCACGGCCGCCATCAGTCCCGTGTACTGCAACCGCTGCTTCGCGGAGCTGTCCGTCGCGCCGCGCGCGCTGAACAGCAATGAGATGAAGCCGGCGATCGCGAAGACGAGGAAGATGCCCATCGCCAGCGGCAGCGGGCTCTGGCCGAGGAACTTGATGACCCAGCCCCACTGATAGATCGCCGTCAACACGAGCGTCAGGATGGTCAGCACCGACCACCGCTTGCGCCACGCGACCCACGCCAGACCGATGTTCAGCAGCAACAGGTACGTGAAGAGGGGAATCGGCTGGTTGGCGCCGGTCGAGAGCAGGATCGGTGTCGCGAAGCCGCCGAGGAGGCCCAGCACGGCAATGAACACCGAGTCGCGGCGAATCGACAGCAGCACGGCGACCGCCGTCACGAGTGCGAGCAGGCCGAACGTGACGCCCGACGGAATCAGATTCCAGAGCGCGTGCGCGGCGAAGAAGGTCGAGAAGAGAATCGCGATCGCCGACGCATCCATCGCATTGGCGGTCGTCGGATACCGGCGCGCTGCCTTCAGCTCGCAGACAACGAGCAGTGCGATGCCGGTGATGAGGCCGATGGCCACGCGAATCTCGGGGCGGAGCCAGCCCTGATCGATTGAGTAACGAAGGAAGAACACGGCGGCGAGCGCGAGCGCGATGCCCGCAATCGCCGAGAACATCTTCACGCCAATGAGGCGCTCCCAGTCGAACGGCTGCGCCGGCGGCGGAGGTGGAGGCGGCGGCGCCGCAGGACGACGGGGCGGAGGCGGTACTGGAGGAGGTGGCGGAGGCGCAGCGACCCGCGGCGGCACGACAACAGGCGCTGGCGGCACTTCCACCGGCGGTGGCGGCGGCGCAACAGGCGGCACGACGGGCTGCGCAGCGGGTTGCGGTGTTTCCGTAACCGCGGTCTTGCGGACTTCACGCAGCCGCTTCGAGAGCTCGTCGACTGAGCGCTGCTGCTGTTCGAGCAGGTCTTCGACGCGGCGGAGCCGGCTCTTCAGGCCGGCCTGCGAGACGAGACTCCAGATCGGCAGGATGAACGGAATGAGCAGCAGCAGGATGCCGAAAAAGACCAAGCCTTCCACGCCTTTAAGTACGTCGGCTGACGACCACCAGGCCTTCAACCGCCTCGCCGTATTCGTAGCGCAACACTGTGCGGTCGATGCTCAGGACCCGCAATCCCGCATCCCCGGCCGCGTCGGCAATGTGCGGCTCGCCGTGCACGTAACGCCCTGAGTCCGTCAGCGTGAACGGCTCCCCCTCCCCGCGCTCCACCGTGAACGCGAGCGTGCCGCCGTCGCGCAGACGTTTCACGGCCGGCATCAGCACCTGCCGAAGATCGCCGAAGTAGATCAACGTATCGCACGCCGCGATCAGATCGAAGTCGCGGGCGCGGCTGCGCATCAGCCACTCGGTGATCTCCGCGATCTCGACCGTGTCGTACAGACCGGTCGCCGTCGCGCGCTCCGCCATGTCCGGCGAGAGATCGATCCCGACAAGCCGCCGCGCGAACGTTCGGAGAAGACCCGCGGCGAGCCCCGTTCCACATCCGAGCTCGAGCACGTCCAGGGCACCCGTCGGACGAAGCACCCGCTGCAGCGCCTCGGTGAGCAGCTCGGGACCGCGGTACTCGAGGTCCTGACGCATGTTGCGCTCGTAGAACTCCGCAAAGCGCGCGTAGAGCTGGACGATGCAGTCGTCGGGCGCGCGCGGCGGCGGCGCCTCGCCGCGCAGCGAGACGAGGATGTGTTCAACCTCCGCATCACCGGGAGCGAGCGTCAAGTATTCCTCGTACGCGTCGCGCGCATCCTCCCGCCGGCCGATGATGTGCGCGAGATCGCCGAGCGTGGCCCAGTGCTCCGCGTCGTCCGCCAGCTGTGCGGCGGCATGATGCTGACAGACGAACGCCGCCAGCACGTGGCCTCGCGAGCGCAGCCGCAACGCAAGCGACGAAAAGTATTCGCCCGCGGGAGCGGCCGGACCTGATGCGCCGGGCGCCAATGTCTTCAGAAGATTGTCCTCGATGGCGCCGGCGATCCAGCGCGCGCAGCCGGCGCGCGCTTCCTCGCCCGCCACCATCGGCGCGATGTCCGCGATGAGCGCGTCCGCGGTGCGGGTGCCGTCGGACAGTTCAACGATCAGCGCGGCAGCCGCGTTGAGGCGATGAATCCGATCTCCTGTGGTGTCATAGGCGAGGTAGCCCTCGTCAGTCGGGGCCAGCGCGACAAGTGGGTTTCGAAGGAGCCGTGCGTCGGGGTTCATGAAGGAAAGCCACCGGGAGCACGGTGTGCTGTGCCCCCGGCAACCGACGAAACGATGCCTGCTTTATGAAGCGTCGTTACTGATTCGGATTGTTGCCGTCGCCCTTACCCTTGCCCTTACCCTTGCCCTTTCCTTTCCCCTTGCCCTTACCCTTGCCTTTCCCCTTGCCGTCGCCTTTGCCCTGATCATCCTGCTGCGCGGCGCTGACGATGGTTGACGCGGGAATCGCAAGCAGCACTGCGCCGCCGCCGACAATCCGTTTCAGGAACCGACGACGGGTCGTTTCGACCTGGTCGAGGAGCTGCTCTTTGCTCACGTGGTCACCTCCTTCCACTGTTGGGTAGGGATGGTAACGCTATTTGGGTCGCCCTCGATAGCCCCGCGCGACCGTCTGGATCGAATACACCTGCGCAGCATTGGCAATCTCGCTGCCCGCCGCGTCGCGCGCGCCGCGCGCCAGCACGAACAGCGTCCCCTTGCCGGGGCCGCCGAATGCCACGCTGATGACCGGCCGCGGGGTTGGAATGATCCCGAGATATTTGCCGTCCGGGCCGATCACCTGCACGCCGGGGTTGGTCGTGACGTAAATGCGGCCGGCCGCATCGATGGTGCTGCCGTCGCCGTTGCCGCCCCCGTCGAGCTTCGCGAACTCCCGCTGATTGGTCAGCGATCCGTCCGGCTGCACGTCGAACGCCGCGAGCGTCGGCCCGTTGGTGACGTAGAGCACCTTCTCGTCGGCGCTGAGGATGATGCCGTTCGGAGTGATGCTCTGGCCGTATTTGCTGACGCTGCCCTTCGGGTTGGCGTAGAAGACACCACCCTGCGTGAAGTAGACGCCGCCCTTGCTGTCGGCGGAGAGATCGTTCGGATTGAGGCCGGCGCAGTCGAGCGGATCGCCGTTATACGTGTCGGCGAGAACACGCTTCCGCGGCGCGAGCTCGGCGACCGCCGTTCGCAACGCGCGCTGGACGATGAACACCGCGCCGTTCGAACTCATCGACAGCGATCCGCCCGTGCGCGTGCCCCTGAAGACGACCGACGGCTTGCCGTTTTTATCGAGCGTGACGACGCGGCTGTTGTCGTTCTGCGCGATCAACAATCCGCCATCGTTGGTGCCGACAATGCCGTCGCCGTTGTTGCCGGCTTCCTGCCAGAGGAATTTCCATCGCTTGCCGGTGTCGATGACACCGGGAATCGCGGCGACCGTGTAGTCGCGCGGTCCGGGCGGCGGACCGCCGCGCGCGCCTCCTCTGCCCGCTCCGCCTCCGCGGGGCGGCGGTGGCGTCCTGCACGTGGCGATGAGCGCGGTCCAGCCGGGATCGTCAGGCGCTGAAACCGACGGTGCCGGTGGATTCGGTGGTGGTGGAGGCAACGGCGGCGCGACGTCCTGCGCAAGCAGCAGCGTCACGCCGAGCGCGATCACCGTACGCATGCGCGAACCGCCTACCGCGGAACGCCGGCGACCGGCGCCACGGTGTCGGGCCCCGCGATCGCACGATCGGCCCGCTTCAGATACTCGGACAGGTTCTGCGGCGGGTACCCCGCCACCGCTTCGTCGGCCCGGCGCTTTGTCGTATGCCACACGCTTTCACAGTGGCTCGAGTCCTGGCCGATCGTCCGCACATACCGCGGCAAACCGAGGTAGATGCCCGTCAGCGAGTTGTGAAGCGCGCCCTTGTAGCTCGCATCGTCCACGACGGCCGGCTTCGCGAGGTTCACGCCGAGCTCCTGTTCCAGATACAGATGATCGAACTCGAGGCCTGCATCGTACGCCCGCTTCGCCATCCATTGGAACGTGATGTTGGCCAGCGTCCGGTCCTCGTAGCCGCCACCGACGTCGGCGTGCACGCCGGCAAACCAGGCCTGTTCGACGATCTGCGTCGGGTCGGGCTGCTTTTCCCAGAGCGTCGGCGCGAAGGGGCCGCGGCGTTCGTCGACCGCGACGGCGTGAAACGCGCGCTTCACCATGCGCGACAGCTTCGTGTCGTGGAACTGATCGTCGCGACGGGTGAACCAGCGAAAGCCGGTGAGCGGAATGCCGAGCGCGCCGACGGTATCCCACACGCCGAGAAAGTCGATATCGAACGGCGGCGAGGAGAAATCCGCGCGGAATTTCGTTGCCGCGTCGCCGTCAGGACTTTCATCACGTTTCCGATACAGCTCGTACGCGTCGTCAACGCGATCCGCGTGGCGCTTCTGGAGCAGCCCGCACTTCCGAATCATCCCCACCGCGCTCCTCGCGGTGTACGCGCCCCGGCTGAACCCGAAGAAGAACACCTCATCGCCCGGACTGTAGTTGTAGACGAGGAAGCGGAACGCGTCGACGATGTTCTGGTCGAGGCCGTCGCCGAAGGCGCCGCCGCTCACCCTGTCGAGGAGATTGCCGGTGCCCACGCCCGGGTCGTAAAAGACGACCTGTGTTGTCCCGTCGAACGCAGTCGGCGCGACGGCGCGGGCCATATACGTCACGTTGGTGATCGTCTTCGCCTCCGCCGTGTTCCACGTGCCGTCACAACAGATGATCAGCCGGCGCATAAGGCTCCTTTCACCCCGGGGGAACGCTTCTTATACACCAGCTATAAACGACCGGGCTCCAGGAGGACGAACATCTCTGCAAAAGTGAGAAAGCCAGCGGCGTCAGCCCGCTGCCACGCCGATCGCGAAGATTGATAGCGATCTGGCGCGGGCTGGCCGAGAAGCACGTGCACGAGCACGCATCACCGGCGCATCGCAGCAAACGCGTCAACGAGGAAGTGACGAAGATGTTCGCGAAGTTCCCGCGGTAAGTCGCGTCAGGTCGGTAAGCTTCCGGTCAGCTTCAGCATCCACTTGAATCCAGACGCGGCGGATACCCGCGTCATGGCAGTCGTGGACGATCTGTCCGGTGACCTCGGGCCGCGTGATGACCACAACGCCGGCGATGGCGATGCGGGCGGTATTCTCACGCGTGACGCGCGAACGCGGCAGGGCCGCTGAAAAATCAGCGGCCGTAGAGGAACATTTTCTTGCCGTCGGCCATGACGATGTTCTCGAGCCGCAGGATCTTCTGGCCGTCGGTGAACTGATACCCGGTCGCGGTCACGACGTCGCCCGGCTTGAGCGTGTCCTTGACCCAGCCGTTGCCCGCCATCCGGTTCGTGCTCGGGCCGCCGACATTCCATTTCTGCACGGCGCCGCTGGCGTCTTTCACATCCATCCCGAACATGACGTGCGGATTGCCCCAGTTGTACGTCGTGACGGTCCCTGTCACCGTGACCATCTTCGAAAAATCGACCGGCCACGAGTGATGGGCAAAGAGCGGGCTGGCGGCGACGAGCGTCACGATCGCCGCGAGCGCGAGGATTTGCAGCCTAGTGATCACGTCACACCTCCGACGCCCAATTCTAGGACATAATCCGGGCGCACTGCAGGAGGTTCCGCCATGTTCAGGGCGTTGTCGATCCTCGCCGCCAGCCTCTTCACCGCCACCAGCGTGTTCGCGCAGAGTTCCGCGGGCCCGGCCGCGACCACATGCGGCGTCCCGGCGCCCGAAACGGGCGCAACACCACAGCAAGCGATCTTTCCTCCCGGGCAGTACCCGGTCTCTCTGCCGGCGATGTCGCTGCTCGGCGCGCGCAACGATCTGCCCAACCCGTATCAGGCGGGTGTGGATTTCGGCCAGCTGCCACCCGGCCGCAAGTGGGGATCGACCGCGAGCGTGACGACCGCGGCCGACAACACGATCTGGGTCGTCGATCGCTGCGGCAACTCCGGGGCCGGCGGCACGACGTGCGCCGGCGCGAGCGCGACGGTCAATCCGGTCTTCCAGTTCGATACCACAGGCAAGCTGCTGAAGACGTTCGGCGCCGGGATGTTCGTCAGCCCGCACAAGCTCACCGTGGACGAAGCGGGCAACGTCTGGGTCGCCGACAATGGCAGCCATCAGATCTTCAAGATGGATCAGAACGGCCGCGTGCTGATGACGCTCGGCAAGAAAGGCGTCGCGGGCCCCGGCAATGACGAATTCGATGCGCCGACCGAGGTGGCGATCGCTCCGAACGGCGACATCTTCGTCGCCGACGGACATACCGGCGGCGGCCTCGCCATCGGCAACGCGCGCGTCGTCAAGTTCGACAAGAACGGGAAGTTCATCAAGACGTGGGGCAAGAAGGGCATGGGCCCCGGCGAGTTCGACGTGCCGCACACGATCGCGATCGATTCACGCGGACGCGTGTTCGTCGGCGATCGGCAGAACAACCGCATCCAGATCTTCGATCAGGACGGCCGCTTTCTCGCGCAGTGGTTCCAGTTCGGCCGGCCCAGCGGGATGTACATCGACAAGAAGACCGACACGCTCTACGTCGCGGACTCCGAGTCGCGTGACGGCCGGACGAACACGGGACGCTTCGCGCTCGCGCAGACGGGCTATGGATTCAATCCGGGCATTCGCCGCGGCATCCGCGTCGGCAGCGCGCGCGACGGCTCGGTGCGGGCGTTCATCCCCGACCCGTGTCCGTACCCCTACGCGTCGGGATCGACGCTCGCGGAGGGTGTCACCGTGGACGCACAGGGCAACGTGTACGGCGCGGACTTCAACCAGGACGTGAGGAAGTTCGTCCCCACGCGCGCGCGACAGACGAATTGAGGAAGGCCATGATTGGACGAAGAGGCTTCATCAAGGCGGGTGCCGGAGGTCTGGGTGCGATTGCGGCGATGCCGCCCGCCGCCGCGGAATCGGCGGAGACACTGCAGCCGTGGTGGGACGCGCGGCCGGCGAGCGCGAAAGCGAACCGGCCTGTCGCGATCGATCTGCACGCGCACTGGGTGCCGCCTCCCTACGCCAAAGCGATGGCGGACCTCGGCAAGCCGCTTGGCAACCCGTTTCCCCTCGAGCTCGACATCGCGGCGCGCAAGAAGTGGATGGACGAGCACGGCGTGCAGATGCACGTGCTGACGCTGAACGGCGGGATGCCGTGGCAGATCGTCACGCCGGAGGAAGGCGTGCGGCTCGCGCAGATCGTCAACGACGCGGGAGTGGAGGCGCACGCGGCGTTTCCCGATCGCTACGTCAGTTCGATCGAGCTGCCGATTCGAGACGCCGACCTGGCGCTGAAGGAACTGAACCGCGTCGCGGGACAGCCGGGGCTGCGCGCCGTTCACCTGCCCGACTCCATCGACAACCGCGATTACCTGTTCCAGCCCGAGTTCGCGCCGCTGCTCGCGCGCATCGAGGCGCTCGGCTATCCGATCCTCTTTCACAACCTGAATTCGGATCTCTTCGGACGAAGGCCGGCCGATGCGGGTCTCGACAACGCGTTCGCGCACGCGGTGCTCGCGGCCAAATTCATCAGCACCGGCACGCTGGACAAGTTTCCGAAGCTCGAGATCGTGCTCCCGCATGCCGGAGGCGGCTTCCCGTATCTGGCGGGACGCGTCGAGCATTTCGCGGAGCACATGGGCGGCAACCGGCCGAAGCCCGAACGCCCGTTCAAGACGTACCTGCGCCGGTTCCACTACGACTATCTCACCTATCACCCGGAAGGGTTCCGCTTTCTGCTGGACCTCGTGGGATCGGATCGCATCGTCGTCGGCACCGACAGCTTCAACGCGCGCGACATCGAGTACCCGAGCGCGGTCGTCGAGCAGTTCAAGCTGCCGGCGGTCGATCGCGATCGCATTCTGAAAGGGAATGCGATGCGGCTGCTACATCTCTAGCCTGAATCTAACGGGTCGCGCGGCTCGCCTGCAGGATCGGCCGCAGCGCGTCGTTCCAGATCTTGTAGCCGGCCGGCGTCATGTGCAGGCCGTCCTCGACGAGCAGCTCTTTCCGCGGCTTGCCGTCGGGCCCGAGCATCTGCGGCACGATGTCCACGAACGTCAGGTGTGGATGCGTGGCGCAGTACTGCTTGACGAGGGCGTTCGCGCCCTTGATCTGTTCGATCCAGGGAAAGCGGCGGATGCTCGGCTTGATCGAGATGAAGACGATCTGCGTCTCGGGAAGCGCGGCGTGCACCTTGCGATCGAACGCCGTGAAGTCGTCCGCGATCTGCTGCGGCGTGTGATTCGCCTCGACGTCGTTGTCGCCGGCGTAGAACACGACCATCCGCGGCTTGTAGGGAATCACGATGCGATCGGCGTAGCGCACCGAATCGGCCGCGAGCGAGCCGCCGAATCCGCGGTTGATCGCCTGCTCTCCCAGTTCCGGAAATGATTTCTTCAGGTCCCAGCGCACGATGCTCGAGGCGCCGATGAAGACGATCGCGTTCTGCGGAGGCGGAGCGACCTTGTCGCCCTCCTCGAACTTCTTGATCGTCGGCTCCCAGCGGTCCTGACCGCTCTGCGCGACCAGACGCGACAGCGCGCCGGGCAGGACGAGCAGTCCGACGAGGGTGAGCAGCGTGATGCTCCGGTGGATGCGGCGATCGACAAGCTGTGTCATGGGCCTCTTCTTATCCTCGTTTGCGGTGCAATTCAAGTTCTTTCACTCGCGAACACGAGGAGCGCTTCGGGATTGACCACATGGATTGGAGCGCCCACCGCATAGGCAAGGACCTGATCGAAGATGTCCGAGAATTGCACGTCGTACTCATCCCGCGTGACGTACCCGATGTGCGGCGTGCAGACGACGTTCGGCATTCCGAGCAGCGGATGGCTCGGATTGATCAGCGGTTCCTCCTCGTAGACGTCCACCGCCGCCGTGCCGGGGCGGCCCGCTCGCAGCACCTCGACCAGCGCGCCCGGCGCGATGAGCCCGGCGCGGCTCGTGTTGACGAGCAGTGCCGTGGGTTTCATGCGCCCGAGGTCGGCGGCATTGACGATGCCCCGAGTCGACTCAACCAGCCGCATGTGCAGGGAGATGACGTCGCACTCTTCGAAGAACGCCTCTTTGTCGCAAGCGACACTGTAGCCATCCTCGCGCGCCATCGCGCGCCCCGTCTCGCGCGCCCACACGCAGACGTTCATGTCGAACGCCTTGCCGTAGCCCGCCACCACCTTGCCGATCCGCCCGTAGCCGTAGATGCCGAGCGTCTTGCCGCGCAAGGTCGTGCCCACGCCGAGTTGCCACACCCCGCGCTGGAGCGCGGCGACCTGCTGCGGAATCTGCCGCATCGCCGCGAGCACGAGCGCCCACGTCAATTCCGCGGCGGCATACGACGGCGTGTCCGCGTGCAGATTCGACGAGACCACCACGCCGTGTCGCGTGCAGGCGTCCACATCGATGTGGGGATAGACGCTGCGCTGGCTTATGAGGCGGAGCCTGGGGAGCCGTGCCAGCAGCGGCGTCTGGATCTTCGTCCGCTCGCGGATCAACACCAGCACTTCGGTGTCTTTGAGCCGCTCAACGAGCACATCTAGATCCTCTACGTGATCGTTCCAGATGGTCACGTCGAACGGCGCCAGCCTGGCGAAGCACGGCAGCGTACGCAGGGTGTCGAAGTAGTCGTCGAGGATCGACACAGTCATGCGACGCATACACTCTCTCAGCGGAAGAACTCGATCTTTGCCTCGCGGAAGAAGACCGGGTTGGCCGGCGCGAGCGAAATGGGCCCGTTGATGCCGAGAATGGCAATCTCGAATCTATCCCCCGGCTTGACCTGCTCGCTGAGGACGACGCGGTTGGGCATGTTGAAGCCCTGGATCGTCGCGGGGCTTGGCCTTCCGGCGCGCCGCGGCATCTGCCCGTTCACCCACGCTTCGGCGTAGTCATCGATCGTGAATGTCAGCACCGCGATCGCACCGGCCGTGTCGAAGGTGCCGATCTTCGCTGGAACCGTCAGGTTCGTGCGAAACCACGTCATGAAGAGATGCCCGCCGCCGCGGCGTTCGAGCAGGCCCTTTGGCTCGATCGCCGGCCACGACGAATCATCGAAGTGCGCGTCGCCCGCCTTCGGCGTGATGTCGTACGAGCTCTTCCACGCGGATCCGGCATTCGGCATCGCCGGCGCCTCGACGATCTTCACGTCCATGTTCTTCCATCGCGCGCCGAGTGCCGCCATCCCTTCCTGCGTCGTCAGGTCGACGACGTAGGCTGGCGGAATGGACGGAGCAATCACCGGCATGGGAGTGGCGGCGGCCGGCGGAGGTGTCTGTGCAGCCAGGACCGCCGGCATCAGCAGCAGAAGGAACAGTGTGCGCATCTTCGCCTCCTCGCGGAGCGATTAATCGAGCGGCTCTACCTTGACGATCGACGCGCCGTGATTGCTGCCGACCCAGAACGTCACGGGGCTCGTCGAATTGTCCACCCACACGCGGCGTATGTTCGTCGGACTGGGAAGCAGGTATTCGGTGAATCGACCGGTCGCCGTCTCGAGGCGGGTGATTCGATCGGACATCATCGATCCGGTCCACGCCTCGCCGTTTTTGTCGATGACCACGTCATACGGATTCGACCACGCCGTCGGCGCAGGCCATTCCTTGATCTGTCTCGTCTTCGGATCGAGCACCCCGATGGCGTTGCCGTCGTATTCCGCGAACCACAGGCGGTTCTGCGCGTCGACGCTGCCCCTGCGCGGCCGCGAGTCGGGAATCGGCGTGTGGACAATCTCCAGCTGTTTTGTGGCCCCATCAAGGATGCCGATGCCGGCGGCGTTGAAGTCCAGCATGTAGAGGTGGTTGTTCTGGTCGGCGTTGATGCCGTAGGACCCGATGTTTCGTTTCGTCTGCGGGTCGGTGAACGTGCCGAAGTTCTCCCACATGTTCGTGGCCGGGTCGAGCCGGAGGATCTGCGCCCGGTCGGAGTTCTTCACCCAGACCTTGCCGTCGACATTCGAGAAGGTCGGCGACACGAACGACTGCTGCGTCGCGTCGGTCTGCCACTCTTTCGGCACCGACCATGTCTGCACCTTGCCCGTGCTCCTCTCGAGCTTCGCGACGCCACCCTGGTACATGAGGCCGACCCAGAGGTTGCCGTCGCGATCGCTTTCGAGATCGAGTGTGCCAACGGGGAATCCTTCCTTGATGACCGGAATCGGGTATTCGGTGACCCTGCCGGTCTTCGGATCCATCTTGCCCAGGAACATCGCGCCGAAGTCCGAGTACCAGACCATGCCGTCGCGATCGAGGATGACGTCGTGCGGCTCGATGTTCTTTCGCGGCAAATCGTATTCGGTGACGATCACGCGCGTCGCGCGTCCGGTGGGGCGCGGGAGCGTCTTGAGCATGTAGTCGCGCGTCGGCGCTCTGCTCAGATTCACGGTCGCGAGCCACTCCGCGGCGGCTTTGGCGCGCGGGTCCGAGCTCATGCCCCCTTCACCGCCCATCGCGTTGCCTGCGCCGCCGCCGAGATTCCTGCGCGCCGTGCCGACGAGGCGCTGCGGGTGCTGCAGCGTGCTGCCCGGATAGTAGCCGGCCATCCGGTCGAACAGCTGCAGGAACTCGCCCGCGTCGTGTTTGGAATTGACGATCGGTTGATATGAATGACAGCTGTTGCAGGAGAGCAGGAACTTCTTCTGCTGATCCGAGCCGGGCATGCTCGCGATCCACTCCGCATTCGTGAGCTGCGCGGCGAGGTTCTTCGTCGGCCGCAGCAAGATGTCGGCGGTCGCGGTGACCCCGCTTCTGACGTCGACGCCACGAGGGCCGACAAGGTCGTAGCCGACCGCGCGGATCCGCAGGCCATAGTCACCGTCCGGAAGCTTTGATACCGGAAAGTTGTAGCGCCCGGTGCTGTCGGTGACGACGGAGATGGAGAGAGGCGAGCCCTCCGCCTGGGCGGTGACCACGACGCCCTCCATCCGCCCTTCTTCTTCGGATGTGACGAGTCCGGTCAGCGCCACGCCCCGTTGCGCCTGCAGCGCCGCCACCCACACCGCCGCCATCAGCAACAGGCTCTTTCGCATGACAACCTCCGATCTCAGTTGCGCTCGAGCACAGGCTCGACGTCGAGCTCCGCTCTGGCCGTGAGCCCTGTACGGATGCATCACGATGCGGGCGCCCGCGAGCGGCGATTGATCGGCTCGGTCCACCGTCTCGACTCTCACGAGGTAGTCAGGACGGTTCACAACTCTGATCCCGAAACTCGCGCACTCGTCGGCGTGCGTGACGCTCCACGTGTAGAGGCCTTCCGCATCCGGTGCTGACACCTCTACCTCGGAAAAATACAGAGCGGTGGTTCGGCGCCTGCGCCGCGGCGTCCATCACCGACCAGTCGGTGTGATCCCTGAAGAGCAAGTCCGTATCCTCGGTCAGTTCCGCGATGCTGTGCTGACGCGGAGCGGTGACGAATCCCTCCGCATCGCCCTTGCCCTCGATGTCCCTGATCTGCAGCGGATCGCCGCCGCCAAGAGAAATCTGTCCGCCGCTGTGCAGCATCTTGCCGCCGGGATCGAAGTTCTGATCGACGATGATCACCGAAGCGCCGAGGCCGCGCGCGCGGATCGCGGCGGGCAGTCCGGTGCAGCCTCCGCCGATGATCACGATGTCGGCCTCGTAGTTCCAGCGAATCGCGTTGACAGGAGAAACCTGCGCGAGTGCGGTTCCGGACGTGGAGAGAACCGCGGCGCCGACGCCGGCGGCTGCTCCGCTCTTGACGAAATCGCGTCGGCTGACGGCCTTTCTTTTCTTGGCCATGGGTTTACCTCCGTGGCTGCGGGATGATACCGCTACCCTATTGATTCTTCACGTGCGATCTCGATATGCTGCCGCTCAATCTCGCCAGTCTGTGAAATGGGGAGGAGGTGCGGTGTGCGCGTCGCCCTGTTGCTTCTGCTTCTGGCTGCGTTCCTGATATTCCCGGCCATCGCCGTGCCGAGCGCCCAGACTCCTGGGCCTTCAGCGGCTTCGGCGCTGGATTACGAATATTTCAAGACGAAGGTGCAGCCGATCTTCCTGGCCAAGCGTGATGGGCACACCCGCTGTGTGTCCTGTCATAGCAAGGGCACTCCCATGCGTTTGCAGGCGCTCTCGCCTGGCGCCACGACCTGGAATGAAGACCAATCCCGCCGCAACTTCCAGGCCGTGGCAGCGCGCGTGATTCCTCGTGACCTGACGTCGAGCAAACTGCTCCTCCATCCGCTGCTGTCCGAGGGCGGCGGCGACTTCTACCACAGCGGAGGCAAGCACTGGAATTCGTTCCTCGATCCCGAATGGCAGACGCTCGCCAACTGGGTGTGCGGACGGAAAGCCAGCGAGAAGCTCGTCGAGTTGACCGGCGCGTGCGGCGAAGGCGCCGAGTGACCCGGATTTGATCTGTTTTTTGTGAGGACCTGACGATGACTATGCATGACGTTCGTCGCTGTCTGACGGCGCTGGCGGTGGTCTGTCTTTCGCTGCCGCTGCTGGCCCAGAACCAGGTGCGCATCCTCCAGAGCAACGCCGCCGGCGACAGAGTTCACATCATCGATCCCGCCACCAACACCGTCGTCGGAGAGATCACGGACATCGAAGCGGCCCACGGCGTCGTGGCATCCCCGGACGGAACCCGCGTCTACGTCAGCAGCGAGGCCGACGACACGCTCAACGTTGCCGACATGGCGACGCGAAAGTTCATCAAGAGAATTCCTCTCTCGGGGCGTCCGAACAACATCTCCATCACCCCTGACGGGCGGAAAGTGTATGTGGGGATCAGGCAGGCGGTCGGCAACAACCCTGGCGTCGCGGATGTGATCGATACCGCATCGCTCACCAAGGTCAAGAGCGTCCGGACCGAGGGCCCAGTGCACAACCTCTATGTCACGCCCGACGGCAAGTACGTGGTCGCGGGCGAGGCGGGCGGCAAGGGACACGTGAGCGTCCTCGATGCGGTGGCCGATGTCCCTGCGTGGAACATCGAGCTTGGCGAAGGCATCCGTCCGATGGCGATGTCGAAGAACCCCGACGGCTCGACCAACCTGCTGTTCGTGCAGATTGGCGACTTCAACGGGTTCGTGGTCGTGGATTTCAAGGCACGCAAGGAAGTCACGCGAATCACGCTTCCCCACCTGGCCGCCGGGAGAGTGCCGATGATCTCGGGCTCCTCTGAATCGCACGGCATGGCGGTCACCGCGGATCAGAAGACCCTCGTGGTCAACAGCCGGCTGAACAACGCTCTGTATGCGTACTCGATTCCCGATTTGAAGGTGGTGGGCCGGGCCGATCTGAGCGGGAAGGGCGCCGCGTGGGTGACGATCACACCCGACGGCAAGCGCGCATACGTCGCCGACCCCGTTGGCAATCAGACGCTGGTCGTCGACATTCCGTCGATGAAGGAAGTGGCCAAGATCAAGGTCGGCCAGGTGCCGAAGCGGAACTTCACGATGGTGATTCCGTCGAGGACCTCGACGAACTAGGCGGACCTGCGAGGCGGACCGAAAGGTCCGCCTCTACAAACGTCCCGCTACAAACGTCCCGCGCAGCGGCGCCTCGCCCCTGGATGATCGGCGGCGGAGAGTTGATTGCCTCCTTTCTCGATGCCGGCGAGATCGATGAATTTGATATGGCTCGTCGCGCCGCGGCATCGGGACATAACGCTGCGCCTGCGTTCATCCAGGAAGTATGCAGACGGAGTGGTTCGCCTGCGTTACGAGATCGCGCGATAGCGCGTTGCTGCCAGCGAGCATTGCGCATTGAGCATTCGCCGTTGGGCAAGAGGGATCTCCAGGCCGCGACGAGCGCGTGATATTCTGCGCGGGCCGAATGCGCCGGATCGGAAGACCCGCTCGGGCAGTGCCGCTGCTCCTCTGGCTTGCCGGCGTCGCGGCTTCATCGCCCGCGTTCGCTCAGGAGACCTCGTCTATTGACGGTCCACCCGCCCCCGTCGGGTCGGAGGTCGTCTCCCGGGACGCCACCGGGCGCGTCACGGTGCGGGCGATCCGCCTCACCGAGCCGCTCGTCATCGATGGTCTTCTGAAAGATCCGATTTACAGTCAAGTTCCCGCGATCGGCGATTTCGTGCAACAGGAACCGCACGAGGGAGAGCCGGCGACCGAGAGAACCGAGCTCTGGATCTTCTTTGACGCGACGAACATCTATTTCGCGGTGCGCTGTCTCGACGACCAGCCGGAGCGCATCATCGCCAACGAAATGCGCCGGGACAGCAACAACATCTTTCAGAACGACAACGTCCAGCTCGTCATCGACACGTTCTACGATCGCCGCAGCGGCGTGCTCTTCCAGACCAATGCCCTTGGCGCGCTCAGCGACCAGGAGGTGAGCGACGAACGCAACTTCAACAGGGACTGGAATACCGTGTGGGACGTCAAGGCCGCGCGGACCGAGGAAGGCTGGAGCGCCGAATTCGTCATCCCGTTCAAATCGCTCCGGTACCGGGCGAGCGGCCCGCAGACATGGGGCTTCAACATTCAACGTCGAATCCCCTGGAAGAACGAACGGTCGTATCTCTCGGGTGTTCCGGCCTCGTACGGCGGTCGCGGCATCTACAAGCTGTCCTCCGCCGCCACGCTCGTCGGCCTCGAGGTCCCTCCGCAGGGCCGCAATCTCGAGCTCAAGCCATACGGGATCTCCGCGGTGACGACGAACCGCCAGGCCAAACCGGCCTTCGCGAACGACCTCACGGGCGATGCCGGATTTGACGTGAAGTACGGGCTGACCAAGGGCCTCACGGCCGATGTGACCTACAACACCGACTTTGCGCAGGTCGAGGAGGACGAGCAGCAGGTGAACCTGACGCGATTCAGCCTCTTCTTCCCCGAGAAGCGTGAATTCTTCCTCGAGGGGCAGGGCATTTTCGGCTTCGGGCCGCCGACCAGAGAAAACCAGTCCTTCGGCGCCGCGACGAGTCTGATGCCGCTGATGTTCTTCAGCCGCCAGATCGGTCTCAGCGGGAGTCAGGAAGTGCCCATTCTCGCCGGAGGCAGAGTGACGGGGCGCGCCGGCCGCAATGCGGTGGGCCTGTTGAACATCGAAACCAGGGCGTCGGAGCAGGCGGGAGCGGCAGCAACGAATTTTTCGGTCGTGCGCGTGCGACGGGACATTCTGCGGCGCAGTGCCATCGGACTCATCGGCACCAGCCGCGCACCACGCATCGCCGGAAGCGATTCGAATCAGGTCTATGGTGTCGATGCGGCGCTCGCCTTCTTCGAGAACGTGACCGTCAACAGTTACTACGCCCGGAGCCGGACGCCAGGACGCCGGGGCGACGAGTCGAGCTACATGGGACAGTTCGCCTACGCCGCCGATCGGTACGGGATGAACGTCGAGCATCTGTCGGTCGGCGACGCCTTCAATCCCGAGATCGGATTTCTGCGACGCGAGAGCTTTCGGCGGAACTACGCGCAGGGTCGCTTCAGTCCTCGACCGCGATCGAGTCGTCAGGTGCGCAAGGTGAGCGTGGAAGGCTATATCGACTACATCACCGATCTCGAGAGCAGGCTGGAAAGTCGCGAGGCGCAGGCCTCGAACCGTGTGGAATTCAACGGAGGCGGCTTCTGGTCGACTGATTACACGCGTAACTACGAACTGCTCAAGGAACCGTTCGAAATCTCGAAAGGGATCGTCATCCTTCCGGGCGGGTACAACTTTCAGGATATCCGGAGCGAATACTACCTGGGACCGCAGCGGGTCTCGGGTCGGTTCTGGGGGTCCCGCGGCACGTTTTATGGCGGGACGAAGAGCGAGGCCGGCTTCAACGGGCGCGTCGACATGACCTCACAGTTCTCCATCGAGCCGCGTCTCACGCTCGATTGGATCGACCTTCCGGTCGGACGATTTACCACCCGGCTGGTCAGCTCTCGCGTGAACTTCACGGTGACCACGCGCATGGCGGCCAGCGCGCTGATTCAATACAACTCCAGCAACAGCACGCTCTCCACCAACGCGCGGTTCCGCTGGGAGTACCAGCCCGGCAGCGATCTGTTTGTCGTCTACTCCGACGGCCGCGACACCACCGCGACCGGATTCCCGAGACTGCAGAATCGATCGTTCGTGGTGAAGATGACACACCTGTTCCGGTTCTGAAGAACGCTCGTCACATCGTGAGGACGGCTGCGATCGTGATGATGCCCGTGAAGAGGTGCCCGAGGCGCACGTTCTCGTTTTCGGCGGTCTGGTTGTTGTCGAAGTTCACCGTCGGCAGCGTGATGGCGGGAATGCCCATCACCTCGATGAACTGCGCGATGTTGATCCGCTGACCCATCGTTCGAATCAGCACCGGCGGCTCACCCAGCATCCGCGTGACGGCGGCCGTCACCAGCTGTGACTCGGGAGCCAGGGGGAACGTGCGGTACCCCTCCGCCGCGCCGCGGAAGATCACCTTCACGATCCGCGGGTATATGAACGCTTCGGCGCGATCGGGAATGATCGTCCTCGCATCGGGTCCGACCAGCGCGCTCGACAGCCCGCGAATGTTCAGGGCAGGCAGCTGCAAGGCTTGCTGCAGGGACAGATCCGAACGCTCGGGCGCCGCGATGACGAAGAGCTTCATCAGGCCGGCGGGATCGTCGGGGACCGCGTCGAGCATCGCCTGTTCCTCCGGCAACAGCGGACCGACGCCGTCGTAAAAGCCCTTGACCAGCACCCGCCCCTGGTCGTCTTTCAGCGACGCCAGAAGATGCGCGAGGCCGAGCGCCGGATTCGGCACCCAGTTCCCGAAGTTGCCGCTGTTGACGCCGACCTTCGGACCGTACACCGTGAGATCCAGGTCGAGAAATCCGCGCGCGCCGAACGCAATCGTCGGGCGTCCGCTCTGATGGACCGGACCTTCCAACAGGATCATGACGTCCGCGGTCAGCTTCTCGCGGTATCGCGGAATGGCTGCGGCGAGGCTCGGCGAGCCTGCCTCACCATCCAGAACGACTCGCACGTTGGAGGACGGCGCCACGCCGGACGCCTTCATCGCATCGAGCGCGGCCAGGAGGCCGACAATGGGAGCTTTGTCATCGGCGGCCGATCGCGCGTAGAGCCGCCAATTCGGATCGAATCGCTCGAGCGTCCGGAAGCCCGCGATGTCTTTCGCACCATCCTCCAGGCGCCCGGCCCGAAGAACGGGGATGAACGGGTTGGCCTGCTTCCAGCCCTTGGGATCGGCCGGCTGGCCGTTGTAGTGCGCCCAGATCAGCAGCGTGCGTCTTGCACCAGGAACCTTCAGCTCTCCCCAGACCAGCGGATTGCCATCGGTCTCGAGCAACTCGGTGCTGAACCCGCGCCGGCGCAGCATCTCGCGCAGCAGCACGGCATTGCGGCGAATATTCTCGGTATCCGCCGCCACGTTCGGGATCGACAGCAGCTCGACGAGCTCGGAAACGATGGCCCGCTGGTGCGAGGCGACGTAGTCTACAAGCGCAGATCGAGGGCTCTGTGCCCGGAGAGTCCCCACCCAGGCGGTTGCCAGTATCAGCGAAAGTCCGACGGCGAGCCGTCGCTGTGCGCTCATGGGCAGCTACGGAGTCTTCTTCCCTCCCGTGGCCCCATGGTCGGCGAGGAATTTCACGACGGAGTCGAGCTTGGAGGCCCGCGCGATATCGAGCGCCGTACGGCCGTCGGTGTTGGCGGCGTTGACGTCCACGCCGAGCTCGATCGCCAGCTTGACGCTCTCCAGGATCAACATCTGAAGCTGCGCGCGATCGGGCCGTACCCACGCGCGTCCGCCGCCGATACCCAGCGCGGCCATCACGGCGGTGGTCGCCTGCGTGCGCCGATCGTTGAAGTCATTCACGTAATACTCATTGCGGAGCACGAACTTCGGATCGGCGCCCCGCGCGGCGAGCAGGCGCATGACGTCGGGCTCGGCAAAGCGGGCGGCCAGCCAGAACGGCGTGGCACCGACGATGGCCGGCGCGAAGTTGAAGTCCGCTGACGAGCGGCGCTCGGGCGTCCAGGTCTGCAGCGGCGTGTTCGGGTTCGCGCCGTGGTCGAGGAGCGATGTCACCATCGTCACGTCGCGGCGCATGATCGCCTCGTGCAGCGCAGTGAACCCGGGGCCGATTGCGTTGGCATCGGCGCCCTTCTCGAGCAGGTACTCCACCATCTCGGTAAACCCGGAATGCGCGGCGAGCACCATCGCGCTCACGCCCCACGCATCCTTGTCGTTGACGTCGGCGCCGGCCGCGAGCAGCAGCTTCGCTGACGCCAGGTCGCCCACGCGCGCGGCGAACAGCAGCGCGGTCTCGCCGCCGAACGGGATCATCCGGTTGTATTCGGGCTTGCCGTGCGGCGGCACGGCCATCATCTGGCTCAACGCATCCGACCGTGCGTGGATGTCGGCGCCATGTGACAGCAGGACCTTGACCACGTCGGGGTGCTGCTCGGAGACGGCCCACATCAACGCGGTCTGCCCGCGAGCGCCGCGGGCGTTCACGCCGGCGCCCTTGTCGATCAACTGCGCGACCACATCAGGGTTGCCGGAGCGCGAGGCGGCCATCAACGGCGTCTCGCCGAGGAGCAATGCGAGGTTGGGATGCGCGCCGGCCTGCAGCATGGGCGCATTGACGTCGACGCGTTGCGTGATGAGCGTCCGCAGCGCGTTGACGTCGGCATTTTTCGCGGCGTCGATCAGAGGCAGACGATCGGCCGCGTCCAACGCCGCAGTAGACAGAAAAGCAACCACGAAGAACACGAAGGCCCTGGTTAGTCCAAGAGTCTGCATTCGACGAACTCTTTCATGCCCTGCTAGAGGCCAGACACCGTGTCGATCTCCAGGCGGCCCGTGCTGCCGCCCAGGTGATCCACCGGCACGTCGAGCTTGTCCATGAGCGTCACCAGCAGGTTCGCCATCGGCGGCTTGTCCGTATATATAAGGTGTCGCCCGCCCTTCAGCTTCCCGGCGCCGCCACCGACCAGCAGGATCGGCAGGTTGTCGCCGGAGTGCGCGTTGCTGTTCGAGATGCCCGCCCCGTAGAGGATCGTCATGTGATCCAGCAGCGACCCGTCGCCATCGGGCGTGGCGCGCAGCCTCGCGACGTATTTCGCGAAGAGCTCCGCGTGATAGCGGTTGATCTTCGACATCCGCTCGATGAGCTCGGGCACGTTGCTGTGATGCGACAGCGGATGATGCGCCTCGGGCACGCCGATCTGCGGGTACGGACGCGCGCTCTGTTCCTTGCCGATCATGAAGGAGACGACGCGCGTCAGGTCCGACTGCAGCGCGAGCAGCTGCAGGTCCAGCATCAACGCGAGGTGATCCTCGAAGACCGGCGGCACGCCCTGCGGCTGTTCGAGCGACGGCAGCTCGAGGCCGGTCTGCTGTTCAGCCTTCGCGATGCGCCGCTCGACGTCGCGCACGGAGTCGGTGTACTGCGTCACCTTCGCCTGGTCGCCGGGACCGAGCTCCCGCCGGAGCGCCGCCAGCTTGTCCGCGACCGAGTCGAGAATGCTCTTCTGCTCCTGCAACCGCCTTTCGCGCGCCGCCGCCTCCGTGCTGCCGGTGTCGCCAAAGAGCTTCTCGAAGACCGCGCGCGGGTTGTATTCCATCGGCAGCGGCTGCGTGGGGTTGCGCCAGCAGAGCGTGTGCGTGTAGACGCAGCTCAGATTGCCCGTGCAGGCGCCGGCGTTGTTCGGCGGATCCATCGCGAGCTCGAGCGAGGCGACCTGCGTCTCGCTGGCGAACCGCTGCGCGAGAATCTGATCCATCGAGATGTCCGCGAAGATCTCGACC
>QHWQ01000281.1 GCA_003222635.1 Acidobacteriota bacterium | reverse complement strand
GCCAAGCCCGTCGATCGGCTCATTGCCGACAACGTTGACAATGCGGCATTCGAAGTCCTGATGGCACTCGCTGTTCAACTCCATGCTGAAACCGATGTCAGCCATCTTGTGATTGGGCGGACCGAGTACGGTTGG
The DNA here is from genome assembly GCA_003222635.1 of Acidobacteriota bacterium. Taxonomy (GTDB): domain Bacteria; phylum Acidobacteriota; class Vicinamibacteria; order Vicinamibacterales; family UBA2999; genus Gp6-AA40. Next base: position 12,009 of record QHWQ01000281.1, on the reverse strand, counting down.
CGTCGCGAAGACGGCACCGATCTGTGGCGGTACGTTGTCGACGACCGTCACGGTCACCGTCTGCGACGCGCGGCCTCCCCGGCCATCGTCGACGGTCAAGGTGAACCAATAGTTTCCCGGCATCAAGGTGATCGTCTGTACCAGGCCCGGCATGTCACCGAACATCCAGGAAGACCAGGTGTACTGCAGCTGATCGCCGTCGGGATCGGATGACCCTGATCCGTCGAGCGTCACCTGCGTGCCGCAGCCATCACCAAAGACCATATGATCGCTCGCGATGGCGACCGGCCGTTTGTTTGGCGGCGCCGGCTCCTCGAAGGTGAGCGTGAGGTGCGAAAGAAACGCGTCGCTCGAGCCGTGCAGGTCGGACTGATACGCATTCACGGCCGGGAAATCGGACGAATTCGTCATCCCGCCAAGCCAGACCCCGCCCGTCGGGTCGAGCGCGAGGCTGCTGGCGTTGTCGAACTGCGAGCCCCCGAGCGGCGTCGCGCGAAGCAGCGTCTGACCATCCGCGGCGAACTTCGCGTAGAACGCGTCGACAAAATTCACGTGGCCGCTGACGGGGAAGATAAGAGGGAAATTGAACGAGTCCGTGTAGCCGGCGATGTGCACGTCTCCGTCGCCGTCGACATGAATCCGCCGGCCCACGTCCTCGCCATAGCCCCCGAACAGCGTCGAGTAAACAAGCCCTCCGTCGGGCGTGAGCTTCATGAGCAACGCGTCCGACCATCCGCCAATCTCGAACGACAACGGCGTGGTTATCGGAAAATCGAAGAAGGATGACGTTCCTCCGGTGACATAGACGTTGCCGTCAGCATCCACGGTGACGGCATCCGCGCTATCGGAATCGAAGCCGCCCGCATACGTGGAGAACACGGCCCGGGCGCCATCCGACGAGAGCTTCGTGATGAACGCATCGGCGTAGCCGCCGCGATACGTTGGTTGAAACGCGTTGGCGAGCGGCAGGTCCCATGAATCCGTCGCTCCCGCGATCACGGCGTGATCCGTCGCATCGACGGCTATGCTCGTCACGAACTCGTTGCCGCTGCCGCCCAGATAGGTCGCATACTCGGGTCCCGATCCATCCGGCAGAATCTTCACCACGAAACCGTCCGCGAATCCTCCCGCGTTGGCGGCCTGCAAACCTCCCGCGCCGGGAAGATCCGTCGACGCGGTGCTGCCCGTCACATAGATGGCGCCGGTCGGTCCAATGGCCATCGCCATTCCGTTCTCGAACGACGAGCCTCCGTAATACGTGGAGTAGGCGATGTTGCCCGCCGCGTCGAGCTTCGCGATCCAGACGTCGGAATCGCCATGAAGCTCGGTTTGAAAGCCGTTGACGATCGGAAAGTCCGTCGATGTCGTGTGGCCGGCGACGACGACGCCGCCTGCCCCATCCAGCGCAAGGCTGTTCGCGATGTCGAATGCGCTGCCGCCGATCCAGGTGAAGTACACCACCTGTGAACCATCAGGGCTTAGTTTCGCGACGAACCCGTCGGTACTCCATCCGTAGTCCGCCCATCCCGCCACGTAGACGAAGCCCTCGCCGTCAACCACCATGTCGTTGATTTCATCGAAGCCGTCGTTGCCGAGATAGGTGGATGATGCGAGCGCCGTGAACGGTGGCTCGTCGCTGGCATGAATCGTTGGTGAGTCGGATGCTGCGATCAGTGTTGCCAGACACACCAGAATCGGAAGCCGCCTCATGAATGCGCTCCTTACGCGCGGGGGAGATCGCGTTGGGCCGCTGCGCGCGCCGGTTGCGGTGAGCAACGCGCGTACCCGGCAGACGTGGAACCGTATTGGTGTGGTGTGCTCTTCCGGGTTAAGGTGTGGCACCTTCCAGAGGATTTTCTATGCGCACACTGCTGCTGGCGTTCGCGGCGATCACAGTCGTGTTGGCTGCGGCTGCCGTGTCGGCGCAGCAGGCGAAGCAGCCCGATCCGCTCGCGATCGGCGGCAAGGCCGCAGGCCCCGTTCAAGATCGCGTGATCTTCCCCAACATGGTGAAGCTCGGGTTCGAGCCGGGCGACATCACGGTCGCGGCGCTCGAAGCGGAGGTGCCGGCGCTCGTCAGCGGTCACGACCTCTCGTCGAATGAAACGTGGGGCGCGGAACCGCTGCAGGTCGGCCGCGTGCTCGAGAGCGGCGACGACATCACGTTCGATTCCTACAAGGCGCTGCGCGCGATGAACCCGGACATCCTGATCACCGGCCATCCGCAGAATCTGCTGAAGGACAAGCTCGGAAGGAGTGCCGCTTATGTTCCGTCTTCGTTTCGCGATCGTCCTGCGTGTGTTTGCTGGACTGATCCTCACCGCGCCACCACTATTCGCGCAGGAAACCACACCCTGGACCACCGTCGGGTCCGCGGGCACCGTCGATGAAGCGAGCCTGCCGCTCGTGCTGCTCGGCACGCCGGTGCCCGGCGCCGTCGGCATGCGCATCGTCCCCGGATTCATCTCCGGCGTGAACATCCGCTACAACGTGGTCGCGGTGCCAGGCCTCATCAACGTCTTCGGCATCGCCATGACCGTCCGCTACCGGGATCACGGCAGCGGCGAGAGCGTGCGTGCGCAGTTGAAACAGTACAACCTGTTCACCGGCATCACGACCACGCTGCTGGAGTTCGACAGCAACATGTTCGTGCAGGCGGATACGTTCCAGGTCCAGTCTGTGGGCACCGGCGCATGCGTTCCACCGTTCCTGACGCTGAACTTCGTGGAGAACTCGTACTTCATCGACGTGTTCCTGACGCGGAACCTCCTGCCGGTGCCGCCGAACAACGACCCGCCGGTCATTTTCTTCAGTCCACCGGTTGCGGAGTCGGCGAGCCCCGGGCCAGCGTTGGCGATGATCCAGCTGGCCCGAGGCATCTGCATCCTGTGAGGTGAGCGACTACGTGCTCAGCGCTTTGCTGTAGAGGGCGAGGAGCCGGCTCCACGCCTTCTCGGCCGAAGGCTCGTTGTAGACGCCCGAGTCCGGCGGGCACCAGCCGTGCGCGGCACCTTTGTAGACTTCGATCTCCGCCGGCAGCTTCGCCTTCTCGAAGGTTTCCTTCATCGCGACCTTGTCGTTCGGCGACCGCATGTCGTCGTTGTCGGCGATGGCGATGAGGAACTGCGCCTTGGACTTGGCCGCCTGCAGGTGCGGGCTGTTCGGCATGTCCGTGACGAGCCCGCCGCCGTGGAACGACGCGACGGCGCCGACACGATCGGGCATCGCGGCTGCCGTGCGGAACGCGAGCGGTCCGCCCATGCAGTAGCCCTGCGTCCCCACCTTGCGGTTCTTCGCCACCGACTGCTGCATGTCGAGCCAGCCGACGAACGCCTTGGCATCGGTGAACGTGGTCGTCTCGTTCAGCGACTGCGCCAGCGGCATCAGCTCGGGAATCGGCGTCGCCGATCCCTTCGCGGCGGTCGGCGCCTTCATCTTGCGATAGAAGGGGTTGATCACCAGCACCGAGTAGCCGCTCTCCGCGAGACGCTTGCCCATCTGACGGAACGCCGGGCGCAGCCCGAAGATGTCCGGCCATACGAGCACGCCGGGCGCGGTGCCGGTCGCGGGGTGCACGAAGTACGCGTCGCAGGTGCCATCCGGCGTCTTGATGGTGACTTCGGATTCGGTCACCGCGACCGCGTCGACGACTTTCGGCAGCATCATCGCGACGCCCGCGCCGAGCAGGACGCCGAACTGCCGCCGCGTCACCGTCCCGCGCGCTTCGAATTCCTTTAGATCGTCATCAAAATGATCCTGATCGCACATGTTGGCTCCTTGTCCTGTTAAACCGCGCGGCGGAAGCACACGCGCGCCGAAACACTCTACACCGAGTCCATCCCGAGCGAGCACAGCGAGTCGAGGGATTCGAGCGCAAGGGACGGATAGCCGCGCGGGCGCCGTGCAGGCCACTATCGGGCAGGAGGTCAACAGAAATGTTTCAATTTTCCGCCCTGAAGCGAGACGATTTCGAGGAATTCTTCCGGCTCGACGATAGCGAGCTGGCAGCCCGCGGCGCGAAGCGATACGTCGCGAACAAGACGCCAGGCTTTCCGTGCCGCGTCAGCCTCGAGGATGCAGAGCCGGGCGAGCGCGTCCTGCTGATTCCCTATTCGCATCGCCGGCGCTGCTGCGCTCACGGATGCTCTCGGTGAGGGCGTACGACTCGCGCGACCTGATGATCGACGCCGACGTCGTGGATGGACGCGACGTCGAAACCGCGCTCACGCGCATGTTCGGCAACGAGCGCGTGCGCTACATGCACGTCCACTACGCGGCGCCGGGCTGCTATGCGTGCCGCGTCGATCGCGCCGCTCTATCCTGTCGCGCGCCGTCACCAACGGTCGTGAGTCACAGCATCCCGCCGAACAGCGCCAGCAGCGTATTCCAGTGGCGTTCGGCGGCGGCCGCGTCGTAGACCGGTGTGTCGCGCAGCACCCATCCGTGTTTGGCCGGGTACGTCTCGATCTTGTGGTCGACGCCGGCGTCGGTGAGCGCCTGCTCCAGGCGCGCCTTCATGTCGTCGGGGAACGATTGATCCTCGATGGCGCCGGCCACGTAGATGCGTGCCTTCATCTTCGGCGCGAGCCGATGCGGGCTGTCGGGCGCGTCGGTCGCCAGCCGTCCGCCGTGATACGACGCCGCAGCGGCGACGCGATCCGGATAGGTGCCGGCCGCGGTGAGCGACATGAGCCCGCCCATGCAGTAGCCGGTGGTGCCGATGCCGCCCTTCTTCACGTCGCGCTGGCCCCCGAGGTAGTCGAGAAAGAATTTCGTGTCCGACATGACCTTCGCGGGCGTCGCCAGCCCCATGAACTTTTCCATCAGGACCTTGCGCTGCTCGGGGTCCGAGAACACTTTGTGCGGGTCCATCGGCTGGTACGGCCCCGACCGGTAATAGAGGTCAGGCAGCAGCACGAAAAAGCCGTTTGTGGCCAGCCGTTCGCCGATTTCGAGCATGGCGGGGCGGATGCCGATGCCGTCCATGAACACCAGGACGCCGGGCCACGGGCCGTTCCCGTCGGGGCGATAGACGTAGGCGGGACAGGCGCCCTCCCCGGTTTCGATCGAGATTTTCATTTAAGGCTCCATGCATCGTATGATTGGCGCCGACTGAAGAGGTACCTCATGACATCCAAGCTGTTCGTGACGTCCGTAATGACTCTGGGTTTGCTCGCGGCGCTCGGCGCGCCGGCGCTCGCCCATCATGGCAATGCCGCGTACGACGACAAGATCACCGAGTTCAAGAACGCCACGGTCACCAAGTTCAACTGGGCCAATCCGCACGCCCTGATTGATTTCGACGCCAAGGACGCGAAGGGCAACCCCGTCCACATGGTGGTCGAAACCGCGGCGCCGCAGGCGCTCAGGCTGATCGGATGGTCCAAGACGTCGCTGAACGCGGGCGACGTTATCACGGTGCGGATGTATGTCGCCAAGAACGGCAACCCCGCCGGACGGCTGAACAAGATCATCCTCGCCGACGGTTCGGAGCTGCACGACACGCAGCTCGGCGGCGACACGGGCGGCAAGAGCCGGTACGATCCGGACGCCAAGTAAGCGGTCATGAGGAGAAACGCTGTGCGCAACTCCATCCTGGCTTCACTCACCGCGGCCGTGGCGATGCTCGTCGTCGCGCACGTGGCGAATCCCGCGGCGCAACAACGCCAGCGGATCAGCGATCAGGGATTCATCTCGGAAGGCATCCCGAAGATGCCGAACCCGCCCGGCCCCGCGCCGAAGCGGGATCTGTCCGGAGCGTGGGTAGGTCCCGCCACCACCAACAAGCCCGACCCCGTGCCGGCGATGACGCCGGCAGGCGAGCGAGCCTTCAAGGAGCGCAAGGGGTTCGGTCCGGCCTCTGGCCAGTTTGGCGGCGGGCGGCAGGCCGGGGGGCCTGGTGAGTCCAACGATCCGTTCATCACGTGCGACCCGCTCGGCTTTCCGCGCAACTTGATCGCGCACGCAATCACCAGTCGGGGCGGAACGCTCTTCGGCTCCGCGCCGAACCGCATCCTCATCGCCTACGAGCAGCAGCGTGTGTGGCGCGAGATCTTCATGGACGGACGGCCGCTTCCGAAGGCGGTGGATGTGAAGGATGCGCCGGAGTCGCGCTACTACGGCTACTCCGTCGGCCACTGGGAGAACGACACCACGCTCGTCATCGACACGACCGGTCTCGACGAGCGCGCGTGGCTGGACGAGGCGGGACATCCGAAGAGCACGATGGCGCACATCCAGGAGCGGTACACGCGCGCCGATCAGTACAACCTGCAATTGACGGTGACGGTCGACGATCCCAAGTACTACACGAAGCCGTGGGCGTTCATGAAAGCGAACTTCTACTGGATGAAGGACCAGGAATTCTCCGAGAGCTTCTGCGTCCCGTCCGAGGCAATCGAGTATCGCGACACGCTCTCCAAGCCGTCAGGCATCCAAATCAAGTAGCGGCACCCGCCGCTACTTGTCTGAAGCCGCGAACATCTTCGCGGCTCGGTACACCGGAGCGGCCTCGGGCGATGCCAGATAGTTGAGCAGCGCCCGAGCCGCCTGCCTGTTGCTCGGCGTCGTCGAGATGAACCCCGTCACATCGATCGGAGGCGCGGCGTCCGGCTTCAGCGCGCCGACGACATCCAGCCCCGGATTGCGCATGTCGCTCAGATAGGGACCGAGCGCAATCTCGGACTCCCCTTTCGCGACCGAGTCCTGCACCACACCACCGGTCGGCACCCACTTGATCTTCGGTTTCAACTGCTGCGTGAGGCCAAGTTTGTCGAGCGCCAGCAGCGCCGCGGTGCCGACGCTCCCCTGCTCGGGATCGACGGAGATGATCGACTTCGCGTTCAGCAGCGTGCGCCGCACGGCGTCGGGCGTTGAGATGTCCGGCTTCGGCGCGCCCTTCTTCACCGCGATCGCCATGCGCATCCGGGCGATGACCGTCGCGCTGCGCTTATCGATGTTGCCGGTCCGCAGCGCGTCCGGGAACGGCGAGAACATCAGCGACACGTCCTGGGCCTTGCCGGCGGCCACGTCTTTCCGCGTGCTGACGCCGGTGCCGTAGGTGACTTTCACTTTCGTCCCACTCTTGGCCTGGAAATCGGCGACCAGCTTGTTGATCGTTTCCTGAATCGGATTCGGCGAGAGCAGCGTGATTTCGGTTTGCGCGCGCGTGCTCGACGCGACGCACAGCGTCAGGCCGGCGGCCAGCAGCAGCGCAGCGAGGTGTCTCATCGGGTTCCTCCTACAGAAGCAGGAGGATAATTGACTCGCCCCGCACTCTCAACCACAATAACGCGCCAACTCACCCATGAACGGAGGTTCGGATGCGCCGTCTAGTCACGTCCCTCCTCGTCTCGGTCGGATTCGTCGCCTTCTTCTCATTTCCTGTCTCGCTGCAGGAACGCAATCTTCGCGGCGCCGGCGGCCTGCCGCAGGGCGGCTTCGTCGAGGAACGGGGCGGCTTCGACATCAGCGGTCCCTATGAAGTCGATCCGAACTGGCCGAAGAAGACGTGGCCGGCGCCGGGCTACATCTGGGGGTCACAGGCGGGCGTGTTTCCCGAATCCGCCGACAAGGTCTTCCTTGTCAGCCGCGGCGAGATCGAGCTGCCGAAGGACCTGAAGATTCCGCCTGGGTTCCCCGGCAACTGGGGCGCGCTCAATCGCGGCGGCGCCACGGGCGAAGTGCCGGTCTTCCGCAACACCATTCTCACCGTCGATCGCCAGGGCAATCTCATCGACTCCTGGAAACAGTGGGACTACCTCTTCGAGGGCGGCCGCGGCCCGCATCAGATTTATGTCCAGCCGTACGACCCCGAGCGTCATGTGTGGATCGTCGACGACATGAATCACGTGATTCACAAGTTCACCAACGACGGCAAGACCAAGCTGTTCACGATCGGCGAGATGGGCGTCTTCGGCCCGAACGACGACCTGCAGCACTTCAACCGGCCGACGATGATCGACTGGCTGCCGGACGGGACGTTCTTCGTCAGCGACGGGTATGCGAACAGCCGCGTGGTGAAGTTCAACAAGGACGGCAAGCCGCTGTTGTGGTGGGGCTCGATGCAGCCCGCCAAAGGCGACGGCGAGTTCACGGTGCCGCACGGGATCGCCGTCGGCGACGATCGCCGCGTGTATGTGTCGGATCGCTTCAACCGCCGCATCCAGGTGTTCGACGAGAACGGCGTCTTCCTCGACAAGTGGCCGAGCGGCTACTGCCATTCGCTGTCGATGAGCCGCGATCAGCATCTGTGGTGCTACGACGGCGACCACGAGCAGTTCGTGAAGTTCGACCTGCGCGGGCACATCGAAACGGTCTTCGGCCGCTACGGCGTGTATCCCGGCGCGACGTGGGGCGTGCATCAGATCTCGGCGGACTCGGAGGGCAACCTCTACGCCGCCGAAGTGTTCGGCGGACGGACGCAGAAGTTCGTGCCGAAGCGCAACGCGAACCCGCACGATCTCTTCTTCGGGCGGCCGCTGGCGCCGAAGACGCCGCCGCCGCAGATCAGCACCGTGCATCTCGCGTCGCCGAACGCGGTTGCGACGGTAAGACCGAATCCGAATGCGCCGATCCCGAACTTCGCCGGCACGTGGAACTTCGACAAGTCGAAGAGTCAGATGGCGGCGAGCGGAGGGATGGGCAACGGCGTGGCGGAGCCGCCGATCTCGATGACGGTGACGCAGAACGCGGGCCAGATCTCGATCGCCATGAAGTACGAGGCCGAGGGCGCGCCGCGCAACGGCCGCCCGACGAGCGCGGTCTTCACGCTGGACGGCAAGATGAATCAGGTGCCGGATCCGGAGGATGCGCGGCCCGCGTATAACTATAAGCGGATTGCGACGTGGGACGGCGCGCGGCTGGTGCTGCGCACGATCCACGGGCTCAACAACGTGCGCGAGGTGTGGGTGCTCCAGGGCAACACGTTGAAGCTGCAACGAGCCGCGCAGACGCCTGGCGGCGCGGATTCCGCGACGCGCGATCTCACGTACAACAAAGGATCCTGAATTCGCGGCGCGCGTCAGACGAGCGCGCTGACGCGATTGCGGCCCTGCCTCTTGGCAACGTAGAGAGCCTCGTCCGCCGCCGCGAACAGCGCTTCACCCGCTCTCGCCTCACCATCAGGTGAGGCAGGTGACGCGGCATCGACAGCGTCGAGAGAGGCCATTCCCACGCTGATGGACAGCGCTCGAACCGGAAAGTGGATTCCCGCGAGGACCGGCTCGAGCGCCTGGACCGAGCCACGGAGGTGCTCTGCGATCGCTCGCGCGCGCGCTTCCGTACAACTCGCGATCGCAACGGCGAATTCGTCGCCGCCATAGCGGCAGGCGACCGCGTCCGGCGGCAGGCACGTGGCAAGCGTGCGTCCTACCAGGCGAACGGCTTCAGCTCCCGCCAGGTGCCCATGCGCGTCGTTCAAGGCCTTCAGGCGGTCGACGTCCAGCACCAGCATCGCCATCGGTGTTCCCGACTCGCGCGCGGCACGGACCATCACGGCGAGCCGTGCTTCGAACGAGCGCAGATTGTGCAGGCCCGTGAGATCGTCAGTGGCGGCGAGCGCCCTCAGGCGACGACGATCCGCGGCCAGCGTCGCCGTCACGATGCCCACGAAAAGGAAAAGCGCGGCCTGCACGACGTCCGTGTCGGTGTACCCCATCGTCAGACGAGCCAGATTGGCGATGTGGTACAGAACAACCGCCACGAGCGAGACGACCACGCCGGTGCGTGGTCCGATGCGAAGGCTCGCGAGAACGATCGGAAGGTAGTAGAGGTGCTGGACCGGCGCCGATCCGGTACGACGGTCGAGTTCAAAGATGAGCCAGAGCGCTGCACCGACGAGGACAGCGACCCATGCCCTGTTCCACCGTGGCCGCGGTGCAAGAAGGGACTGGTCGCGCGTCAACCGCATATGCCAGATGTGACGGCTCGCGATGCATCTTGGCCGTCCTCCGTCAATTGCGGGTGTTGGACTTGACGCTTTGAATCGACCAGGTCCCGCCCAACTTTTGCAGCGTGAATACGGCGGTGTCACTCTGCGCCGGGGCGCTTCCGATCTTCGGGGTGGATCGGAATGTTTCGGACGCGGTCACCTTCGCCGTCAGACCGTCGGGAGCGACGAGAATGTCGTCCAATCGCACTCTGAGGTCGTAACTCAGTTTGGAAAGCTGGTTCAGGGCCGATTGCAGACCGGCAATGTTCGCTGCCGGATAGACGGCCGCAATCGCTCTCGCATCGAGCGCCTCGTAGCCGTCCCTGTACCGCTCCAGGACACGCTCGATCTGCAGCAGATCATCCCGCAACGCGCGGACCGCTTCGGCTTCGCTTTGTGCGGGCGCTCCGGGCCCAGCGTCCGCCTTACCGCGACCCCGGCCAACCGCATTCGACACAGGGATGGACGGGTCCGACACCGCATCTGATTTCGTGGCCGGAGGCGCGGGTGCGGGCGATGGATTCGCATTCTGTCGCTGTGCCGCGTTCTCCTGCGTGAGCTTCTGGACCAGGGCGAGCGCCTCGTCGCGCTCGCGGCGGAGTCCGTCCCTTTGCTCGGCGAACGCCCGCGCCTGCGTCTCCGCCGCGTTGCTTGCCACGTTCAACTGCTGGGACAACTGCGCCGCGGCCTTCGGGTCGAACGCCTTCAGCGCGTCGACGGCCTCCTGCGCCGTTTGCAGGTTGCGTTGCGTCGTGAGCAGCTGCTGCTCCGCCTCGTCTCGCCTGCTCTCCGCCTCCTTCTCGTTCTCTTCGGCGAGAAGACGTGCGTCCTCCGCGGCTGCCCGCTGCCGCAGCGCGACCGACCGCTGCTGCAGCGCGTAGATGGCCAGGGGAATCGTCACGAGCACGATCATGACGAGGAGGGCCGCCGCCGCGCGCGCGAGACGGCGGCGCCAGTTCACGTTCAGCCGTCGATGCACGCGCGCCCACCGCTCGTCGAAGACCTGCTCGTAGATCGCGTTGCGGACCCGGAGGAGACCATCGGCGCGGCGTACGATCCCCGACAGTTTCAGCCACGAGGCAACCTGGTCCAGCTCCTTGTCCGGCACGCGCGCGCCGCCGCGAATCTGCTCGTACGTGACGAGCACCGCCTCGCGGTTGAACGCCTTCTTCGTGAGCATGTCGCGCACGAACTGGAGGTTCGTGTCGCGCTCGCCGCTGGTTCCCAGGAACAGCTCGTGAATCCGCGCGTCGATCGCGCTGCTCGTCCACGTGTCGGGCGGGGACTCGACCAGCGACCGCAGCACGCGCATCGTGAGGTACGGATGACCGGCGGTCCACCGCAACGTCCAGCCGATGACCTCGCCGCCCAGGGGCGCGGGCAAGGAAAGGTAGGCGGCGATGGCTGCGGCTTCCTGCCGCGTGAAATCGGTCAGCTCGATGCGATGACCGATGTTGAACGGCGTCCGCGCCGCGTCCTTGATCAGGTCGTTGGGCGTCGCGACCCCGATCAGCACGAACGAGATCCGTTGCAGTTCCGGATCGACCGCGCGGCTCTGATAGAGAAAGCGGATGGCCGCGAAGAAGTCGTCGGTGAAATCGAGGCGCAGCGTCGTGTCGATCTCGTCGACGAACAGGACGATGCGCTCGGTCCGCTCGACGAGCGCCACCTCTCGCAGGTAGCGGATCAGGCGGTGCGCGAACGCGTAGTTCGAGTGAGCGTCCCACCACGCCGACGCCGCCTCGCGCAGCCCGAGCTGTTCCTGCACCAGCAGGAGGAAGCCCTTGTACCACTGGTCGGCGGTTGTCTGCGCGCCAAGCTCGGTGAGATCGATGATGACCGCGCGGGCGCTGCTGTCCGCGAGACGTTCGGCCGCGCGATACATCAGGCTCGACTTGCCCATCTGCCGCGATGTGAGGACGTAGGCGAAGTCGCCGGCGAGGCAGTGCTGCAGCAGCTCGCGGTCCGCGCTGCGTTCCAGGTACAGGCCGGAGCCCGCCTGGACGGCGCCCCCGGCGACGAACGCGAAGGCGTCAGCCATCGCTCCTGAGCCGCTCGCGGAAATATCCGCCGTACAA
>QHWQ01000280.1 GCA_003222635.1 Acidobacteriota bacterium | reverse complement strand
CGTCGCGGATTCGAGCAGCGTCTGCACGCGCTTCTCCACCTCGCCGAACGACTTCGCGCGATCCTCGAGCCCTTCGACGCGCTTGACGATTTCATCGAGCCTGGTGGTGGTCGTCGCGGCTTTCTGATCGACCTGTTCGAGCGACTTTCCGAGCTGCGACAGCTTGGCGCTGCGCATGGAAATCTGCGTGAGCATCGTGCTGAGCGCGCTGCGCTCTTCCCTGGCGGCCGCGATCAGGCCCTGGAGATCGTCGGTCTGCTTCTGTGCCTTCCCGCCGCCGGTCAGGCCTTTAATGGCGTCCAGCATGATGCGTGGTCCTCTTCAACATGGGCATCGTGTGGTTGTGCCCGGTTTTTTCTATGCGCGCGCTCACAGGATAACCTGAAAATCCTGCACTGTTATCGGCTCCGCGCGGTTGCGGAAATAGCCACTCGCGGCAGTGCTGGCGCGAAATCCCGAGCGTTTGCGCGCATCACGCCGTTTGCACCTGCGTGCCGGCATGCTTGCGCGTCTTCGTTCGGCGGCGGTCTTCGGCGTCGAGGCGTACCCGGTCCAAATCGAGGTCGACGTCTCGTTCGGACTTCCTTCCTTCACGATGGTCGGGCTGCCCGACACGACGGTTCGCGAGAGCCGCGATCGCGTCCGGCTGGCCATCCGCAATTCGGGGCTCGAGTTTCCGCCCCACCGCATCACGGTCAACCTTGCGCCGGCGGACGTCCGGAAGGCCGGCTCGTCATTCGACCTGCCGATTGCGCTTGGCGTGCTCGCCACGACCGGGCAGCTGCCACCCGCCGCGCTGGAGGACACGCTCGTCCTCGGCGAGCTGTCGCTTGACGGCAGCATCAATGCGATTCGCGGCGTGCTGCCGATTGCGGTCGCGGCGAAGCGTCTCGGCCTGACGCGCCTCCTGCTGCCGCCACAAAACGCCCCCGAAGCATGCGTCGTCGACGGCCTCACCGTCTGCGTCGTGCGGTCGCTCGCCGAAGCGCTCGAAGCGCTGCGCTCGCCGGAGGCAATCGTGCCCGCGCGGATCGCGGTTCCCGAAATGACCGCCACGCCGTGTGACGGCGACCTCTCCGACGTGCGCGGACAACTGTTCGCGCGCCGGGCGCTCGAAGTGGCCGCGGCCGGCGGACACAACCTGCTGCTGATCGGCCCGCCGGGCGCCGGCAAGACGATGCTGGCGCGGAGACTGGCGGGCATCCTTCCGCCGCTCGCGTTCGAAGAAGCCCTCGAATGCACGGCGATCCATTCGGTTGCGGGCACGCTGCCTGCTGGATCGGGTCTGCTCACCTGGCGGCCCTTCCGCGCGCCGCATCACACGATTTCCAACGTCGCGCTGGTCGGCGGCGGCTCGATCCCGCGGCCCGGCGAGATCTCGCTCGCGCACAACGGCGTGCTGTTTCTCGACGAGATGCCGGAGTTCGATCGGCGAGTGCTCGAAGTGCTGCGGCAGCCGCTCGAGGAAGGACACGTCACGATCGCGCGCGCCGCGCGCACGGCAGTCTTCCCTGCCCGCTTCGTGCTGATTGCCGCGATGAACCCGTGCCCGTGCGGATATCTCGGCGACGACCGGCGGGTGTGCCGTTGCACGCCCGCGCAGATCGCCCATTACCGCAGTCGGCTGTCTGGTCCGCTGCGTGACCGCATCGACCTCATCGTCGAAGTCCCCGCCGTCCCTATCAGCGCCATCTCGGAAGCCATGCCCGGCGAATCGTCAGCGAGCGTGCGTGATCGAGTCCTTGGTGCGCGCGCAATCCAGCAGGAGCGCCACGGATCCGATGGACCGCGTACTAACGCTGGTCTTCGCGCCGGGATGGTTGCCAGGTACTGCCGCCCGGATTCGAACGGACGGATGTTGCTGATGGGAGCCGCCAAGCAGCTTGGTCTGACGGCGCGCGGACATGACCGCGTGTTGAAGGTAAGCAGGACGATCGCGGATCTGGCGACATCGAAAGGCGTTGAGCGCGAACATGTCGCCGAGGCGCTGCAGTACCGCCTGATCGAGTGACGTTGCCATTACGCGGGCCAGACGATAGCCACGAGGAACCCGAAGGATCTCTCTTGGTGAGAGCACAAAGGATTCGGCTCGGGCGGCCTCAAGCGGGTCGTGGTTTAGCCCGTGGGAAACGCCGATCAGGGAAAAGGCGTGTAAGCCCGACTGGTAGTTTCGTAGGCTCCGTGTGTTCGCCAGATGTTCGCCCACCGTCCTAATGTTTTCGGCCTGGAACCCCGAAACAACTGTGTTAGGCTGTTCGCTTTCCGGCGAGCTCAGCCGCAGATCCCCTCTTAACCCAAGGACGGAATGGCTTCGAAGCGCTACACGATTATCATCGCCGACCGCAGCTCGGGCGTCGTCCGCCGTGCGACGTTGTCGCTTCGACCCATCTTTATCAGCGTCGGCATTGTCGCCGCGCTGCCCGTGCTCATCGGTATCGGCGCCGCGTGGAAAGCGAAGAGTGACGTCGCTGACCTCCGCGCCAGCCATCAGGCGCTCGAGGCCGAGAACGCGAATTTCAGATCTGCAACGACCGAACTGGCCACGCAAATTTCCTCGCTCGAAGCAGCCATCCAGGACATCGGCGCGCGCTCGGCGCTCGATCCGAATCTCGCGAAGACGATGGACAAGCTTCCGGCCGTTGTGAAATCGCGTGCAATGGGCGGCAGCACGGAAACCGATCGGACCGCGCAGCGGACGCTCTCCGCGCTCGGCACTCCTGACGATACGTTCGGCTTGCTGCGCACGCTGCTCGAGAGCCTCGAGTCGCGGCTGACCGTCGTGAGCCGCAACGTCGATCGCCGCAACGCACTCGCAGCCGCGACGCCGTCGATCTGGCCGGCACAAGGGTGGCTCTCGTCAACGATGGGTCATCGCGTCGATCCGTTCACGGGAGACGACGATTTCCACGCGGGTCTCGACATCGCCGGTGAACGCGGTCAGCCGGTCTACGCGACGGCAGCGGGGACGGTCGTCCACACCGGCTGGCAGGGCGGCTACGGAAATCTGATCGTCGTCGACCACGGCTTCGGCCTGCAGACGCGCTACGGCCACCTGCTCAACTACAGCGTGAAGCAGGGCGCGAAGGTGAAGCGCGGCGACATCATCGGGCATGTCGGCAACACGGGCCGTTCGACTGGCTATCACCTGCATTACGAGGTGCTCGCCAACGGCAAGCTCCTCAATCCGCTCCAGCTCCTCTCGCAGAAGCCCCGCGCGCAGTAAGGTCCGCGCGATGGTCCGCCTGAAGGCGGACACTACACGCGGTAGCGTCTGGCTTTAGCCGGACAACACCTTTTCCCTTAAACTATTCAGATATCCGGCCGCGCTCCCGGCGCGTCCTACCGTTCATGATCGGAAAAGTTCTCGCCAAGGTCATCGGCACGCAGAACGAGCGTGAAATCAAGCGGCTCCGGCCGCTCGTCGTCGAGATTAGCGCGCTCGAACCGCAGATGCAGGCGCTCTCCGACGAACAGCTCCGCGCCAAGACCGAAGAATTCAAGACGCGCGTCGCCGCCGGCGAATCGCTCGATGACGTCCTGGCCGAAGTGTTCGCGGTCGTCCGCGAAGCCGGCAAGCGCGTGCTGAACATGCGGCACTTCGACGTGCAGCTCATCGGCGGCATGGTGCTGCACCAGGGACGGATCGCGGAGATGAAGACGGGCGAGGGCAAGACGCTCGTGGCGACGCTCCCCGCGTATCTGAACGCGCTCGAGCGCAAGGGCGTTCACGTCGTCACCGTCAACGACTACCTGGCGCGACGCGACTCGGAGTGGATGGGTCGTCTCTACCGCTTCCTCGGCATGAGCGTCGGCGTCATCCAGCACGAGCTCACCGAACAGCAGCGGCAGGTCGCCTACGGCGCCGACATCACCTACGGCACCAACAACGAGTTCGGCTTCGACTACCTGCGCGACAACATGAAGTTCGACCTCGGGTCGATGGTGCAGCGCGGGCATCACTACGCCATCGTCGACGAGGTCGACAGCATCCTGATCGACGAAGCGCGCACGCCCCTCATCATCTCCGGCCCGGCGGAAGAGTCGACCGATCTGTATTACGAAGTCGATCGCATCATTCCGCGGCTGAAGAAGGGCGCGGTCACGCAGGGACAGGTCAAACAGGAAGAGCGCGAGGAGCTGGAAAAGACCGGCGACTACATCGTCGACGAAAAGCACAAGACGGTCACGCTGACGGAAACCGGCATGGCGAAGGCCGAGCAGCTGCTCGCGCATCGCCTCGTGCCCGGCTCGAACGGTCTCTACGACCCGGCGAACATGCCGCTGCTCCACCACGTGCACCAGGGGCTGCGCGCGCACACGCTGTTCCGTCTCGATGTCGACTACATGATCAAGGATGGCGGCGTCGTCATCGTCGACGAGTTCACCGGACGTCTGATGCCGGGACGTCGCTGGAGCGATGGCCTGCATCAGGCCGTGGAAGCGAAGGAGAAGGTCAAGATCGAGCGCGAGAACCAGACGCTGGCGACCATCACCTTCCAGAACTACTTCCGCAAGTACAAGAAGCTGTCCGGCATGACGGGCACCGCGGAAACCGAGGCGCAGGAGTTCGCGACCACCTACAAGATCGACGTCATCGCCATCCCGACAAACCGGCCGCTCAAGCGCGTCGAGGAGCCAGACCTCGTCTACCGCACCGAGCGCGAGAAGTACGAGGCCATCGTCAGCGACATTCTCGACAAGCAGGCATCGGCAGGAAGCCGAAATCGTCGCGCAGGCCGGCAAGAAGAACACGGTCACGATCGCCACGAACATGGCCGGCCGCGGCACCGACATCCTGCTCGGCGGCAACCCCGAGCACATGGCGCGTCAGCAGGCGTTGTCGGAAGAAGTTGCCGAGAAGCTGCCGAAGGGCGAGGAGAAATTCGTCGACGACGAGGAGTTCGTCTACTACTTCCACGTCGACGGCTTCTATCGGGTGCCGCGGGCGGACTGGGAGCGCATCTTCTCCCATTTCAGCCGGGTCACGGGCGCGGAGCACGAGGACGTCGTGGACCTCGGCGGACTTCACATCCTCGGCACCGAGCGGCACGAGGCGCGGCGCATCGACAACCAGCTGCGCGGCCGCGCGGGACGTCAGGGCGACCCGGGCTCCTCGCGCTTCTACCTGTCGCTCGAAGACGACCTGATGCGTATCTTCGGCTCGGAGCGCATCTCCGGCCTGATGCAGCGGCTCGGCATGGAAGAAGGCGTGCCGATCGAGCACGGGATGGTGAGCCGCGCCATCGAGCGCGCGCAGAAGCAGGTCGAGGCGCAGAACTTCTCCGTGCGCAAGCACCTCCTCGAGTACGACGACGTGATGAACAAGCAGCGTGAGAGCATCTACACGCTGCGGCGCGAGGTTCTCGAGGGGAAGATTCACCTCTCCGAGGAGGAGGTCGTCGACACGCGTGCCTACCTGCTCGCGCTCGCCGAAGACCTCCTCGACGAGCAGGTCGAGCGCTTCGCGGGCAAGCAGGTGGACGTCGAAGAGTGGGACATCGAGGCGCTGAATCGCGAGGTCAACCGCATCTTCGACGTCGAGCCGGCGCAGCTCGACGCGCTGAATCTCGACGACATGAACGCGGACGACATCGGCGACGCGCTCTGGTCGGCGATCAAGGCGAACTACGAAGCGAAGGAAAAGCTGGTCGGTTCGGACCTGCTGCGGCGCGTCGAGCGCGACATCATGCTGCAGATCGTCGATCAGCAGTGGAAGGATCACCTCTACTCGCTCGACCATCTGAAGGAAGGCATCGGCCTGCGCGGCTACGGCCAGCGCGATCCGCTGGTCGAGTACAAGCGCGAAAGCTTTGATCTGTTCACCGACATGAAGCAGCGGGTCGAGGAAGAGATGGTCCGCTACGTCAATCACCTGCGTCCCGTGATGAGCGAGGAAGCGCCGGCCGCGCCGCGGCCGGTCGCGCGCCGCGCCCATTCGCAGATGTCGTTGAACAAGGCGGAGGCCGCGTCGGCGTTCGGCACCGCGCGCGCGGCCACGCCCGCCGCGATGGCCGAGGCGTCAGGACGGCAGGGTCCCGTGCCCGCGCGCACGGGCGGAGACGATGTGATCAAGACCGTTCGGCGCGAGGAGCCGAAGGTCGGACGCAACGATCCGTGCCCCTGCGGCAGCGGGAAGAAGTACAAGAAATGTCACGGTCAGGCCGCGTGAGCTAAGATAACGAATGGAACTCAAGACCGGATCCCTCACCCTCCTCCCCACCGGTACCGAACTCGCGACCGCGCTGACATTCGATGACGTCCTCCTGGTGCCGCAGCACTCGACAGTGCTGCCGACGCAGGTCGATGTGTCGACGCGTCTGACGCGCAACATCCGCCTGAACGTGCCGCTGCTCAGCGCGGCGATGGACACGGTCACCGAATCCGGCCTCGCCATCGCCATGGCGCAGCACGGCGGCGTGGGCGTCATCCACAAGAACCTCTCCATCGAGGAGCAGGCATCCGAAGTCGATCGCGTCAAGCGCTCCGAGAGCGGCATGATCGTCAACCCGATCACGCTCGGCCCGTCCAATCGCATCTACGAAGCGCAGGAGCTGATGAAGAAGTACCGCATCTCCGGCGTGCCGATCACGGACGATGGCAGCAAGGAAGGGCGGCTGGTCGGCATCCTGACCAACCGCGACCTGCGGTTCGAGACCAATGTCAATCGCGCGATCGACGAGGTGATGACGAGCCATCCGCTCTACACGGTTCCCGTCGGCACCACGCTGGACGAGGCGCGCGAGATCCTGCATCAACACAAGGTCGAAAAGCTGCTCGTCGTCGATCGCGACTACCGGCTGAAGGGGCTCATCACGGTCAAGGACATCCAGAAGGCCGTCAAGTACCCGAACGCGTGCAAGGATGCGCTCGGGCGGCTGCGCTGCGGCGCGGCCATCGGCGTCGCGAAGGATGCGTTCGAGCGCGCGCGTGCGCTCGTCAACGCGGGCGTGGACGTGCTCGTCATCGACACCGCGCACGGCCACTCGCAGGGCGTGATCGACATGGTGGCGCGTGTCCGGCGCGAATTCCCGAACACGGATCTCGTCGCCGGCAACGTCGCCACCGCCGAAGCCACCGAGGCGCTGATCGACGCGGGCGTCGACGCCGTGAAGGTGGGCATCGGCGCCGGCTCCATCTGCACCACGCGCGTGGTGGCCGGCATCGGCGTGCCGATGATCAGCTCGATCATGGAATGCGCGCGCGCCGCGACGGCGCGCAATGTCCCCGTCATCGCCGACGGCGGCATCCGCTATTCAGGGGACATCGTGAAGGCGATCGCGGTCGGCGCAAGCTGCACGATGATCGGGAATCTATTCGCCGGCACGGACGAAAGCCCCGGCGAGCTGATCCTCTTCCAGGGGCGCAGCTACAAGGAGTACCGCGGCATGGGGTCGATTGGCGCGATGCGCCGCGGCAGCCGCGACCGCTACTTCCAGGACGAATTCGATCTCGAAGGCGGGCGCGCCAGCGACAAGCTCGTGCCGGAGGGGATCGAAGGGCGCGTCGCGCACAAAGGGAGCGTCTCCGCGATGATTCATCAGCTCGTCGGCGGTCTCCGCGCCGGCATGGGCTATTGCGGCAGCGCGACCATTGGCGAGCTGCAGCGGAAGGCGAAGCTGATTCGCATCACGCCGGCCGGCGCGCGCGAGAGCCACGTGCACGACGTGCAGATTACGAAGGAGGCGCCGAACTACCGCATGGAATAGTTGGTAGTTAGCAGTTGGTGGTTGGTGGTTCCGGGTCGATCGTGATTCGACGCGAAACATCTTCCACGACATCGAATCGAATCACTCTTGCGCCAGCCAGGTCATGGGAAAGCCGGTCTGGCCATTCAATCGCGAGCACCCCGTCTCGTACTCCCGTTTCTTCCAATCCCAGATCATCGGTCGCGGTCTTGTCGAGCCGGTAGAGATCCGCGTGATACAGCGTCAGCCGCCCGCCGCGGTATTCGTGCAGCAGCGTAAACGTAGGACTGCTGACGTCGCCTGGATCGATACCCAGTCCCTCTGCAAGCCCGCGAACGAATGTCGTCTTTCCCGCGCCGAGATCCCCGGAGAGTAACAGGACATCGCCGGCATGGAGCGTTGACGCAAACTCACGAGCGAGGTTCTGCGTTTCCGTATCGGACTTCGTGATTCTGACCAGCAACGACCAACCACCAACTACCAACTACGAACTGTCTTTATCCGGGTTGCACAGCCTGTTGAGAGCGTCGCCGAGATGGGCGATCACATCGGTCGCCACCATTGCGACCTGGCCTTCGCTCGCTTCGGCAAGATCGCCCGCCGCGCCGTGCAGGAAGACGGCGAGGCGGCACGCCGCTTCCGCATCGAGCAGCTGCGCCAGCCACGCGGCGATCATGCCGGTGAGGACGTCGCCGGTGCCGCCGGTCGCCATCCCCGCGTTGCCGGTCGGGTTGATGAAGATATGGCCGTCCGGCGTCGCGATGATCGTGCGATGACCCTTCAGCACGACGTACACGCGATGCGCCGTCGCGAACTCGGTCGCGACGTCGATGCGACTGCCCTGCACTTCCTCGATGGAGGCGCCAATCAGGCGAGCCATCTCGCCTGGATGCGGGGTGATGATCACGTCGCGCTCTTCCCTGCCGGTGAGGCGTCCGGGATCCTCCGCCAGTACGGTGATGGCATCGGCGTCGAGCACGAGCGGCACGGTGGCGCGTTCGAGCAGCGCGCCGACGAACGCCCCGACGGCGGGACCGCGGCCGATGCCGGACCCACAGGCGATCACATCATGGCGGAGCTCGAGCAGCTGATCGATCGCCTTCGCGGCGACGGATCCATCCGCCTCCTCGGGAAGCGGCTCGGTCATCAGCTCCGGCGCCATCGACGCCACGATCGGCAGCACGGAGGCGGGCGTGGCCACCGTCACGAGCCCCGCCCCCGAGCGCAGTGCGCCCATCGCGGCCAGATGCGCGGCGCCCGTCTTCCCCCGCGAGCCGGCGACGATCGTGACGCGCCCGAAGTCTCCTTTGTGCGAGTCCGCCGCGCGCGGCTCGACCACGTCGCGCAGCTGCTCGGGCGTCAGCAGCTCGATGTGCTGTCCCTCGATGCCGTCGATCACCTCGTGCGGGATGCCGATGTCGGCGATGACGACGTCGCCGGCGTGCTCCTCGCCGGGCGGCAGCACGAGCGGCAGCTTCGGCGCGGCGAGCGTCACCGTCATCGAGGCATCGATGCAGTCGCCGATCACGTGCGGCGTATCAGCCGACAGCCCGCTCGGCAGATCGATCGACACGATGGGGAGGGACGAGGCGTTGACGTCGGCGACGATCGTTTCCATCATGCCGCCGAGCGCCGCCTTCAACCCCGTCCCGAAGATCGCGTCGACGATGAGCGTGCACTGGGAGATCTCGGAGAAGTGCAGCTCCCAGCTCTGCTCGTCGCCAATCTCGACCACCGTGACGCCAAGACGGCCAAGGATGTCCAGGTTCGTCTTCGCGTCGCCGCGGACCTGCGTCAGCGAGCCGATGACGAACACGGACGCGTCGATGCCGCGCTGCAGGAGCGTCCGCGCCACGACGAAGCCATCGCCGCCGTTGTTGCCGCGCCCGCAGAGCACCGCGACGCGTCCGTTGAGCCGCGCCTCATAGGCCGCCTCGATGGCCGCGACGACCTGCCGTCCGGCGTTTTCCATGAGGACGAGGGAGGGGATGCCGATCTCTTCAATCGTGAAGCGGTCGGCCTCGCGCATCTGCGCGGCGTTCAGAATTCGCATTCGTTCGTGGGAATATTAGGACTCAGTATGTCTGCGATGGTCAATGTTAATGGACGCATCACGCCGGAGCGCGATGCGGTGATCTCCGTCTTCGATCACGGCTTCCTCTACGGCGAGGGCGTCTACGAAACGATGCGCACCTATCACCGGCGCCCGTTTCTCTACGACCGCCACATGCGGCGGCTGCGGCGGTCGGCGCGGATGATTGAGCTGCCGCTCCCTTTCACCGACGAGGAGCTCGCGGCGCAGATTCGCGATACGCAGGCGCTCGCGAAGATCGACGGCGAGGTCTACATCCGCGTGCTCGTCACGCGCGGCATCGGCGCGCTCACCTACGATCCCAAGGCGACGCCGAATCCCTCGATCGTCATCATCGTCAAGCCGCAGGTTGATCCACCCGTGGACGCGTACGAGAAGGGTGTCAAGGTCGCCATCGTCGATGTCGTGAGGAATCATCCCGACACCGTGAATCCGATGATCAAGAGCAACAACCTGATGAACAGCGCCCTCGCGGCGCAGGAAGCGATCAAGCTGAACGCCTTCGAGGGCGTCATGCGCAACTATCGCGGCGAGCTGACGGAGTGCACGACCGCCAACCTGTTCATGGTCAAGAACAGAGTCGCGCTGACGCCGCCGCTCGAGGCGGGGCTGCTCCCCGGCATCACGCGCGAGTTCCTGTTCGATATCGGGAAAGACGTCGGCGTCGAGGTCCGCGAGCAGACGATGCGCGACGACGACCTATTTGGCGCGGACGAGGCGTTCCTCACCAGCACCACGCGGGAGCTCGTGCCGATCACCACGGTCAACGATCGCACGATCGGCCGCGGCGTGCCCGGGCCGATCACCCTCAAGCTGCTCGAGGCGTTCCGGCGCCGCGCCGAAGCCGACTAGCGGGAGCCGCACCTCGAAGGATGTCCCGCCGCCTTCCGCCGCCAAGCCCCGAGCCTGGAATTCCGCGTGCGCCGCGCGCGCGATAACCGGGCTCGACGATGCGCGCCTGCTGCTGGAGCGCGGATAGTTCTCGCTACGCGAACGCCTCGAGCGGCGGGCAGGAGCAGAAGAGGTTGCGGTCCCCGTACGGATTGTCGATCCGGCCGACGCTCGGCCAGAACTTGTTCGCGCGCACGAACGCCAGCGGG
>QHWQ01000279.1:25622-27004 GCA_003222635.1 Acidobacteriota bacterium | reverse complement strand
CGACGTCAAGCCCGGCGTGACGGGTCTCGCGCAGATCCGCGGGCGCGGGCTGCTGACATTCGAGCAGACGAACCGCTTCGATTTGGAGTACGTCCGCAACCGGTCCCTGGCGCTCGATCTCGAAATCCTCGTGAGAACGATTCCCGTCTTGTGGAAACGAGAAGGCGCGCGCTGACCAGGGACGTGTCCCGCTGAAGGAGAGCCCATGCGAGTGCAGTTCATATGGCCCAATTTCGACTGCCCCCTCGGTCTCAGCGTGGGAGTGTCGTACCTGTCCGGTGCGTTGAAGCACGCGGGCCACGAAACCCGCGTCGAGCACATCTGCGAGTGGCTGGATAACCCCTTCGATCTGGACACGGTCTCAGGACACGTCCGCGACTTCGATCCCGATCTGATCGCCTTCTCGACCGGCGCCAACCACTATCCGGAGATGCGGCAGCTCGCCCGCCGCCTGAAGGACGATCTCGACACGCCGATTCTCTTCGGCGGCATCCACACGACGCTCAACACGCAGACGGTGATGCGTGACAACCCGGCGATCGACTTCGCCAACGTCGGCGAAGGCGACGACTCGATTCTCGACCTGGTGAAGGCACTCGAGTACCGGAGCGACACCACGCGCATTCCGAATGTCTGGGCGCGCAGCAATGGCGACATCATCGCCAATCCGGCGCGACGTCTCAAGAACATCACCTGCATTCCGTGGATGGACCTCGAAGGGTGGCAGTTCAAGCGCATTACCGAGAATCGCCGCGGCTGGGTGAACGTCTACATGAACCGTGGCTGTCCATACCGCTGCACCTACTGCCACAACAACGGCGTCGCCAAAGTGCTGCAGAAGTCGTTCGGCACCAAGACGTCGAGCAACGACGACCTCGGCTATCTGCGGCTGCGCGGCATCGACGACATGCTCGCCGAGCTCAAGGCCATCGTGAACAAGTACGACTGCGTGACCGCTTTCTCCTTCAACGACGACACGTTCACGATGAATCAGGAATACATGAAGGAGTTTCTCCCGCGCTACAAGCGGGAGATCGGCATCCCCTACGTCTGCAACACGACCGTGCTCGACGTCGACCGCGAAATGCTGGAGGTGATGAAGGAGAGCAACTGCGAGCTGGTGCGCTTCGGCGTCGAGACCGCCACGACGCGCATCAAGCGCGAGGTGCTCAAACGCGACTTCTCCGAGACCAAGACGGCGGAAGTGTTCCGCACCTGCCGCGAGATCGGGCTGCGGACGTTCGCGTTCAACATTCTGGCCAATCCCGGCGAAACCCGCGACGAGATGAAGAAGACGCTGGAGCTCAATGCCAAGCTGCTGCCCGACGGGCTGAAGGTCTCGCTCGGCTATCCCTATCCGGGGACCGAGTACCACGAGATCG
>QHWQ01000279.1:15119-25469 GCA_003222635.1 Acidobacteriota bacterium | reverse complement strand
ACGAGATCGCGAAAAAGCTCGATCTGATCGACGAGACGCGGCACTACCACAACTTCATCCACGACACGAAGCTGAAATGGGCGGACGACGACCGGCTGTGGATCGACAAGGTCCGCCTGGTCTTCTGGTGGTGGATGAACGTCTATCTCGAGAACGAGGCGTCGCCGTTGTACGCCGAGCTGGTGAAGATGGTCGAGAGCATGGACGCCGATCGCTGGATGGATCCCGAGAACGAGCGGCGCATGTGGGACCTCGACGATGCCCTCTCGGCGGTGCTGAAGCGGAAAGACATCACGCATTACACCATTCCCTTCAAGGATCGTCCGGAGATATCCATCCTGCACCTCGGTGACACCGCGCTCGGACGCGAAGTCCTCGACGAACATTGATCGCGCAGCATGCGAGGGAGGTGAGTCGTGGCGACTCTTGGACACAAGTGTTATCGGTGCAGCCTGGTGGACCGGGGAACCGATGCCGGGGACCTGGCCCAGCTCGATACGATCACGGCCACGCTGGCGGAGGACGGCAGCGAGGTCTTCTTCACGTCGGGATACAGCGCGCGCGAGATCGCCCAGAAGCACGCGAGGGAGACCAATGGCCGCGTCTACGTCAACAACGTCTCGCGCAACATCCGCCGTCCGGACCTGTCGATCCCCGTCGCATACGCGGTGGCGCACAGCCCGGTGTTCACGCTGCGCGGACGCGACCAATGGCACGACTCGGTCTATCGGGCGTACTGGCCGCCGTTGGGTTGAGTCCTGGGTGTCATGACGTCAATCGGCGGGAGACACACCCACACGCCCGCGGCGTGGATGGCCATGCAGCTGCTCGCCGCCGCATGCGCGGGCACGATCGGATTCCCTGCGGCGTCGTTCGCCGCCGATTCATGCCCCACCAGGGGCTTCACGCTGCTGAACGGGCAATCGCTCACCATTACGGGCGCGTGCACCGTGGAGGGTGACATCACGTTGCAGGGCGCGAGCCTGCTGACCATCAGGGACGCGCGATTCGTCCTGAGAGGCAACCTGACGGCGGGCGACAGCGCGATCGTCTACGTCCAGAGCACTGAGTTCATCGTCGACAACAGCTTCAGCACCCAGTGGTCGATGACGACGCTCGGCACCGCTCTGCTGTGGTTCAACAAGGTCCAGTTCCGCTCGAGCGAGAAAACGGATGCCAACTACTTCATGGCCTACCTCGCGCGGAATTCCTCCAAGCTCTGGGTGACCGACTCGGCGCTGCCGACGGCAACCAGCTTCTTTCTCGCCAGGGCGATCAACACCGCCCAGATTGTCGTCACCCGGTCACAGAACTTTCCGAGCGAGATCTTCGTGGAGAATCAGGCCTCCGTGCGCGTGGCAGGAGGTACCGACACGACGCTCTGGCTGCCGTTCGATATCGGCGCGCGCGCGACGCTGACGCTGCCGGACCAGAGCGCCGGCCCGTATTCCTGGAACTTCGGCCGCAGCACGCCGGGCGTCGTCGGCATCGGCTACGACGTCGCCATCGTCGATTCGCTCGTGAGACTCGGGGTCAATTCCCGACCCTGGTCGCAGGTGACGATCGTCGGCACAGGCAAAGGACCGCCCGACGGATCGGGAGAGATTTCGATCGGATATTCCCTGAACGCCGTGTTCACGCCGCAGACCATCAGCGGCCTTCGCCCCGGCTACCAGGCCTTCACCCAGCTCACGCATCAAGGCCGGTCACTGGTCCTCCAGAATGTCGAGCTCGATCCGGTCGGATGGAGCGTCTGGGTCAGCGCGGGTCCGGGATTGGTCACCATCCGCGACAGCATCCTGAACGAGGTCGCCTCGTGGAGTGGAAACGTGGAGGTACAGACGTCGGTGCTTCAGTGGGCGGTCCTCGGTTCGAATGGTCCCGGCAGCAGTGTCGTCGTGCGGGATTCGAGCATCTCCTCGCAGCTCATCTTCGCGAACGCGGGTGGCCACATCGAGGTACATGACTCGATCGTGACCGGCTCACCGCTCGCGGCAAACGATGCGTCGACCGTGAGCGTCTTCGGTGGACAACTGGAGACCAGTGGAAGCGTCCGGCCGTGCGACTGGTCCACCGGCCTGACCAGCAGCGGAGTGCCGCTGTGCAACCCGTTCGTGGCGCCTGGCGTGCTGCCGTCCGTCACCACTGTCGCCAGCGGACAGGTCATCATCGACGGCGTCCCGCCTCCGGCCGTGACGGATCTGCAACTGGTTGGCTGGACTGCACCCGACCCGGTCAGTGCCGCCGGGTCGTTCACCTACACCGTGCAGGCGGGAAACGCGGGACCGGACGCCGCGACAGGCGTGTCAGTGCGGTTCAAGACTCCCACACAAGCGATCGTCGAGAGCGTTTCGCCCGGATGCACGCCTGCTGATCGCGACGTGATCTGCCAGGTCGGCAGCTTGTCGCCGTTCCAGGCCTCTGCCTGGCTCTCCGTGACCTACCGTGTGGCGTCGACGCTGACGCCCGCCGTGGGAGAAGTGACGGTGACTGGCGATCAGTTCGATCCGGATCCGACCAATCATCGACTCCGCCTCACCAACGCGATTCAGTGAGGCACGAGAGATCAAGATGGAGATTCGCTATCTACTGCAGGTATTGCGGGCCTACTTCGGATTCATCTTGTCCGTCACGCTGCTGGCCGGCATCGGTGGGCTGCTGACGACCTACATTCTCTCGGAGAACTATGAAGCAGCGATCGACATCCTGATCCGTCCGCAGGAGCAATCCAATTTCACTCCCACCTCGAAGGAGCTGCTGGACTTCCCGGCCAGCTACAACAATCCGCCCGAGACGATTTCGGAAACGTACGCGGGGATCATGACCAGTCCGGCCGTGGCGACGCGCGTCGTCGATATTCTCCACCTCGACACACTGAAGACGCCGCCCGATCCGCGCTGGTGGATTCGCGCGTATCACGACGCGCGCGACAGGATCAAGCTGGCCGTCAAATATACGTGGGACTTCGTTCGCTTCGGACGCGTGGAACTGGAGGATGCGCATACCGCGGCCGTCAGGCAGGTGCTGGGTGCGCTCAAGGCGACACCGGTCGAGTCGACCTATCTGTTCAAGCTGACGGCGAGGTACAAGGATCCGAACATCGCCGCTCTCATCGCCGACACCGCCGGCAAGGTGTTCATCGACTACACCGGCGAGGCGCAGCGGAACGAGCAGGGGACGAGCGCGGGATTTCTCCGGGAGCGTCTGGGGATCCTCGACGGCGAGATCTCGCAGGCACGCCGCCGCCTGCAGAATTTCGAGACGACCAGCAAAGCGACGTCGCTGGATCAACAGATCGAGCTGATGTTGAAAGCGTCGGCTGATTTCCGTGTTTCCTACGAGGAGGCGAACAAGGACTTCCGGGAAGCCGGCCGCGAGCTGGCCAGCCTCGAAGCGTCCATCGCGGGTGTGAGCGAGGACGTCCACGCCGGCACCATCATGACCGCCAATCCCGTGCGCGACGCGCTGCAGACCGAACTGGCGAAGGACGAAGTGCAGATGGCCAGTCTGCTGGAGACGCACGCGCCCGCCCATCCCGACGTCAAGGCGCTGGCCGCGCGCATTGCGGAGGCGAAGCGCCGCATTGCGGAGGAGCCGGAACAGGTTCGCTCGCAAGACAGCTCCAGCAAGAATCCTGTGTACCAGAACCTGTATGGAAAGCTGCTCGACAGGAAGGCGACGCGCGATGCGCTCGAGGCGCGCCGGCAATCGCTGGACGAGACGCTTCGCCGATATCAGCGTGAAGTCGCGGTCTTTACCGACAAGCAGGCCGAGCGTGCGCGGCTCGATCTCGACGTGCAGGTGAGGGAGGACGAATACAAGCTCCTGAACCGCGAGTACGCGCAGGCGCGCCTCGCCGCCGCCCGGGAAATCAGCGAAATCCGCGCCCTCAACGACGCCATCCCACCCGTGTATCCCATCGGTCCCATCAAGCTCTATTACACGGTTGGAGGGCTCGCGACCGGGTTTCTCCTCGCGCTCTGCCTCGTGCTGATGTGGGATTACGTCGACCCGCGCATTCGCAGCCGGGAAGACGCGGAGCAGGTCGCCGGGATGCCGGTCCTCGTCACGCTGCCCACATCCGCTGTGGCCGTGAGCACCGGTGCGATCGTCGGCAATGGGACGACCGGCTCGGGTCTCCTCTGGCGAGGAGGAGACCACGACATGTGGAGCCACCAGTGACCCCGATGCCGCTGCGGCTGCGTCTGTGTGGAACGTCGGCACGTGCGCGCGAGACGTTTGCCGCAACCCTCATCGATCTGGGCCGTGATGGACTGCACTGCTGGGGCGAGCTTCCATCGGTGCCGCCCGGCACCGCCGTGACCGCCGAATTCCGGGTCCGCGTGTGGTGGGGTCATCGATGGTTGGGTGTTCCGGCCGTTGTCCGTCAGGTCGAAGGGCGGGGATCGCGGTGGGCGCTCGAGTTCCGGACCGAACATGACACGCCGGAGGCGCACCGCCTGGACGCGGTCCTGAAACGGGCGTGGCAGACCAATCGAAAATTCCAGGACGTGCAGGGAGACGGTTCACCGCTCGCCGAGGCCTTTCATCTGGTGTCGCAGTCCTTCTCGTCGCGCCCGCAGGCGGGCGCTCGCGTCATCGCCGTCAGCAGCGCCGTGCCCCTGGAGGGGAAGAGCTTCGTTGCGTCAGGTCTTGCCGTGGTTCTGGCCCGCGAGGGTCATCGCGTGCTGGCCGTCGATGCGCACCTCGGGCGCGCGTCGCTCCACGCGATATTCCACGTCGACCGCGAACCCGGCATCGTTGACCTGCTGAGCGAATCCCAGGCCTGTCCCGGGCGAACCGGCGCGGATGCCGTCGCCAGAGTGACACAGCCCGCCGCGAACGGCGTCGACATCGTTGCCGCCGGAACCAGTGACACGCAGAGCATGGGCCGCTACACTCCGGCGTCGGTCGCCCGGCTGATGGAGGCGCTTCGGTGCAGTGGATACGACGAGGTCATCGTCGATTGCCCACCGCTGTTGACCGATTCGGGCGCCAACCTGCTGGCCGCCGCCGCCGACGACGTGATCCTCACGGTCCGCTCGGGCTATTCGCGCGAACGCCACCTGAAGGAGGCACGAGCGCTCCTCGACCGCAATCGCGCGCGTCTGAGCGGTGTCATCCTGAACGACCATGCGGATTTTCTGCATGGCCCCTCGTCATTCCGACGCCGTGCCCACCGTGCCGCGCCGGGGTTGTTCTCGCGACTGAAGGCGACAGACGGCCGAATGATCTTTGGCGCGCTCGGCATCCTGCCGGGCCAGCGCACCATCCCCATCGCACCGTCCGAAACCGGGAACAGCGGCCGCCGTTGACGTTCGACATGTATCCGTCCGTCTCTGTCGCGAGGCCCGGCTCGCCCACGCCGCTGGCCGTGCTGGCGACGGCCGCGGCAGGGACGGCGCTGGCCTTTGGCCTGTTGCAGGTGTCGTACGTCTGGACCGCACTCTTTCTCGTCGGTCTCACGGTCATCGCCGGATCATTCGTGGCGAAGGACGCAAAACTCTACTGGCTTCTCATCTTCCTCGTGGCGATCCCGATCAACATCACCAAGATGTTCTTCTTCACTCCGGACGACATCGATCGGCTGATGAGGTCCCACAGGCTGTTCGTGAACGAGATCGTGGTGCCTTTCCTGCACCTGTCGGATTTGCCGCTGCTCGTGCTCCTCGCGTTCTGGCTCGGTGAGATCGTTCGCGAGCGCAAGAGGGTCCATGTGCCCCGGGGGCTGCTGCTGGCGGTGGCGTTCGTCCTCTGGTGCCTCCTGACGTCTCTCACCGCCCGTGCGCCGGATCTCGCGCTGGCGTGGCTCTTTTATGAAGCGAAGTACGTCGGTCTGGTGCTCTGGTTCGCAAACGCGGCGCTGCGCGGGAGACGAGACAATCGAAGAGCTTCGCACGACACGCCGGCGAGGGTTACGTGTATGAGACCGGAAGCGAGCTTCGAGGCTCGGGCACAATCGGCGTCGGCAACGAAACGGCAAAGTACCTGGTGCCGCTGATTCCGCTGGCGATGGCCGGCGCGCTGCTCGCTCCCGGGATGGTCTATCGCGCTCTTGGTCTGCTGGCTTTCGGCGCCGGATTCGCCGGCTTGTATTTCACGTTCTCGCGTGGCGGCCTGTTGAGCGCGATGGTGGGTCTGGGATTAGTGCCCCTGCTGATGGCAGCGCGCGGGTTGATGAGCCGCAAGGCGCTGGTGGCGCTCGTCACCGCCGGGCTCGTCATGCTGGCGGCATCAGTACCTGTTTTCTACTACTACTTCACGACGCGGCCTGGATTCTACGACCTGCGGCTGAAGCACATGCGCTACGGGTTGCAAATCCTGGCGAAAAATCCGATCGTCGGCGTCGGCGCGAACAATTTCAACGTGTCGTTGTCAAAGTACGACTACGGCGGAGTCTTCGCGGCGATGCCCATCCACAATCACTACCTCCGGCTGGCCATCGAGACCGGTCTGGTCGGTCTTGTGCTCTATCTTTCCTTCTTCGCATGGATTGCCGTTCTCGCCTATCGATCGATGTGGAGCAACGACGCGTTGCTGACAGCGATGGCGATCGGGCTGTGCTCGGGCATCGTGGGGTCTACTGTTCACTGGTTCGACGACCTCTTCTATGGACCAGCCGTGAGCACTCAGTGGTGGACGCTGTGTGGCCTCGTCCTGGTCATCCACCAGCATGCGACGCGCAGTCCGGCAAGTCCCGGCGAACAGCAGCCCGTCAGGGCCGCTGCAGCGGTAGCTGGCGGGCTGTCCACGTGCTCGCCATCGAGCTGAATACATCCCAGCCCGCGCGCTTGGCTCCGCCGGCGTCGTACCGCCGAAGGCCAAGGGAGGACAAGAAGGCCACGACGGCGGGATCGGCGTGGCCCTGCGCCTGCGCCACTTGAAACGCCTGTTCGGGCGGGAAGTCGAACAGCATCCAGTACTGCAGGAACCTCAGTTGCCCGGAGCTGCGATAGGGTTCGAGGCTTTGAAAGAGGGTCTGTACGAATTGCGCCTGATTCTGCTCGGACCCTCCATTCAACCCGTGGACGGAGTACCCGACTTCAAGCAGCCCGAAGCTTTTCCCCTGGGCATGCGCCGCCAGGGACTGCATATCGTCAGGCACCTCGGTGAGCGGTCGCATCTGCCACGACGCATCGACAGGATAGTAGGTGTAGACCAGCAGGTCGCTATATTGAGCAATCCTGTCGACGAGCGTGGGGTTCTGCGTGACCAGCGTATGGGTCATGCTGGTACCTACCTCGACACCCGGCATCAGGCGGTGAACGGTCTCGACGGCGTGCGCATAGAAGTCTTCGAATGCGCCCACTTCCGTCGGGTGAAGACTCAGATACACATCGGCTTCGTGGCCGATGATGACGTAGTTGATTGGAAATTTCCTGTTGTACTCGGCGAGCTTGCCGAGCAGCTGGGTGAATCGATCGAGGACGACCGGATCACTGAAGTTCCTGAGCGCCAGATCCTCGGGCATGCTCCGGTTCGCGGTGACCACCACCTCGATGTTCACCGCGACGCTCCCGAACAGGGCCGGATACGTCTTGCGCACGCTTTCGAACAGCGGGAACGGTTGAACCGCAAAATTGACTTTGCCCGGCGATGGTTCGAGCTGCGCCCACGTCGTACGAATTTCGGTGAAGTTCGCGCCGGCGGACTGCATGAGATTGAACGCCTGGTCTACCCGGGTCATGCCGCGGAATTGACTGAGCGGCAGTCCGACGAACGTGGGGCCAAAATCAGCCGTCTGGGACGATGCGTAGACGCTCGCGGCGACGATCGCCGCGACGGTGCAGAGCATCCTCGCCCTGTTGCGGAGCATACGGTTTCGCATCTCTCCTTATATCTTCCCCGAAGTCGCTTTCCGGCGGTCAGGCCGCCAGCTCGACGGAATCTGCCGGCAGCCAGACACTTTGTCCGGCTCCGCTCAGAACTTGCGCCGGCCGACGCCGCATGCCCGCGCTGAACAACCCGATCGCGCCCGTCGCGTCCCGTTTTCGAGCCTCGACATCCAGATCGCCGCGGCATCGTGGTTGCTGATTTTGGCCCCTTCGATGTCGAACGCGACGCGACGCCTGAAGCAGTACGCCGGCATTGCCGGTGGGAGTCTCGGCCTGACCCGCGGGCGCGCGCCGGTCGGACCGCTCCACGCGCAGATCGGCATCTGCGATCCATGCAATCACCGCTGCGTGATGTGCTGGGACCATCCTCCCGAGGAGCGTCACAGCGAGGCGACCGCGGAGCGGTTCGGGTACGAGCGGCCCGGGCTGATGTCGCTGGCCACGTTCCGCACCATCGTCGACGACTTGCACGCGCTCGGCACACGGCGCATCGACCTCGTCGGCCGCGGCGAGCCGCTGCTGAATCCCGCGGTCGTCGACATCGTCGCCCACGCCAAGGCGCGTGGGATGCTCCTCGTGCTCTGCACGAACGCATCCAAGCTCTCTCCCGACATTGCGGACCGTTTCGTCGCCCTGGGGCTCGATCGGCTCAACGTTTCGCTGAACGCCGGCACACCGGAGACGTACCCGAACATTCATGTCACCGAGACCCCCGACAACTTTCGCAGAGTAATAACGAATCTGCGCTATCTGTCGAACGCGCGCGGCGGCGCGGGACAGACGCAGCCGCACATACGGCTGTCATTCGTCATCGGCTCGAAGAACTACTTCGAGGTCGAGGCGATGGTGCGGGTTGTCAGCGAAGCCGGCGCCGACGAGGCGATGTTCGTCCACACCGTCGTGCACGGGGGAACGCGCGACCTCGCGCTGAGCGATGCGCAGTATCGAGCGCTGCTGGCGTCGATCCCGCAGGCGAAAGCGACGGCGGCCGCGCTCGGCGTGGCGACGAATCTGTCCACGCTGGCGGCCATCGTGCCGACGTATCTCGAGGACGACATCAAGGGACCGCCGGTCGTGCCGTGCTACGTCGGGTGGTACTTCACCAACGTGCTGGCCAACGGGTCGGTCATGCCTTGCTGCCAGTGCGCGAAGCCGATCGATCGGGTGTCGGCCCATCGGAGCTTCCGCCAGATCTGGGCATCGACGGCGTACAGCGAGTTCCGGCTGGCGGCCAAGGCGCTGCCCGCCGCGAGCGACCGGCTCGCGAGCTGCGAATGCGAACGCTGCATGCTGCGGCCGCGCAACATTTCCCTGCACAACCTGCTGCACCCGTTTCACCCGATCGAGGGTGGCGACGATGAGCAGCTGTTCACCGTGCGCGATCTGATGCGCATGAAAAAGGTGGACCGATCATGAGCACGGTGAGTGTGTTGCCGGTGAGCGTGGCGCCGGTCGGTCCCGGCGTCGAGCTGTCCGCGCTCAAGTACGTCTATGTCGAGCTCACGGTGAAGTGCAATCTGAAATGCCACTTCTGCGACAACGCGATGCGCAACCTGTATCGCGATATGCCCGGCGATCGCTTCCGCGAGATCGTCTCCCAGCTGCAGCCCGGCACGAAGCTGGCGCTGCACGGCCTTGGCGAGCCGACGCTGCATCGCGGGCTCGTCGACCTCATTGCGTTCGCGAAGACGCGCGGTCTCTACGTGTACTTCAATACGAACTTCACCGTCGCGACCGACGACCAGATGAGAGGCTTCGTCGAGCACCAGCTCGACGAGCTCAGAATCTCGATGTCCGCCGGGTCGCGCGAGGCGTTTGAGTCCTACTCCGGCCGCGACCTGCACGATCAGCTGCTGGCGCGCGCGCGGCGCATGGTGGCGATCCGCGGCAGCAGTGCCAAGCCGCTGCTGCGCGCCGTCTTCGTCCTCACGCGTCAGAGCTACTCCGAGTTCCCGGCCGTGATCCGCCACGTCGAGGACATTGGCTTCGACGAGCTGCAGGTGCAGACCTTCCTGAACTGGGGCAAGCCGCGCGGTCCGGAGGAACCCACCGATGGGTGCGCGATCGACGAACGGGAGCGTCTCGCGATCCGCGCAACGATGACCGCGGCCGCAAAGAGCGCGACGCGGGTCCGGATCATCCTCCCGTTTCCTCCCGACGGGACGGATGCCGACGTCGAGGAGACGCTGCAGCCTGGCCGATGTCAGTGGCCGTTCGATGCCATCTGGATCACCGCCGACGGCCATGTGACTCCCTGCTGCAATCTCCACGATCCGCGGCAGCTGACCCTGGGCACTGTCTTCGGGCGTCCGGTCGGTGAGGTGTGGCTCGGACCACAGTACGAGAGCTTCCGCGAAAAGTACCGCCGCAACGAAGTAGATGCGTGTCAAACGTGCCCGATCAACTACGGGCAGTTCAAGAGCTACACCTACGGATGATGGACAAGGACACGTCGCATACCGGCGCCGCCGTCGATGTCTCGGTGGTCATCCCCTGCTTCAACGCGCGCGGGGTG
>QHWQ01000279.1:0-15078 GCA_003222635.1 Acidobacteriota bacterium | reverse complement strand
TCGGCTACTCGCGCTCGAGCAATCATGGCATTGCGGAAAGCCGCGGCCGCCTGGTGCACCTGCTCAACAGCGACGTGGAAATCCTGCCCGGGACCATCGATCGCCTTGCCGACTATCTCGATGAACATCCCGACGCCGGCGCCGCAGGCGGTATCCTGTACAACTCCGACGGTTCTCTGCAGCCATCGATCAAGGCGCTGCCGTCGTTCCGTGCGGCGCTCTTTGGTGCGCGCTCGTTCATCTCGTCCTGGTGGCCCGAGAACCGCTTCACCAGGCGGGAGCTGCTGCACTGGAAGGCGGCGCAAGCCGCGCCGTTTCCGGCGGGCTACATCTCCACTGCGTCCTTGATGCTCCCGAAAGCGCTGCTGGAGCGGATTGGGCTGCTGGACCCGCAGTTCTTTCACTTCGTCGACGCCGACCTGTGCAAGCGCGTCTGGGACACCGGTGCGCGCGTCATGTGCGTTCCGGACGCCAGGACCGTGCACCACGACCACGAGGGCGGCTCGATGTCGAGCCTCTCGAGGCGGGTGGGGTCGGTATCGATGTTCCATGCCTGTGCCTATCGCTACTTCCGGAAACACTCCGGCACACCGCCGTGGCATCCGATGAACGTCGCCGTCCTCGCCGGCCTCTCGTCGCGCTGCGTCGTGGCGGCGGCGAACCAGCTCCGTCACGAAGTCTCCAGCGGCATCCGGCAGTCGCTGTCACGAGGCGGGCACGTGCCGGCGTTCCAGAACCTCGCCGCAGCCGCGCCGGACGTCGACGTGACCATGGTGGTCGCCAACTACAACACCCGCGCGATGCTGGAGTCCTGCCTTCTGTCCATCGAAGCACATCGTCCGAGGCGACGCTTCGAGCTGCTGGTCGTCGACGACGCCTCGTCTGACGGAAGCAGCGACATGGTTCAGGAGCGGTTTCCGTGGGCGCATCTCACCGTCAATCGGCGGAACCTCGGATACGGACGATCCTGCAACCTCGCCATCGAACAGGCGCGCGGGCGCTACGTCTACCTGTTGAACAATGACGTCGAGCTCCTGCCTGGCGTCGTCGACGCGCTGGCGGCGTTCCTGGACGGCCATGCGGACGCCGGCGGCGCAGGAAGCATGCTCCTGAACAGCGACGGCAGCCTGCAGTGGTCGGTCAAAGCGCATCCCACGCTGCGTTCCGGCATCTTCGGCGCACGTTCGGTGCTCGCCCGCTGGTTTCCGAACAATCGGTTCACGCGCAGCGAGCTGCTGCACTGGAAGGCGGCACACGGACAGCCATTTGCCGCCGGCTACGTCTCCAGCGCGTCGCTCATGGTCCGGCGGGAGGACTTCGCCCGCGTCGGGCTTCTCGACGTCAGGCTCACGTACTTCAACGACGCGGATTTGTGCCGCCGCCTCTGGGAATCGGACCGCCGCGTCTACTACGTGCCGGAGGCCAGGGCGATCCATCACAACCACAAGGGCGGGACGCTGGTCACGCTCAAGCGCCGGTTTCGGTCGGTGGTGGAGTTCCACCTCGGAGCGTTCCGCTACTTCCGCCGGCACAGCAGGACGCCGGCCTGGCATCCGCTCAACGTCGTCGTCGTCGCCGGCCTGTTAATCCGCTTCGTTCCGTCGTTGCTCATGCAGGCCGCGAAGGACCTCGCGCAGATGCCGCTGCTGATCCTGGACCGGAGACGAGTCGCCGGCGCCGCTGAGGAGGGCTGAGCAGGTGCGGATCGGCATCGCATCGGAGTGGATCGGGCAGAAGGTGGGCGGCCCGGAGCGGTACGCGGTCTGTCTCATCGAGAGTCTGCTGCGGACCGATTCGGCCAACAGCTATCACCTCTTCGTTACGCCCAGCGCCCGTCAGCAGCTGTCCGGTCTGGTGGGGCCACGCGCCGCCCTGCACACGACCGCATCCGATTCACGCTGGCACTTCATCCCGTTCGGTTTGCCGTTGAGCGTCTCGAGGCATCCGGTCGACGTGCTCCATGCCACGTTCAGTTTCGCGCCGTGGGGTGTTCCCGAGCGCGTCGTCCTGACGGTCCACGACGTGTGCGCGACGATGCACCCAGAATTCTTCAAGCCGATCGTCGGCGCACGCGTGCGATGGCTGCTGGCGCGCGATCTGGCGCGCGCCTCGCGCGTGCTCGTGCCGACCGAGACATCCAGGCGCGAGCTCCTCGAGAGCTACCGCATCGCCGCGGAAAAGATCGCGGTGATTCCCTACGGCGTGTCGCAGCACTTCAACGGCGGCGGCGCGGCGTCGGCGCCGCTGCCGGAATGGGGCGAGTGGACCCGGTCGCTCTCGTCAACCTTCATTCTGTATGTCGGGCGTTTTCACGTCCGCAAGAATCTGGAACGGTTGATCCGCGCGTTTGCGCTCCTCAGACACCGCGACGAGCGCGTGCAGCTGGTGCTGGTCGGCAGGGATTTCTGGGACCGCGAGCGGGTGCAGGCACAAATCAACGCGCTGCGGCTCGAGAACGACGTTCTCTGTCCCGGGCACGTCGAAGATGCCGCGCTGGAGTTCCTGTACCGGAAGGCGGCGGCGTTCGCCTACCCGTCACTGCACGAGGGTTTCGGCTTTCCGCCGCTCGAGGCGATGGCGCGAGGTGTGCCGGTCCTCGCATCCAACGTGTCGGCCGTCGCGGAAGTCCTGGGAGATGCCGCGCTTCTCGTCGATCCGCTGGACACGGAAGCGATTGCCGACGGGCTCGCGCGCATTCTCGCCGACAGCGAGTTGCGCGAGCGTCTCATCGCGAAGGGACGAGACCGCGTCCGGCGGTTCACGTGGGACCGCACCGCACAGGCGACGCTGGAGGTGTACCACAGCCTCCGCGCGGAAGGCGCCGGCTCGCCGGCCACGACACTGTCCGTGACGTAAGGAGACCCATGTCGTTCAAGGGTCCAGTATCGCTGAAAACCCGGCTCGCCCTCGAATTCGCCGAGGTGCCGATCGTGGGACAGATCCCCATTGGCCGATACCTGCGCGCGCGGTATGGGGACCGCGTCGTCACGCCGGCGAAGGTCGCCAACTTCGTGCGCACGAAGCGCGACCTGCTGCGCAGGAGCGTATCGGTGGAGTCGCTCCCGACAATCCTCAACCTCGACACCTTCAACGCCTGCAACCTCAAATGCCCATTCTGCGCGACGGGCACTGGCCAAATGGATCGGGCGAAGGCGCGCATGTCGATCGACCGCGCCAAAAGCATCATCGACAAGGTCAGGGACCACGTCCTGGAAGTCCGCTTCTACAACTGGGGCGAGCCGTTCCTCAATCCGGACATCTTCGAGATCGTTCGCTACGCTCACGACGCGGGCCTCTTCACGATCGTGCACTCGAATCTGAGCGTTCGTGTGGACCACCTTGCCGAACAGGTGGTGGCGTCGAAGCTGGATCTGCTGCAGGGCAGCGTCGACGGCCTCACGCAGGAGACGCTGCCCATCTACCGGCGGCGGGCGGAAGCAGGGCTCGTCTTCGACAACGTCAGACGGATTGCCGCCGAGCGGGCGCGGCAGGGCGCCACCCATCCGAGAATCGAGCTGGCGTTTCTCGTCTTTCGTCACAACGAACACGAGCTGCCGCAGCTCGAGGTCAAACGGCGGCAAATCGGCGCCGACCGGTTCTTTCCGCGGCGCGCGTTCATCTACGACGAGCAGTACGTTCCCGACCATCCCGGGTTCCAGCCGATGCAGGAGTTGTTAGGTGGACGATGTGCGAACGTTGTGGAACGGGCCGCGCTACCGCGCGATGCGCGCATTCAACGCCGGCGTGGTCGAGGACCCCGACCTCGCAGGGGCCGAACCAACCCTGTGTCACTCCTGCGATTTCGTGAAGCACTCGGGAACGCGGCGACGTTTTCTCTCTCCGGCGCCGCCGGCATTTCAGGCACAGGGGCTCGCATATCGCAGCACGCCGCAGAGCGCGGACGTGCACGCGGCCACCTTCTACAGCAGTCCCGAGCAGCTCGCACTGGGGCAGGACATGAAAGGGCAGTGCGCCTTATGAACGGGCCTCGGAAACAGACCTCGTCGGTGGCGGGTCCCGAGCGCGCGTGGATCGTCACAACCAGCAAGTGCAACCTGAATTGCCTGCACTGTGCGCGGTCCATCCCCGAGTACCGGGAGGAAGCCGAAGCCGTGCCGGACATGGAGGACGAGGTGTTCTCGCGGTTCGAGCGCCAGGTGGCGCCGACGCTGAGAACCGTGCAGTTCGGCGGCACCAACCTCGGCGAACCGATGTTCTCGCGCAAGCTGGAGACCTATATCGAGCGCTTGCGGCGATCCGACCGATTGCGCGAGGTGAAACTGCAGACCAACGGCACGTACCTGCTCACCCGCGCTCGAATGGAGCGGCTGGTTCAGCAGAACGTCCGCATCATGGTGTCACTCGAAGGCGTGACCGAGGAGAGCTACAAGAAAATACGGGGCGTCAGCTTTGCCCCCATTCTGAAGGCGCTGCGGCAGTTCAAGGAGCTGCGCGAACAGACGCCGGGCACGAAGTCGGAACTGCTGCTCGCGTTCATGGTGCGGCACGAAACGCTCGGCGAGCTGCTGCCGCTCGTGGAGCTTGCCGTGGAGGTCGGCGCCAGCCAGGTCACCGTCAGCCATTTCCGCCCGGTGCGGGAGTCGCACCGCTATCAGTCATTGTGCTTCCACCGCGGCGAGGCCAACGCCGCCATCGCCCGCGCCGCTGCGCGCGCAGCCGAGGTCGGGATCCATTTCGTCGGCCCGCGGCCATTCGACCTGTTGCCGATGGCTGACGATGGCAACCAGGCGCCTCAGGCGAGAACCGCCGAACCGCGCTGCTTCCACCCATGGAAATCGGTGTCGATCAACGAACGCGGTGACGTCATGCCGTGCTGCGCAACCAACGCCGTGATGGGCAATCTGCGCAAGGATGACTTCCAGACGATTTGGAACGGCAGGCGATTCCGGGAGCTGCGGAAGCGCGTGAACTCGTCCGACCCGCCCTCCTACTGTCGCGGCTGCGTCTTGCGTGGCGTGAACCTGGATTCCGCCTCCGGCGAGTTGTTCACCGACGAGTCGTTTCTTCTTGGTGCCATCGGCGCAAACGGCGGCGAGCACACGGGGTGGGCCGCCGTGGGGCACCTGCGCCGTCACATCATGGAGACCGTCCGCCGTCAGATTCTGACCGGTCCCCTCGCTAAACGGGTCGTGCTGCAGCTGCGGCGCGCCTACTGGAAGCTCGGGTAACCACGGCGACGGGCTCCTCGATGTGAAAATCCGCCATCTGCGAGCAGTCGACCGTGACGTCTGGCGTGACGATCGCGTTGACGATAGGCCCTTTCCCCCTGATGCGCGCGCCGTCGAAGACCACTGAGCGGCGGATAGAGATGC
Source organism: Acidobacteriota bacterium (assembly GCA_003222635.1). Lineage (GTDB taxonomy): Bacteria > Acidobacteriota > Vicinamibacteria > Vicinamibacterales > UBA2999 > Gp6-AA40. Next base: position 9,745 of record QHWQ01000279.1, on the reverse strand, counting down.
CGTGCTCCACCCACACGTCGCGCCCGATGACCGAATCGACGATCTGCACGTCAGGGTGAAAGCGGCAATCGGGTCCGATGAGCTCCCCGGCAGACGTGTGACGAGCGCGCTGCAGGTTGATCGCCAGCAGGTCTGACGCCGTCGTCAGGTTGACGTCGTCTTCGATGGCATTGGCGATGCGCACAGGATGCCCGTCATCGATCATCACCTGTATGGCATCCGTGATCTCGTACTCGTTGCGCATCGCGGTGCGCGGCGTGCGCCGGATCGCGTCGAAGATCGTCAGATCGAAGAGGTAGAGGCCGACTCCCTTCAAACCGTTGGTCGCGTGGCGCGGTTTCTCCATGACGCGCGTCACGAACCCGTCCGGCGAGAGCGTGACCGTGAAGTTCTTTCGGATGAGGGCCGGATCGCTTTCCCGCTTCGTCGCCAGCACGGCCCCGCCGCCCTGGTCCTGGAACACCGTCCACATCAGCGACAGATCGTTGGGGATGAAGAAGATATCGCCGAGGAAGAGGACAAAGGGACGGTCGACAAACGGTTCGAGCCGTCCGACCGCGTGCGCGATGCCGAGCAGATCGAGCTGCTCGACATAGCGGATGTGTGCGCCGAATTGCCGCCCGTCTCCGAGGATCTTGGCGATCTCGAACCCGCGGTGCCCGAGGAGCACGACGATGTCGCGGATCCCGAGCGAGCGCATCAGCTCGATCTGATAGACGATCAGCGGCTTGTTGCAGATGGGCAGGATCGGCTTGGGAAACCGTTCGCCGAACGGCTCCATGCGGCTGCCGCGCCCGGCGGCGAGAATGGCGCCGACGAGCGGCTCGCCGTCGAACGTTCCCGGCCTGGCCTGCTGTTCCTCGTTCCAATGATTGCTAGTCAGCACGGGCATCTCCAAGCAACAACCGCGGCACGCCGGTCCCCAGTCGAAGGTCGACGAGCCGGAACCCGGTCGCAATGAGCAGGTGTCCCAGACCGAACGCCGCGCCCATCGCGGCGAGGTCGAGTGCCCTCGCCAGGTGCGTGCCGCCGATCCAGGCGACGCCGGACACCTGCACCACCACGGCGAGCGACAGCACCGAAGACAGGCTCGCGACGAGCGGCCGTCCGAGCTCGCCGGTGAAGGACGTGAACGACACGTGCAACGATTTCGAGAGGCCGCGAGCGATCCACAGGCTGCCAAGCGTCATCGAAATCGCCGTCGCCAGCACCACTCCGCGCAATCCAAGGCGCGGGAACAAGAGGGCATTCAGACAGGCGTTCATCAACACTTCCACCGAAAGCACGGACAGCAGGAAACGGAGTTTTCCGAGCGCCAGCAGGCCGTAGACGGTGACGGTGGAGAACGCGCGCATGAGGAACATGACGCCCATGAACGGGAGGAGCGAGGCCACCAGGCGCGCCGATTCTTCCGAGAACGCGCCTCGTTCGAACCACAGCGACGTGAGCGGCTCGCGCAACACGACGAGAAAGCCAATCATCGGCACCACCAGCAGCGTCATCAGCTGCAGGCTTTCGGTCATCGTCGTGCGCAGCGCGGCGCGCTGCATCCGGCCGGCCTGCGCCGCCATGAGGGCGAGCGTCGGCAGGGCCACGGACATGCTCACCACCTGCACGATTGGAATTTCGAAGCGCCATCCGAACTCCAGCGCCGAGATCGATCCGGCGTCGCCGAAGGAGGCGACGAACCGGTCGATGGCCTGATTCAGCCGGTCGAGCATCGAAAAGGCCACGATGGCCAGCGCGACGTCGAAGATGGCGCGCTCCTGCGGACGGCGCCACCGCAGCATCGGACGATAACGGAAGCCGGTCCGGAGGAACCCCGGAAGGCAGCACAGCAGGAGGACGACGGACCCGGCCAGCGTCGACCACACCAGCGCGGAGAGATGCAGGCCGAGAGAGACAACCGCGACGAAAAGGACCAGGAGTTGCGCCGCCACCGAGAGCACGCGTCCGAGCGCGAATGGCACGAACCGGCGATGCGCGTGCAGGATGCCCGCGAACGTTCCGGCAACCGCGCTGGGAAGCAGCATGAGCGAGAGCAGCCGGAGCATCCGCGCCGCCTGGGTCAGGTGTTCCGGATCGAGCCCGCGTCCCGTCCACGTCGTCAGCACCGGTGCGGTCAGCATGAGAACGGGAATGAGAACGAGTGTTGCAGCGAGCACCGCGCTCACGACCGAGCTCGCCAGCTCGCCGTGCACGTCCTTCCCCTCTTCCGATTGCGGCTCGTTGAAGATGAGGATGAAGACGATGGTGAGAAGGCCGAGATGCACGGAGTCGACGATCGCTTTTGGCAGCGCGAGCGCGATCCAGAAGGCATCGAGGTCGCTTGACGCGCCGAAGAGCGCGGCGACAGCGACCTGGAACCCGAGCGACAGCACGAGGCTGGCCGTGCTCAGGATGGCCAGTTGAATCGCGGACTTCGTGACGCTCACGCGGATCTGCTCCCGGAGAAAGGTTGACGATGCGAATGCTCCTCGTGACGCCGTTTCTTCCCCACCGCAATGTGGGGCACGGCACCGCGACGGTCGTCTCCCGGTTCGTGCAGTACTTCGCCGCGCGGCACGAACTGTCGATCGTCACCTTCTATAACGGTCTCGAGGAGCTGGCGCTCGTCGATGAGGTGCGACAGCAGGGTGCGTCGGTGACCGCGCTCCCGTTTCCCGGCGCCGGCTTCTGGTATCGGCAGCGGACCCGGATCAACACGGCGTTCGACCGCCGGCCGTTCATGGTGTCGCTCTTCGACGTGCCGCCGATGCGCTCGGCGATCCGCCAGCTGCTGCGGACGTCGACGTTCGATCTCGTGCACATCGACACCACGCAGATGGGCAGCTACGTCGATCTCGTCGGCCGCGGCGGTCCGAAGACCGCGCTGGTGGAAATCGATGTCTCGATGAAACCGCTGCGCCGGCGCTACGAGCAGGCGGCCTCCTGGCCCGAGCGCGTGGTGTACGGGCGCGAGTGGCGGCGCATGTGCCGCTACGAACCGGAGCTGTGCCGGAAGTTCGACATGGTCTTCGCCGTCTCGGACGAGGATCGCCAGTTGCTGGCCACGGCAGGTGTGGCGGACAGGCTCGCGCTGTTCCGCTACGGCGTCGACGAGGACGTGTTCGAGATTCCTCCGAAGCGTCAGTTCGATTCGGCGCTGCTGTTTCTCGGCTCGTTCATGCACGAGCCGAACGTCGACGCGGCGGAGTGGTTCGTCACCTCCGTCCTGCCGCTCGTCCGCGCACGAGTGCCCGGCGCGACCGTCCATCTCGTCGGCGGATGGCAGGAGAAGGTCGCCCATCTTGGCCGGCATCCCGGCGTGGTGGTCACGGGCCGTGTGGACGACGTCAAGCGCTACCTGGCGATGGCCGACGTGTGCGTCGTGCCCCTGCGCTGGGGAGGCGGCGTGAAGCTCAAGACGCTGGAGATGATGGCGGCCGCCCGGCCTGTCGTCGCGACACACGTCGGCACGGAAGGTATTCACGTCGAACACGGCACCGACGTTCTCCTCGCATCCTCGGCGGAGGAGTTCGCCGCCCGCACCGTCGAACTGCTTCGCGATCGAGGCGCCCGCGAAGCGCTGGGGCCGCGGCATCACGGGTGTCGTAGTCGGCGATGGTATCGACGTGAATCGGGTAGATCGGATCGGGCAGCGCGTGCAGCGGAAAAAATCCGAGCTCCGTCACCTCGGGGTCGTCCGTGGCGAGCTCACCGGACCATGCCGTCACGATGAAGGCGAGCGTGAGTGTCTGCACCTCGTCGCCGTTGGGATACGTCACCGAATATTTCGGATCCGAGTAGATGCCGAACGGCCGCGCGCTCGCCACGTCGAGGCCGGTTTCCTCCTTGATCTCGCGCTTCAGCGCCTCGAATACCGACTCGCCGACGTCGATGCATCCATGCGGCAGCGCCCACGAGCCAAAGAGCGCCTGCTTCTGGAGAAGCACGGACCCATTGCGGTCGAAGATGAGCGCGCGCACCCCGGGGATGACCAGCTTCGTGTTGCCCACCATCGCGCGAAGCGTCTTGATGTAATCGAGCACGCGGGCACTTCCCCTTCAGGCCGCATCCATCGAGAGCCGGGAGCGTGGAATCAGCAGGTCGACCACGGGCGTGGTCAGAAACGTCGTGACGACCGCCATCACGACGAGCATCGCAAACAGCGTCGGCGAGAGGATCTTCAGGTCGAGGCCGAGGTTGAGCACGATCAGCTCCATCAGGCCCCGCGTGTTCATGAGCGTCGCGAGAATGGCCGCTTCGGACCAGCGCACGCCCGTGAGTCGCGCCGCGATCAGGCTGCCGCCGAACTTTCCCGCGCAGGCGACGGCGATGATCGACGCCAGCACGAGGAGATACCCGGGGCCGTTGATCAGGCCAATCTGCGTGCGCAGCCCCGTGTAGGCGAAGAACATCGGCAGCAGCACGACCAGGATGACGTTCTCGAGGTTGTTGCGGATTTGGCGCGCCACCATCGCATCGTCCGGAATGATGGCGCCGAACAGGAAGGCGCCGAACAGCGCGTGGATGCCGATGGCCTGGGTCGCGAGCGTGGAGAGCAACAGACCCGCCACGACGACAGCGACGCCACCCTGCGAGAGCTCGCGGTCGTCGTAGCGGCGCAGGAAACGTGTCAACTGCGGGCGAACGATGGCGACCATCAGCAGGACGTAGCCGACGGTCAGATAGGCGGTCAGAAGGCCATCGGCCGCCCTGGCTCGAGCGAATCCAACGAACACCGCGAGCAGGCACCAGGCGGTGGCGTCGCCGACGGCGGCGCACGTCAGCGCGATCGTGCCGATGCGGGTCGTGGAGAACTGGCGTTCGCGCAGAATCCGGGCGAGGACCGGAAAGGCCGTCACCGACATCGATATGCCCATGAACATCGCGAAGACGGAGAACGGCACATCCTGCGTCGCGAACGTCGGATAGATGGCCAACGCCAGGCCCGAGCCGAGGACGAACGGCACGACGATGCCGGCGTGCGAAATGGCCACGGCGGCATGACTGCCGATTGACAGCAGTCTCGGATTGAATTCGAGTCCGACGAGAAACATGAACGCCACGACCCCCGTCTCGGCGATCAGTCCGAGGGACGGGTTGATCGACGCGGGAAACAGGTACGTGGACAGGCCGGGTGCCACCTGTCCCAGCAGCGACGGTCCGAGCAGAATCCCGACGCAGATTTCTCCGATGACGGCCGGCTGGTGCAGGAAACGAAACAGAGCGCCGGCCACGCGTGACGCGGCGAGGACGACGAGCAGCGCCAGCAGGACATGCGCGAAGGTGTCGACGGCCTCCGGCGGCGTGCCGGTGCCGAAGCCGCTGAACCCCTGTGCGACCAGCCCTGCGCCGCGGGCGGCAATGAGCAGGAACAGCGCGATGCTGATGAGGACAGTGGCGGTATACGCGGCCGCGAGGCGCAACATCGCCGGCGCGTGTCGCGCCGCCAGCGCGTCGACAGGAATCTTGCCTTCGGCGACGGCTTCGCCTGACGTCGGATCGGGAATCAGCAACATACGGCGCTCGCGGCGGAATCGCCGAGCAACGGCCACCGGCGATCGCGTTCAGAGAGGATTGGACTCGACACCGGCCATGGAATGCTGATCCCGCGATCGTCCCAGCGCAGCCCCTCCTCGCAGTCGGGGGCATATTCCTCCGTCGTGTTGTAAATCACTTCCGCTTCGGGACTCACGACGCAGAATCCGTGCGCGCACCAGGGTGGGACGTACAACAGGCGACGGTTGGCGGCTGACAGCCGGACGCCGAACCATGCGCCAAACGTCGGCGACCCGCGCCTGATATCGACCGCGACGTCGAAGATCTCGCCGACGATGGCGCGCACCAGTTTGCCTTGTGCCTTCGGCGCCCGCTGGTAATGCAGACCACGCAGCGTCCCGTATGTCGACCGCGAATGGTTCTCCTGCACGAAGGAATGCTCGAGGCCGGCGGCCGCAAAGTCCGATCGCTTGTACGCTTCCATGAAAAACCCGCGATCGTCGGGAAACACCTTCGGCTCGATGAGCATGACGCCGTCGATGCTGGTGCGCGCGAACTGAAAGGGCATCGCCCGCGTCCTCAACCGGCGATACGCGCGTCGGCGAGGTAGCCGATGCCGCCGAGCATTTCGTCCTCGATCACGCGAAACAGGTACTGACCGTATTCGCTCGAGTGCATCGACTCGGCGAGACCGGCCAGATCGCGCGCGGTGATGAACCCCATGCGGTAGGCGATTTCCTCGAGGCACGCGATCATCAACCCCTGCCGCTGCTCCACCGCCTGCACGTAGTTGGCGGCCTGCAGCAGCGCTTCGTGCGTTCCCGTGTCGAGCCACGCGATTCCGCGGCCGAGGATTTCCACGTGCAGGGTGCCGCGCTCGAGATAGACGCGATTGACGTCCGTGATCTCGCGCTCGCCGCGTGCCGACGGCTTCAGGCGGCTGGCGACGTCGATGACGTCGTTGTCGTAGAAGTAGAGGCCGGTCACGGCGTACGACGATCTGGGGTGCTCCGGCTTTTCCTCGAGGCTGATGGCGCGGCCGGTGGCGTCGAATTCCACGACCCCGTAACGCGAGGCGTCGCGTACCTGGTAGGCGAACACGGTCGCTCCGCGATCGCGCGCCACGGCCCGGCGCAGGCAGTCCGAGAAATGTGCGCCGTAGAAGATGTTGTCGCCCAGCGCCAGCGCGACCCGCGCGTCGCCGATGAACTCGCGGCCGATGGTGAACGCTTCCGCGAGGCCGCCGGGATGCGGTTGTTCCGCGTACGCGATCGAGAGGCCGAGGTGCCAGCCGTCGCCCAGCAACCGGCGAAAGCCGTCTTGCTCATGCGGCGTGGTAATGACCAGCACGTCCCGTATGCCCGCGAGCATCAGCGACGCCAGCGGGTAGTACACCATCGGCTTGTTGTAGACGGGGACGAGCTGCTTGCTCACGCCATGCGTCACCGGATGCAGCCGCGATCCGGCGCCCCCGGCGAGAATGATGCCTTTCATCGCTGCGATACTCCATCCGCGATCGAACGCACCAGACGCGTCACAGATCGCTCCCGGCAGGCCTGACGGCCACCTGACGAAAACGAAGCGTGGACAGGGAAAGTGTGGCCGGCGTCGGCTGAGCAACCGTGATGCCGCCGCGGTTGCGGCGGCGCCGGCGGGCGGCGCGCAGAATTCTGAGCACGACCGGACGATTTGTCTGGCTGCTGCCAGAATCCTGCAGGCGGCGGCCCGCGATCGGAACCCGCGGAACTTACGCGTTCGCCGCGGACACGCGGCGCGACGGGCGGAACGTGCGGAAGTCTGGCGCGCACTCGTGGGCCGCGAGGCAATTCAGAAACTTCTTGTAATCGTGCGTCCCGATGCCCAGCAGCGGCAGCATCGCCCGGTAATTCCCGTCCGCCTGCTCGAGTCCGCGCCGCACCAGTGCGCGCAAATCGTCGCGCGTCAGATCCCGCTGCAGGAAGCGCGGATACACGTCCCCCCAGAACGTGAGCTGCCCGCTCTTCAGCGCGTCGAACAGCTCGTTGGCCATCTGGTGCGCGCGGTCGCGATCGAGCGGCTGCGAGGTGTCGAGCGGCACCGTCTGTCGCAGCTCCTCGACGTCGATGACGTCGGTTTCCGCAATCCAGCTGATCTGTTCGATGATGTTGTGCAGCTCGCGGACGTTGCCGGGCCAGTAATACGTCTGCAGGTATTTGATCGCCTGGTCCGTGAACACGATCGGCCTGCCGACGCGCTTCACCATGTGCTCGATGAGCGCCGGCAGATCTTCCAGGTGCGCACGCAGCGGAGGTACGTGCAGGTGCACGACCTTGACCCGATACATCAGGTCCTTGCGGAACTCGCCGGTTTTGACGAGCGCGTCGAGCGAACGGTTCGTGGCGGCGATGACGCGGACATCGACGCTGGCGGAGATCACGTCGCTGCCGACCGGATAGATCTCGCCGCTTTCGAGAAAGCGCAGGAGCAACGCCTGCATGCGCAGGCTCGTCTCACCGAGCTCGTCGAGGAATACGGTGCCGCGGTGCGCGAGCTGGAAGCGGCCGATCTTGTCGCGGTAGGCGCCGGTAAAGCTGCCCTTCACGTGTCCGAACAGCTCCGATTCGAGAAGCGTCTCGGAAATCGCGGCGCAGTTGACCGCAACGAACGGTCGTGACTGCCGCGGCGACTGCGTGTGAATCAATCGGGCTACGATGTCCTTGCCGACGCCGCTTTCGCCGGTAATGAGGACTTTGGCGCCACCCGTCGCCACGCGGCGTGCCGCTTCCCGAAGGGCGTGCATCGCCTCACTGTCGCCGACGAGGGAGACGAGGCCTTTGGCGGAGATGTCAGTAGACATGTCGCGCTCACAGGTTCGTGCTGGACGTGTCGAACGTCACAGATAATCAGTTCGGACTGCGATCACCCAAGGACCAACCAGGGTAGGGCTCGGTCTCGCGAGGGGGGTCCCATAATACGGCAATCACCGCATTGCAACTCCGCACTTGCACAACAACTTCGCCGCACACACTCGTCAACGCCACACGACGTTCCCTCAAAGATGTTGTACAGGGCTCACGCACACGGGCCCGCACGCGCCGCGGTGCGCTATGCATTCCGGGTGCCGTCTTGTCTCACCGCGAACGCGGCGTGCGCGTCGCGCGATCCGTGGATGACCACGATGCGACTCGAGAAGCCCGTATGGGCGGGATGACGTGCACGCCTGACAATCGCGCCGCGCCATGCGTCGAGAATGAACAAAGATGTGTGGTGGGCGCACGACCGCACGCGTGAGCAGGTGGAGAACCTTCTCACGTGGTCCGACCTGGTGATCGGACTGTGCGATGACGCCGACGATCGCCTCGTCGCCTTCGCACGCGTGCTGACGGATCGCACCTTCCGCGCCTTCATCTTTGACGTGATCGTCGCAGCCGAGCATCGCGGACGCGGCGTCGGTCGTCGACTGATGGAGGAGCTCCTCTCGCATCCGATCGTCAGAGCGGTGGAGTTGGTGGAGCTCTACTGCCGTCCCGACCTGGTGACGTTTTATGAGGGATTCGGCTTCACCTCACCCGATTCCGGCGTAGTCTTGATGCGGAGGCGGGCCTACCCTATACTCAACCGTCTCAGACACCCCGGGTGTTGACGCGTGGAGGAAGGAAGCCGATGAAGACGATATCGCGCGCCGCTGTGGCCCTCTTTTCGCTCGCGGCATTCGCGCTGCCGGCCGCGGCGCACCATTCGCTGACCGCCGAATTTCTCCCCGAATCGACGATCACCGTCAAAGGGGTGATGACGAGCATCGAGTGGATCAACCCGCACATCTATATCTACTTCGATGTCGTGGACAAGGACGGCAAGAAATCCCAGTTCGCGGTCGAAACGTATCCCCCCAATCACATGCGATCCCGCTACGGCCTCACCAAGCAGGTGCTCGCCGCCGACTTCGACAAGAAAGAGATGATGACGGTCGAAGTGAATCCGGCGAAGAACGGGAAGCCGTTGGGATGGCTGACGAAACTCACGTACCCCGATGGGCATTTCATCAAGCTGACGGCCGAACCGGGCAGTCCGGAAGCTCGATAGAGGAGGCGCGGCAATGAGGAGAGTCACCACAGTCGCGGTCATCGCAGCTGGCATCGTGTGCGTCTCGCTCGCGCTCGTCCGCGCGCAGACGGCCACGCCGAAGCTCGCGGATGGGCATCCGGATCTGAACGGCCAGTGGTATCACCGTATTGGTCCACCGGCTCCGCAGGTCAAGCCAGGCCAGTCCTACGACGCGGCG
>QHWQ01000313.1 GCA_003222635.1 Acidobacteriota bacterium | reverse complement strand
AGCGTCACGTTGGCGGCGACCGTGTCTTCGAACAGACAGATGTCCTGGTCGACGACCGAGAGCGACGCCGCCATCACTTCGCGCGGGACGTCGTGACGCGACTTGCCGTCGAAGAGGACCTCTCCGGTCCATGGCTCGTACAACCCGGCCACCAGCCGCGTGACCGTCGACTTTCCCGACCCCGATCCGCCGACGAGTGCGACGCGGTTGCCTGGCTTCAGCGTCAGGCTGAAGTCTTCGATGAGCGGCGGCTCCAACCGGCTGTAGCCGAAGGTCACGTGACGCAGCTCGAGATCCCCAGCGAGCTTGCTGGCGCTTTCCGGCGCGAGCGTCGTCTTCGGACGGCCCAATGGAGGATCCAGCGGTGCGCGCATCACGTCGTCGAGGCGCGTCATGTCGCCTTTGACTTCCTGCAGGGTGCCGCCGAGCTCCACGAGCTTGTTCACCGGCGAGAGGAATGCGGTCATGAGGGCCTGGAAGGCGATGAGCATGCCCATCGTGAGCTGTCCGTCCATGACTCGAAGACCACCGAGTCCGAGGACGAGCGCGTTGTTGAGCGCGAGCAGAAACGGCGGCACCGCGGCCAGCACTAGCGTCACCAGCTGCAGCCGCTGATATGAGTTGACGACCTTGGCCTGATACCCGGCCCAGCGCGCAAAGAAGTCCGATTCGCTGCCTGTCGCCTTCAGGGTGTCTATCGTCTGCAGCCCGCCGATGGCCGTTCCCATCAACTTGCCGCGGTCCTGGAGCATGCGATCGTTGACGCTGGTGCGGACGTGCGACGCGTAGCGCAACGCCACGATGTTGAGCGTTGCCGTCGTCGTCCCGACGAGCGACAGCAGGACGTCATACTGAAACAGGATTGCGGCGTAGAGCGCGATCACGGTCACGTTCAGCGCCGTCGTCGCAAGGTCGCCCGACAGCAGCCGTGCGACCCGGTCGTTGATGCCCACGCGATAGCTGATGTCTCCCGCGAACCGCTGGGCGAAGAAGTCGACGGGCAGCCGCAGCACGTGCCAGAGAAAACGGCTCGACATCGTCAGCGACATCGTGCTTTCGAGCCGCAGCAGGTAGGTCTGCTGCAGCCAGGTGAGCGCCGCGGTGACCAGCGCGCCGGCGCCCATCAGCCACAGCAACGGCTTGATCCACGTCGCCAGTCCCTTGATGAGGACCTCGTCGACGAACACCTTGTTGAATGCCGGCGCCACCAGTCCAGGGACCAGCAGGGCGAACCCGGCCGTGACGACGAACGCCAGCGCCGCGCCCGAACCGACAAGGCGGCGGCGCAGCGCTCTCAACAGGCTCGCCCGCTCCCCGCCTCGCACGAACGCGGCGCTGCGCTGGAACACCAGCGCGACGCCGGTGAAGGCCTGATCGAGCTCGTCCTCGGAGATGCGCATGGCGCCGGCCGCGGGGTCGTTGATGTAGGCGCCGCCGCGACGGAAGCCTTCGAACACGACGAAGTGGTTGAAATTCCAGTGCAGGATCATCGGCACCGGAAGGGTCCTCAGCTGCGCGGGCTCTTTCCTGAACCCTTTGGCGTCGAGACCGTAGGCGCGCGCAGCCTTCAGGACGTTGCTGGCCTTGCTGCCGTCACGCGACACGCCGCATTCGACGCGCAGCTCCTCCAGTGGCACGAAGCGGCCGAAGTAGGCGAGGACCATCGCCAGCGCCGCGGCGCCGCACTCGACGGCCTCCATCTGCAGCACGGTGGGTGTTTTCACCCGCTTCGTCGCGCGGCCGCGCCGCGCCACGAAGCGCGACAGATGGAGAGGAGTCGTGAAGAATGTCGCGAAGCGGCCGGTCGTGTCCGCAGCGGTCGTCATGGGCAGGTCCCGTCGCCTACAGTCCCAGGTACTCGCGAATCAACGGAATCACCAGCTCGATCGGGCGGCGCGTCGTGACCGTGATACTCGCGGCCGCGAGGGTGCCACTCTCGATCTTCGTAGGCGGCCCTTGCGACGAGGTCCACCGGTAGCGGCTCACGGTGGCGGGATCGAGGACGAGGTCCGCGTGCACTTCGTACGGTGCGTCGCTGCCCGCGAGTCCGGCGACGAGGCGCTCGTTCTTCAACATGCGCTGCATGCCTTTCATCGTCGCCGGGAAATCCGAGACGTAGGTGACGCGGCCGAGCATCATCCCGAATTCCTCCTGCTTCACCGTCGCCGGGGCGACCAGCATCGGCATGCCGACCCGAATCTGTTTGCCCTGGATCGAGGGCACGTACATCACCGCTTCCAGGTCCTTGACAGTGCGCCCCGTCAGATCGAGCGAAAGCACCGGCTGACCGGCGGCGACGACGGCGCCCGTTTCGGTCATCACCTCGAGGATGCGTCCTCCCTGCGGAGCGACGACTTCGCTTTTCGCCTTGAGCTCGCGTTCGAGCTCCGACAGCGCGCGCTCGTGTTCTTCGAGCTTCAGCTCACTGTCCTCGATGGCCTCGTCCTTCTTGTTGTGCAGCTCCAGTTCGCGCACTTCCAGCTGCGCGAGCTGGCTGCGCGCGTCCGCCAGGCGTTCGTTCGCAGCGTCGTACTGCTGCTGAGTGGTGAGCAGGGCCTGCTTCAGCAGCAGGCCGTCCGTGACGAGCCCTTGCTGCGAGGCGATCTTTTCCTGGTACCACGCCATGTTCCGCTCGGCGGCCGCAATGGCATGTTCGATCGTCGTGCGCTGCTCCTTCAGGTAGCTGGTCTGCAGCACGATGTCCTTGTCGCCGTACTCAATCGTCTGCTGGTGCTCGTCGCGCAGGGCCGCGAGCGTGGCTTTCGCGCGCGCGAGGCCTTCGAGCAAGTCGGGCTGGTCCAACCGCGCGACGACCTGTCCCGCGTTCACGACGGCGCCGGGGGCGACCGAGACGTCGATGACACGTCCTCCGGCGAGCGGGACCACTTCGAAAACGCCGCCGCTGCGCACCAGGATGCCCGCTCCATGGACGTTCTGATGCACGCTGCCCAGCACGCCCCAGGCGACCGCCGTCGCGACCACGAAGCTGAGGCCGACCAGCGCGATCCATCCTCGCGGGTCGGTGACCTGCATCAACTGATCGAGCTGCTCGGGCGAGGCCAGACGATCGAGTGCAACTTTTCTGAAGATCGCGTTCGAGGGCATGGCTGTGGGTCAGGGAGGCGTGAGCAGGTTGGCCGCGTCGATCACTGGACGCTCCTCGTCGAAGCGCAGCAGCGTCCCGGACTGATACCGCAGCGTGGCGATCGCCACTGCATAGTCGCGCTGCGCGGCCGTTTCGGTCAGCCGCGCGTTGGTGAGCCCGTCTGCGGCCTGAATCACGTCGAACAGCGTGGACAGGCCGAGGCGAAACTTGCGTTCCTCGTTCTGTACGCCCTCGTCGAAGAGCCGCCCCGCCTCCTGAGACGCGGCCAGGGAGTCAGTGCTGCGCCGCAGCACCTCAACGGCCACCACGACTTCGGCTGCCACGTGGCGTTCGAGGTCGGCGAGCGCGAGATGGCGTGTGTCGTCGATCGCCGACTGCTGCAGCAGGCGGCCGCGGTTGCCAGCATTGCTCGCGAGAAACTCGTAGCGGATCTGGACCGACGCATCGACGCCCGGGATCTCGCGGAACAGCGGTGTGAAGAACCGATCGGCCCCGCCGCCGAGCTGCCACCCTTTGTAGCCGCCCGTCAGCACCAGGTCGAGCCAGTCCTGCAGATTGTTGCGCGCCGCGTCGACCAGCACGCGTGACGCCTCGACCTGCTGCGTCGCCGCTGTCAGATCGGCGCGGCGAAGCCTCGCGTCACCGATCAATGCGGCCAGCGGCGGCGGCGTCCACGCCGCAACGACGGGGGGAAACGGCGTTGCGGGCACGGCCGCTCGCTGCACTGTCGTCGCTTCTACGCCCATCGCCAGGACGAGGCGTTCCCATCCCTGCGTCACCGCGAGATCGGCGCCGAGCCGGATGGCGCGCTTGGCGGCGAGGTTGCCGAGCAGCTGCGTGAGGTCGGCGGCCGTCCGCTCGTCCGCCTGCACGAGCACACGCGTTTCATCGACCAGACGCGCGGCGCGTGCTTCTGATGCGGCGTAGATCGCCTGGCGCTGGAGTGTTGCCACGTAATCCCAATAGGCCGCCGCCGTGGAATAGGCCGCGTCGGTGATCGCCTGCCGCAGCCGCGAGCGGCTGGCGTCCACCTCGTAGCGTGCCGCGCGCTCCGGGCCCGCCGTGACGATGCCGCCGCGATCGTTCTGCAACGGAATCAGCAGGCCAAGCTTCATCGACGACTGTCCGAGCGCGAGTCGCGAGGCGGTCAGCAAGCTGGCGCCGGTCATGCTGAATTCCGGTTGGAGCTGGAAGCCCGAGCGCAATCGCCAGCTGCCGCCGGCGCCGTAGGCCACCGCATCGGTGCGTCCGGCCGGCGTCGCGCCCGTGAACTGGGTCTCGCGCGATCCGCCGACCGAGGTGCTGAAGCGCGGATCGAAAGGTTCACCGGCGGCGACGAGGACGCCTTGATACGTTGGACTCTCATGGTCGGACGCGCGGTGTTCATCCGGCGGTGCCGACCAGGCCCGCGCCAGTCCGCCAACGACACACGCGAGGTCGTCCTCTGTCAGTTCCGGGGCATCATCAGCGTCACGCGTGCGCTGAAGCTCGAATGCCGCCGGGAGCGGAAGCGCATCGGTCGTCATCGGCATCTCCCCGAGGCAGCCGCCTCGTTAGTCACCCCACCTGTGGGCGTGCTTGCCGCCCGCCACGTGCTCGAGCTCGTCGTCCGATAGTTCGTCGTTCTGCAGTTCGGCGGCATGGGCGTCGAAGCCGGGCAACACGATCAGCGCGTCAACGTCGGCATCGCGTTCGACGAAACGCACGCGATACTCGGCGGGCACCGTGATCCCGAACGCCTGCTCGATGGCGGTGTGCGGATTCGTCAGCAGCCCCTGACGAAAGGGCCGGTCGACCGTGGCCCGTTTCAGGACGGCCTTCAGCAACTGATCTTGTTGGTCATTGGGCACGCACATCTCGCGAACAGTTCGCGCCCTTCGGGAGCAAGCCTGTTGCCACGCGGGTGCGCGCGATTACGCGAGCGGCGCGGGCGCGGTTCCACTGTCAGGGAGGAAGCGATCGACTTCGCAATCGAGCGCACGATCTATCGAATAGAGGCGTGGCGCTATCGGCCGGCTGAAGCGGTGGAACACGCACAGATAGGCCTTCACGCCGCTGATGCGACCGTCCTCGAACATCAGCTTGACGTGGTTGATCCGGCGAACGAGGAGCGCCGGCCAGAACACGTGCGCCAGGCGCGCCCTCTCATACCCCGGCCAGGCGCCAAGCGCGTCGATCGACGCCGCATCGATCGCATGACATGCCGCGAGACGTTCGAGCAGGTGCCGCTCCTCGATCGCGCCGCGCAGCTGCGGCTTGCGCGCGAAGCCGAGCTCGATGCTCAGTGCGCCGCGACCGTCGGATGTGAGATCGAGATCGACGAGGTCAATCACGCCTGCTCCGCCCGGCGCGTCGAACAGCTGATGGAGGACCTCCGACACGCCACCGCCGTCACATGCCCAGCCGGCCGCGCGGAGGAATGAAGAGAGGTCGCTCGTCGCGACACCGGTCAGGCAGACACGCAGGCCCGGCATCGCCGCACCGTGAGGCAGTCCTACCGAGAGCAGCGACGCGCCGCATGGCAGCGCATGCAGCGTGCGCCTCAGCGATTGCGTGACCTCAGAGGGCAGCGCCTCCGGACATAACGGCGCGATGGCATCGCACGCCACGCGCCACCGAATGTCGGGTGATGGGTCGTTCCGAATCGACGATGTGAAGTCGACGAAGAACCGCGGCTCGTGCAGATGCGGAGACTCGTCACTCGCGGCGCCCTCCAAATCGAACTCGAGCCAGAGGTTTTCGATCGCGCGATTCCAGCCCACTTCAGGATCCGCCCACATCCGTGCAAACGCGTTGGCGCGCCGCCACGGCGATCCGCAGGCGAGTCGATGCCGGTGTGCCTCGTCCACTCGGACAATGACATCTATTCGGGCATCGCGTGGAGAGAGCCGGAACTCGAGGTAGATCCAATCCGAGATCGCGGCGGGCAGCGAGGCGAGCAGCGAGCGGGCGCGCGTCAGCTCCCGCGGAGCGGCGAGCCACACGTCGAGGTGCGGCGCGGCCGCGTCGAGGACGTGGGCCAATGACCAGCGCATGGTTCCCTCTGCAGGCCCGCTCGCGTTACGACGTTTTCGGGCGGCTCACATTGGACAACCGTCGCCCGCGGTACTGCTTGAAGTAATAGAGCAGTGCTCCTACCGGTCGCAGCACCACGAGCACGATCGCCCACCACTTCCGGTCGTGTGGGGTCAACCTCTTGTTCCGCAACGCGTCAACGAACATCCAGATCCAGAACCCGAAGATCGCCAGTCCCAGCGGAAGCAGGACTGCGATCACATTGTTCTCGCCACGGTCTGACATGTCTCCTCCGTCGGCGCCAGCTCGAGGACGCCCTCCTTCAGGAGCCGCTTCACCAGCACCCGCTTCGACCCTTCGCTCAACATTCCCGGCATGAACGACAGCGTAAAGGATCTGTTCTCGACGATGTAGCGTAACGCCGGCTCGGCCGCCGCGGGTGCCTGAAACGAGTTGCCGCTGCCGATCTCCATGACGACCTTTTCGCCCTGCCGCGTCAGGCTGAGCCGGACGTCACCGCGCCGGACGACGCGCGTGTGCCTGTCGATCGCTTCGACAGCGTGGCAGCGCTCGAACCCGCGGGATTGCAGGCGCTCGCGCAGCCGTTCGATCTCGGTGCGCGCCAGGCCGATTGCTGTTGCCGCGCTCGTCCGATCGACGACCGATTGCATCACGCTGGCGAACGCGCGCTGTGTCTCCGGAGACAGGTGCGTCCCCGACAGGCTGCCGCGCGGCAGCGACCGGCGGCACGCGGGGACCGATCGGATCGCATCCGCCAGCACCTCACCCCAGGTGCAGGGATAAAGGCCAACCGCCAGGTGCAGCGAGTGGCTGTCGGCCGTCTGCGCCTTGTGCACCAGCCCGCGCGGGATGTACACGAAGTCGCCGGACGCAAGCGTCACCTCGTGCACGCGCGTGCCCGGCGCATCGGCACGCGTGGCGCGCGACGCCGACGGATCGAGACCGTCCGGTGACGGCAGCTCTTCGCGCTCGTCGTACAACGTCCACGTCTTGCGGCCGCTGATCTGGAGGATGAAGACGCAGTGCGAATCGAAATGGGCCGCCAGTCCTTCGGCGTTTGGCGGTGAGAGGTAGGCGTTGACGCCCACCGCGCGCAGCGGCAGCTCCGCCGCGTCGTTGAAATCGTGCCACAGGCGGCTCGCTAGATCGCGGATGGGTGGCCATCGCCGCTGCAGATCGTTGAGGACGACGGTCGTCCCTTCACGATACGCATCGAGGATGCGGTCCATCGACACACCCTGGCCGGGCCGCTGAAATTCCCTCATGGGTCCGCCCGGCCGGTTGTTGACGAGACGAATCCATTTCGCGTCGAGGCTCCCCAGCGAAGCCGTCAGGAACTCGACGTCCGGCACCTGCAGGAGCGATTGGCACAACGCCGCCCTGTCGAGCTGAAGCACCAGCGGCCGGCTCTCCCAGTACCGATTGAAGAACTCCTCGAGAGAAACGGGACCGAGGAGTGTCAGCAGGTCCACTGTCATACGGCAAAGAGCTCCTGCACGGTGACGGACTCCGGCAAGTAGCGACAGGCTTCGGCCAGGCTCCGCGAACCCAGGTCCTGGGCCGCGCGTTCGAAATCGAGTCCGCCGAACGGCGAGATCAGACTCGCGGCCGCATCCCGGCCTTCGACCGTCGCCAGACTCAGGTATCGCGACTCGACCGCGAGCATCAGTTTGTTCGCCACCAGATCGTTGACGACTGGTGCGACGTCAGTCCACGTCGCCGAGCAATCGAAGCGCCGATTCAGCGCGCCGACCAGACCGTCGGCGGCAATGGCGTCATCGCAGGTGAGATAGACCAGACGTGACAGCCCGCGCAGTACGTGATCGCTGCGCGTCGCGATTGAGCGCGTGTCCCTGATACGGATCGCGTCACCGTCATCGGCCATCGTGAGGACCGGACGCTGGTCGCTCGGACGCCTGTTCAATCGCATCCAGTCGAACACCCATGTCCGGACTGCCTCCAGGCCGGGACGCAGCGCGGCCATCATCTCCGGCGTCAGGTCATCTCGCGCCAGATCCTCTTTCGACTCGAAGAAGTAAGCCAGGTCCGAGAGCGCCTGGACGGGCAGCGGATAGACATACGAGTAGGTCCGGTACGGAGCCAGCGTCAGTCCCCAGTGCTCCGGCCGTTCGTGGTACATGCTGAAGCGATCGAACCGCAGCCTGACGACGTTCATCGGCGGCGCCAGATGCTGGACGAGCGGAAGCCAGCTGGCCATCTCTTCGTACCACTCGTCGCACTCGCCGGGTATGAGGACGAGGAAGTTCCAGTGGACGTCGACGCCGAGCTCCCTCGCCCATTTCATCAGCTGCACGTTGATGACGGCGCTGTTGCCCTTGTCGATCAGCTTGAGCGCCTCGGCGTGCATGTTTTCGATGCCCGGTTGCACGGCTCGAATGCCGGCTCTGGCAAAGGCCTCGACGTGCTTCCGTTTCAGGTTGGCCTTCACCTCGAAGAACATCGACAACGGTTCGTCGCGCGCGGCGAGCGTCGGCAGGACGGTGTCGACGTATCCCATGTCGAGGATGTTGTCCACGAACTCGATTTGCCGGACGCCGTAGCGTTCCGTCAGCTGCTCGATCTCCGTCAGCGTGCGCTGCGGCGACTTCGAGCGATAGACGATGCCCGAGCCGTTGAGCCCGCAGAACGTGCAGTGATGCTTGGCGCCCCACCAGCAGCCGCGCGAGGTCTCGACGAGCAGACCCGGTTCGACGTAGTCGCGCACCGGCGAACCATTGAGCGCATCGAAGAACTCGTCGTAGTCGGGAATGCTCGTGTCGTCGAGATTGTGGACCACGGGTCGTCCGATCGGTTGCGGCGGGGCGCCGAGCGCGATGAACGCATTCGCTCGCGGGGCCTGCGTGGCGGCACCCCGCGCGCCGCTGGCCTGCCGCCGGTGCACGGGTCCGGCCACGCCCTCGGGAAGGATCGCCGCTGGCACCTCGCGCCCGTGCTCGAGGATCTCTCCGCACAGCGCCGCGAAGAAGCCGTCGGCCTCGCCCGAGACGACGAAGTCGACCCAGTCGAACGCGGCGTGCGTCGCGTCGCCCATGCGTCCCTCGCAGTTGGCTCCGCCCATCATGGTCACGACGCCGGGATCGAGCTCGCGGATACGGCGCAGCAGCGCAAGCGAGGCGCAGTGCTGCTGGAACATCGACGTGCAGCCGACAATCCGCGGACGGCGCGCGGCGATGCTCCGCGCGAGCCTGTCGATGAACCCGTCGGCGCGACGCCGCACTTCCTCGAGCACCGCCGCCATCGTCGCGCCCGGATGCAGCGCGCGAATCTTGAGGAAGTACGGCATCGTCGCGTTATCTCTGATGAGGCGGAAGAACGCGTCGTGATCGGGCTCGAAGCCGGGAAACGCGGCGCCCGCGAACGTCCATTCGCCAACCAGGTGCGGCGTGAGCGTCCCATCCGAGAGCCGGTACATGTCGAGTCCGACCTCCTCGGCCCACGCGATGTTCGAGTAGAGAACCGTGGTGGTGATGCCCGCGTCGACGAGATACCTCTTGAGCAGCCCGAGCGCGATCGAAGGACGCTGCACCGACGCGTACGGCATCTGTACCAGAACGACATCGCTCATCATGGCGCTCCCTGAGATGGAGATGTGGCGGCGCGCGGCGGCGGCTCTTCGTCGAGCAGGCCCTCGCGGAGCAGTTGACTGATTTGCTTCTCCGTTTCAAAGGCGGACACGAAGTGGCGCTCGAGGAGCAGCTCCGTGAGCTCGCCCGGCTGGTGACATCCGTCGTTGATCCAGGCGCCAAGATCGTGGCAGGCGGCGCCCTGCCAGGCGGCCTCGATCGACCAGCGATGGTGCGTGGAGCGCAGCTCGAAACCCGACCCGAGCGGGTGAAAGTGAAGCGAGGGCCGGAAGCGTACCGCACGGCCGGCTGGCCAGCGCGTGAACATGTGCTCGCACACCAGCTCTTCGCAGACGCGCCGGAAGTCGCGGCCGTCCTCAAAGCGGCGATCGCCGTAGAGGACAAAGCCGAGAGGCCACCTCTCCGACGCCGCGCAGGGGCTGATGAGACGGACCCGCCGTTCGACCATGTTGATCAGGAATCCGGCGACGCAGGCGATGGTGCCCGGCACGTCCTCGCCGCGATCGGCGGGACCTTGAAAGAATTCACGGCGCGCGCTTCGCTTGCCGCGCTCAACCTGCAGCAGCTCGGGGTGCGCGGCCGCGCGCTCGCGGAAGCGGCCCGCGTTCGCCTTGATCATCCTGGATCCTGGAGTGACCAGCGCCAGGTCCACGCCTCCCAGTTCCTCCGGAGTGAACTCGCGATGCAGCCGGTCGAGCATCGGAACCGTCAGGATCGAGAACCGGCACACATCGGCATCGAACCGATCGAGCATCCGGCGCGTCCGCTCCGGGTCGCGCAGCGCCAGCGCCGTCGTCAGCGGCGGGTACGCGCCGGCGATCGCGCGGTAGTCGTCAGCGAACGCTTCGTAGTCGGGGTTGTCGAGCGGGTCGGTGGCCCAGAAGCAGAAGTTGATGTGCATCGCCTCGAGACCGCCGAGGTCGATCATGGCCTCGAGCACCTCACGCCAGAGGCGCCGGTTCACGGAGGTATATCGAAAGTGATCCTCGAGGCGCGGCGCCGAGACTCCGCAGAACCAGCAACCGACGCTGCAACCCTTCGACAGCTCGAACGCGGCCGTCGAGAACAGCAACATCTGTGAGAACTCGGAACCGAGCTCGTCCTCGGCCTGCAGCATGCGGCGGCGGCGCCAGCCGCGAAAACGCGGATCGAGCGGCCCCGCTTCCGCGCGCAGCCGATTGAAGCGCAGCGCTCGCTCGAGCACGAAGCGGCAGTAGTCGCGGGCGAGCGGCGGCAGCGAGACGTCGTCGACGATGCTCGCGGGCGGATGGCGCGGTACGCTGCGAACGGCCCGGATGTCCTCGAGGGCGAGATCGGGAGCGACGGATGCGAGCGCCCGCCGCGGGTTCTGCTCGTAGCGGACGCGAAACTCCGCGTCGCCGTCGTAGCGCTCGAAGAACCGCTTCATCCGGCACAGCACGCTATAGCGCGCCGGGCTCCATTGCGCATCGGCCCGTGTTCGCTCCGCAATCGGCGCAGTCATCGCGTGCTTCCCCACTGGCTACGAGACCGAGAACAGCTCCGGGACGGGGACGTCCTGGGGGAGACGGATGCACTCTCGCGCCAGACTGCGCGCGGCGAAGTGCCGCGCGAAATCGACGGTGCGGATTTCTCCCGCGGCGGATTCCGCATGCGTCGGCAGCGGCCGCATCGTGTCGAGGACCACACTGAGGAAGCGTCCGCGATCCTGCAGGATCAGCTTTCGGTTCTGCAGGTCGCTCAACGTGTCGTGCAATTCGGCAGACGAGATCGTCCGGCCTGCCGTCGCGTCCAGGCTGCTGCGCAGCGAGGCTTCCGTGGCCGCCGTACGGCACAGTCTCAGCACCGTGGCCGGCATCGGCTCGAGACGATGTTCGCGCGCCGTCGCCACGAGCCGGGTGTCGCGCACGAGCAGTCCGGCACTGGAGGGCTCGGCCACCAGGACCGGGCGCTCGCGCGTGGAGCTGTAGAACGCATGCCGCCAGCGTCGGATTGCCGCCGCCGCTGCTCTGAGACCCGGCCTGTCGTGGCCCGGCAACGCGGGCTCGATCTCGCCGCGGGAGCGGTCGCCGTAGTCCTCGAAGTAGTAGGCGAGGTCGCGGAGATTCTCGGCGGCCACGGGATACACGTGGCCGTACGCGCGGCGCGGATCGAGGCTGATGCCGAAGCGCGCGGGATCGTCGTGATAGGGGCTGAACCGGTGGTAGCCGATTCGCGAGACGCACCCTGGCGGCTGCAGATGAAGCAGGAGCGGAACGCGTTCGGCGATCTCCTGGTACCAGTGATCGCACTCGCCGGGCGCGCCGAACAGGAAGTTCCAGCCGACTCGCATGCCCAGCTCCGCGGCCCATTTCAGGAACTGGATGTTCATCAGGCCGGTGTTGCCCTTGGCGATCAGCTTCAGCATCTCGTCGTGCAGGTTCTCGATCCCGGGCTGCACCTCGCGCACGCCCGCCTTCGCCAGCACTTCCAGTTGATCGCGTTTGAGGTTCGATTTCACCTCGTAGAAAATCGTGTACGGCGTCTCGTCGGCCAGCCGCGGCAGCACGGTCTTCAGGAACGCCATGTCGAGAATTTCGTCGGCCGTCTCGAAGCGACGGACGCCGTGGCGGTCGGAGAGATAGCGCATCTCGAAGAGCACCCGGTCCGGCGACTTCGATCGAAAGACGATGCCCGAGCTGTTGAGACCGCAGAACGTGCAGTGGCTCACCTGTCCCCACCAGCAGCCGCGGGACGTTTCGATCGGCAGCGTCGGCGTGACGTAATCGATGAACGAGGATTTCGCGAACGCCTCGAAGTACTCGTCGAACGACGGCACGGCGGTGGCGTCGAGATTGTGGACGACGGCCCGGGGCGCGGTCCGGCCTTCCGCCGCCTCTCCGGCGAGAGGGAGCCGCCGCGGGCCATTTCGCGGCGGCGCATCGGAGGCGCGGCGGCGCGCCCGCCCGAACAGTCCCTCGGGGAGCTCCTCGACGCCGGCCGGAAGGCCGGTGTCCACCAGGCGGCGGCAGAAGGAGCCAATGTACGCGTCCGCTTCGCCGGAGTTGACGAAGTCCACCCATGGGAACAGCTCGGCCGTCTTCCTCCCCATGGGTCCTTCGCAGTTGGCGCCGCCGAGCATGGTGATGACGTTCGGATCGAGCTGCCGCACGCGCCGCAACAGGGCCAGCGATGCGACCTGCTGGTGGAACATCGAGGTGCAGCCGACGATGCGCGGCGAGCGATCGATGACGTCGCGGGCGCAGCGATCGACGAAGTCGACGGCGCGTTGCCGCAGCAGCAGAAAGAGCTGCTTGAGATCGACGCCGGGGTGGAAGCGCCGCAGGACTTTCATGTGCGCATCGCCGAAGCTGCGGGCGATGAGCCGGAAGTAGGCGTCGGGATCGCCCCAGCCAGCGCCGAACGCCGCCTCCGAGAAGGTCCACTCGCCCAGCAGATCGTGCGGCGGCGATTCCTCCACCGCGCGATACACGTCGAGCCCGATCTCCTCGGCGAACAGGATGTTCGCGTACAGAATGCGCGTGCTCAGCCCCGCGGTCTCGAGATAGGACTTCAGCAGGCTCAACCCCAGCGAGGGGCGGTTCACCAGCGCGTACGGCATCTGTACGAGGCAGACGTCAGTCATTCGCGAGCTCGTGCCTGGCTTCTGACGGGTCGAGGTAAAAGGAAACGCGGGGTCGTACGGCTCTCCAGACGTAGGACCCCGGCAACCCATCGGTTCGCTGTCCGGTGCCTAGTAGCCGATGATGACCGTGGCATCCCCCCACTGGTCGGTGAAGATGCCACCCGCCACCTTTTCGAGGTCTTCGTCCGAGATCTCGATGTTGTCCGTCGGGGTCTGGGGGAGCACCAGGTAGAACGCCTTCTTCGGCTCCTCGAACACCTTGACGTCGATGCCCTGTGGAATCTCGAAGTCCGGATCGATCTCCTTGACCGCCGCCACAACGCCTTCGCGTGGATTGCTCAGCAGCCTCTGACGGAACTCGCCGTCCTTGATCGCCTTGACGACAATCGCCGTCTCCAGCTCTCTCCGAGTCGTCGGCTTTGACCGATTTGCCATGCTTTTTCTCCTTCGCGCGATCACGTGTACGACACGCGTGGTGCTGCGGTCCGCAGAATCCATACCAGCAGGATCGATCGCCGGATTCGCCGTCCATCGGCGTCCCGGTCGACGGTCTCCGTCGCGAGTAGAGACCGGGTTCTATTCATGTGAGCGACACCTCCATCGAGTTCTTCGTCGCGATGCGGGTGCCCGGGAAGATCAGACCTTCGTTGAGCATGTCGAACGGATGGAGCCGCCCGTAGTACTCGTTGAGCACGTAGGCCTGCTCCTCTTCGAGATAATCGAGCCACGGCGAGAAGCCCAGGACCAGATGGATGCGAACCTTGTCGATTCGCTCCGTGGCGATCGGCCGATGTGGCAGATCGGTGTCCCAGCTGTAGAGTCTGCCGGGCTCGAGGAACGCATCCACCGTGTCTTCAATCTGCGTGCGGAACGACGGGTGCGTGATGACCGGCAGGTTCACTCTGAGGTGAAGGAAGACCGGCTCGTCCCTGTGCCAGCCTGCGTCGCAGCGTTTGGGATCCGTATGTTTGACGCCGACAATCGCCTGCTGCCCTCCGAGCGAGCCGCGCATCGCCGACACGCGGCTGCGCAGCAGCGGCCGCGAAAACCGATCGATGAACGCGCCGAGCGCCTTGTGCCGGCTGGCCGGCGTGCGTTTCCTGAAGGCGTACGTATCGTCGTAGCTGTTCTTGCCGCGGGTCCGGGCGTTGGCGTCCTGGTAGGTGAAACGGGCGAAGTACTCGTCCTTCGACAACCGGCCCGAGCCGAGCAGCGATGCGTGGACGTCGATCCCCTCCTCGTGATCGGGGTTGTAGGTGAGGCTGAAACCGACGTAACCATTCGATCGCGCGCCGTCGTTGGTCGCCCAGCCGTAGACACCGTAGAGTCCCATCGCCTCGACGACCGCGCCACCGATGGCGCTCATGTCGAAGTCGGGGCCTTCGAGCTCGATGAGCGTTGGATACTTTCCACGCGGTTTCGCGCGCGACTCGGCGTCGTGCCAATCCGTCTCGGATTTGACCCAGTCGATGAACGTCAGGTGCTGCGGGCAGTCGCTCAGCCGAAAGATGGGGCTATTCATCGGTGGCTCGACCTTCTGTAAACCACGTCATTTCCCCGGTGTTCCTGCCGCCTGCGAGGTCCTCGGAACCGTTGTCGCTGCCTCCGCCCGCACCAGGGTTGAAGTCGGGCAACACGATCAGCGCGTCCACACCGGCCTCGCGTTCGACGAAGCGCACGCGATAGTGCACGGGAATCTTGATCCCGAACGTCTGTTCGATGGCCGTGTGTGGATCCGTCAGGAGCGCCTCTCGAAACGGCCGGTCGACGGTCGCCCGTTTCAGTACGGCCTTCAGCAATTGCTGTTCGCGATCATCACGCACGCGCGTGGTCTCCTCTGTGTGAGGTTGGTACCCGCGGGCAGCAAGTCCGCTGCCAGCGTGCGCCGCTTACGCGCTGCGAGGCGGCGGCTGTTGGCGATCGAGCGGACGATCTATCGAATAGAGGCGTGGCGCTATCGTCGTCGTGATGCATAACATCTGCATGACGTTTCGCCGAAGAAGCAATAAATGCTTGACGCACCTGCAGCCGCAGATTAACGTCTGCGCCGGCTCGTCCCCTCAATTCAACTCAGACACTCGTCTCCGCCCGTAGGGAGGGTCGATGACTTGCCGTGTCTCACTCGAGCGGAGAACGCTCGCTTCGGCGATCGGTCGCCTCGCTCTGCTCGTAGCTCTGTTCAATCTGGTCGCCATTCTGCCGGCCTCCGCGGCGTCATTCGTCGCGTTCGGCCCGCAGACATTCGTGCGAAACACCGGCGCGCCGGTTGTCCGCCAGGCGACCTTCACGGTTCTCAATCCATCGGCGCCGTACGCGATCGAGATCGACAACGCCGGCATTGCCAGCGCCATCATCACGCTGAACGGCGAGGAGATCTTCGGCCCTTCCGATTTCAATCGCAACGTCACGCGATTGACGAAGGCCGT
Organism: Acidobacteriota bacterium; assembly: GCA_003222635.1. Taxonomy (GTDB): domain Bacteria; phylum Acidobacteriota; class Vicinamibacteria; order Vicinamibacterales; family UBA2999; genus Gp6-AA40. Next base: position 49,989 of record QHWQ01000313.1, on the reverse strand, counting down.
CTCGCTGGCCGCCTCCAACGTGCTGTCGGTCGAACTGCGAAGCGCTCCGGGCAGCACGCTCACGATCAGGATCGTCGGCCAGGATACGGACGCTCCGGTCATTCAGCCGCTCATCACCCCGGGACCCAACATCTACGGTTGGAACAACACCAACGTCTCGGTGGCGTTCACCTGCACCGATCCGACATCGGGGATTGCGGTCTGCCCGCAGCCCGTTTCCGTGACCGCAGAAGGCGCCAATCAGATCGTGTCCGCGACGGCAGTCGACAAAGCGGGCAACACGGTCTCGTTACAGGTGACGCTGAATATCGACAAGACGGCTCCGCTCCTCGTCTCGACGGCCTCACCGGATGCCAACGCGAGCGGCTGGAACAACACGCCGGTGGCAGTCACGTTTGCCGCGACGGATGCGTTGTCGGGCGTAGTGCCCACAAGCCTGAGCCTGCCGGTGATCCTGACGGCCGATGGGACGAACCTGTCGGCAACTGGTCAGGCCACCGATCTGGCCGGTAACACCGGGTCGATCACGCGCGGCGGAATCCGGATCGACCAGGTCAAACCTGTCGTCACGGCGTCGCTCGACCCGGCGCCAAATCCGAATGGATGGAACCGCACCCAGGTCACCGTCCATTTCACGTGCGCCGATGGAGCGTCGGGCGTTGCGGCGTGCCCCAGCGCGCAGACCGTCTCTGGCGACGGGGCGCATCAGACGGTCAGCGGCACCGCGATCGACAACGCCGGCAACATGGCGACCGCCGCCGCGAGCCTCAGCATCGACAGCCTTCCGCCCGTCGTTCACCTGACATCGCCGGCCGCGGGCACGACGCTGTTCACGCCTTCGGTCCTCGTCCAGGGGACCGTTACCGAAGATGGTTCCGGGATTGTCAGCGTCACGTGCAACAACGCGCCCGCGACAACGGCCGCAGGGAATGTCGAGTGCAGCGCGACGCTCACACCAGGCGCCAACTCCATCAGCCTCGAATCGACGGACATGGCTGGCAACACGAGCGCCGACGCCGTTTCCCTGATATACGCGCGCGTCCCGAAGGTGACCATCACATCGCTGGCCAACCTGAGCTATCTCAATCTCACCCCGACGACGGTCACCGGAACGGTGGACGACCCCGACGCCACCGTCACGATTAATTCGCTCCCCGCGCCGGTTACCGGCGGCGCCTTCACGCTGGCGCTTCCGCTCGCCGAGGGCCCGAACATCATCACCGTCGTCGCGACGACGGCGGCTGCCGTCGGCACGTCGAGCATCGAGGTGACGCTCGACACGACGCCGCCGCACGTGACGATCACGTCGCCGATCGACGGCTTCGTGACCGAAGATCCCTCCATTGCGGTCGCCGGCAACGTGAACGACATCGTCGTGGGGACGGTAAACGAGGAACAGGCGCAGGTGACCGTGAACGGCGATACCGCGGCCGTCGCCAATCGGCTTTTCCTCGCTGGCGCGGTCCCCCTCAACCTGGGGCAGAACGTCATCCAGGCCGTGGGGATCGATCGCGTCGGCAACGCAGCGACGACGTCGATTAAGGTCTTCCGGATTGCGCCGCAGGCGCAATCGAAGATTCAGCTGATCTCCGGGAACAATCAGTCCGGGACGATCGGCACCATGCTCGCGGCGCCGCTGGTCATATCCCTCATCGACCCGGCTGGGAATCCCGTCGCCGGCAAGCCGGTGATCTTCAAGGTCACGCAGAACGACGGTCTCGTCAGCGACACCGGTGACCCGGGTGCGACCGCCCTGGCGACCACCGACGCTCAGGGGCATGCCGACGCGCAATGGACTCTCGGCATGCGGGCCGGCGCGGGTGGAAACATTGTCGAAGCGTACGCGGTTGGTTTTGCCGGCACCGCCGTCTTCACCGCCACCGGCGTGCTCGGCGATCCGGCAAAGATCGTCGTCGACACCGGCAACGATCAGATCGGCGCCATCGGGCAGCCGCTGCCGAAGCCGTTCATCGCGGTTGTCGTCGACGGCGGAAACAACAGGCGCGCGCAGGTGCCGGTGACCTTCACCGTCAAGGAAGGTGGAGGCTCGTTCGACGGCAGTTCGACGACCACGGTGAACAGCGACTCGGACGGCCGCGTGGCGACTACTTTGACGCTCGGTGTTCAGGAAGGCAACGCGAACAACGTCGTCGAAGCCGCGGTTGCGGCGGCGTCGGGTCTGCCAGCGGTGTTCACCGCGTCGGGACGCGCTCCCGGAGATCCCGTGCAGACCACGATTTCCGGCGTCGTCCTCGACAACAGCAACAACCCGATTCCCGGCGTCGCCATGCGCGCGGTTCTCACGAATGTGCTGAACGCGAACGCCAACGCCGTTCAATCCATCCCCGAGATCAAAACAAACGCGGAGGGGCAGTTCACCATTCCGCATGCGCCTGTTGGCCTGGTGAAGCTGCTGGCTGACGGCTCGACCGCGCTGCTGCCTGGCCCATACCCATCGCTCGAGTACGACGTGGTCACGGTCGCCGGCCAGGACAACACCGTGGGGCAGCCGATCTTTCTGCTGCCGCTCAACACGGCGAATCAGCTCTGCGTCACCGCGACGTCGGGCGGCGGAACGCTGACGATTCCCGAAGCGCCCGGCTTCTCCCTGACGTTTGCGCCGAACCAGGTGACCTTCCCCGGCGGCTCGAAGGATGGCTGCGTCAGCGTCACGGTGGTGAACCGCGAGAAGGTGCCGATGGCGCCAGGCTTCGGTCAGCAGCCGCGCTTCATCGTGACCATCCAACCGTCGGGCGCGGTCTTCAACCCGCCGGCGGCCATCACGCTGCCGAACGTCGACGGACTGAAGCCGAGGGCGGTCACCGAGATGTACTCGTTCGACCACGACATCGGATCGTTTGTCGCGATCGGCACCGGCGTCGTCAGCGACGATGGCCAGGTGATTCGTTCGTCGCCCGGTGTCGGCGTGTTGAAAGCCGGCTGGCATTGCGGCGGCGATCCGAACGCCAGCGGATCGGTGGCCGACTGTCCGGTGTGCAAGTGGTGTCAGGGCAGCAGCTGCGTTCCGGATCCGGCGCAGGAAACGCACATCTGCCCGGCCTCGTCTGGCGACGACGGTCTGTGCAAGATGGGATCGTGCGTTGTCCCGACGGTCTCAATCGACGCCGAGGCCATCGATCAGGATGATCCCGACAACACGTCGTACGCCGGCACCAGCGGACCGGTGTATGGCGGCTCGGCGGCGAGAACCGCCGACAACCTCCGGCTGAAAGCGAAGACGTCGCCGGCGTCCATTGCGGTCACGAGCTACGAGTGGTCGTTCGAAGGCCCCGGCAGCTTCGCGCCTGGATCCGATCAGACGTGGGATCTCGGCGACCTCGCGGCCGCGCCGGGCAAGGTGACGTTCAAGGTCAAGGTGACGTTCGAAGGCGGACTGACCAAGGAGCAAACCAAAGAGATCGAGATCGGTGTGCGAACGGACGACATCGCGTCGATCGGCTGGATCGATCCTGCCGCTGTGCCGTTGTCAACCGCCGGCATGGATTCGTGGATGACCGACTTCTATCCGCCCGGCGGCGCCGCGTCGATGAGCGTCGTGCAGAAGGGACTGACGACGCTGCACCTTGGGCTGCTGGCGGCGGGGAGCACCATCCATCCGTTCTACGTCCGATCGATGACAGCCGCCGAACGGACGTACGTCCTGAACTGGATGTTCAAGTTCGGAGCGAACTTCTGCGCGAGCGGCAGATGTCCGCCAAACTCGTTCGCGAGCAATTCCGAGCTCGATAACTTCCGGACTTCGAAGCGTACCAGCTACAAGCTGTTCAACCGCTTCCAGATCAAGTACCTGGCCGAGGGCGGGATGTTCAAGGGCTCGCCGACGGTCGTCCGCCAGGCGACGGAGATCGGCGTGACGAACAATCCCGTGTGGGATATCGAGGAGTCCGGCGCCGCCGGTCCGAATAACGGCAAGTACGCAACGGCGAACGGCGACACGGCGTTCCTGATCAACGACGGCACGCCGACCAGCATCGCGGTCTCCGCATTCAACACGCTGGCGGATCCGCTGAAGTGGAGCAACATCGGCAGCCGCATCGAGCTGGGCGCGGCGCTTGGATCGAACTACCAGATCTTCACGCAGGTCTACCCGACCTACTTTGTCTTCGGAAACCTCACGAAGAAACAGACGATCCCGCAGGCGCCCGCGCCGATCGGCAACTTCAGCACGACGCCGTATCCGCCGGGGCCGGCCCCGTTCATCCGGTGAGCACTGCATGCAGATAGGGTCCAGGGCGATTCGGGTGCTGGTGTCGTGGGCGATCGCGCTCGCGATCACGGCCGCGGCGTCGGGCCAGACGCAGCCGCAGCCCGCGGCAGCTCCGACGCTGACGTGCAGCGTGCTGAACGAGACACCGCGCGAGCGGGAACCGATACGCATCAGCAATCTCAAACGCGTGCTGGTGCGTGCCGCGCTCATCGCGCCACCGGCCACCGTCGATCCCCTGCGGCTTCGGCCGCCCGGCGCCCCACCGCAGGACGGCAACCTCGCGGTGATCGTGCGGCGGATAGCGGCCGGGCGGCCCATGGTCGCCACCCGCCCGATTGTGATCGCGCAGGCAACGGAAACGAACCGGCAATCGCTCGACGTCTCTCTCGAGATCCCGATCGATGCCGCGACGCGCCGGGCAAACATCGAGCGCTTTCTCGAACGGCTCGGCCGGGAGAGCACGGCCGCCGGCAAAGGCGAGGTGTTCCAGCGGCTGGCGCAGGACCACGCGACGGCGGTCGCGACGTTCGAGCGCATGTACATGGAAAACCTGGTGGGCGATTTCGAGGTCGCGTGCGCGTATGCGTCGCACGAGCGGGGGACGTGGAACGGCGACCTGGAATCGCCAGCGCCGAACCCGATCCAGGTGTTTTTTGAATCGGCCTTTTTCGATCAGCGCGAGTTCCGCTGAACGTGGTGACCGCCGGCGTACTGATTCTTCTTGCGTGCGTGGGAGCGATATGTGGTGGATGGGTTCTTCCGGCGCTGCGAACGGCGGGCCTCATGGCGGCGACGCTGCTCATTGGTGTCGCCGCGTGGGTGATCTGGTGGGGGCTGCTCTTCTTCCAGGTCGTCAGGATCGATCCGCTGCTTCGGTCGCTGAATGTGTACCGCCTCGACGCACTCGGCCGCTTTCTCGTCTTCGTCGCACCTCCGCTCCTGATCGCGGCGGCGTTCGTCGCGGGCGCGCTGCTCCGGCGGCCCCGCTGATGTGGACCGCGCTGAGCGCGCTGTTGGTCGTCGCGCTCGGCCGCGTCGCGGCGCAGGAGCCGGCCTCCTCGATCGGCCAGGAGCTCGCGGTGCCGTCGCACCTGCAGGATGGCCGGGAGTTTTCACTGCCGCTCGAGCAATTGCTGGCGCACGGCCGACGTCTGTTCGAGGCCATCTGGACCGAGGAGGACGGTGGGGGCCGTCCGCTGACGAAAGGCACCGGCCGTCCGCTCACCGATACCTCTCGGCCGCTGAACGGGGCGCGCGCCTTCAATCGCATCTCGGGACCGGACGCGAACTCGTGCGCCGGCTGTCACAACGCCCCGTACGGCATCTCCGGCGGTCACGGTGAGTTCGTCACGAACGTGTCGCTGCTCGGGCAGCGATTCGATTTCGTCACCTTCGATCCGGCGGACCGGCTGCCGACGCGCGGCACGGTGGACGAAACGGGCCGGCCGGCGCTCCTGCAGACCGTCGCTGATTCACGGCGCACCACAGGCATGTTCGGCGCGGGCTACCTGGAGATGCTCGCGCGGCAGATGACCGAGGAGCTGCAGCGAATCCGCGTGACGATCAAGGTCGGCGAAAGCAAACCGCTGGTGGCCAAAGGGGTCAGCTTCGGGACGCTGACGCTGACGAAGCAGGGAGTGTGGGACACATCGAAGGTGCAGGGGCTCGGGCGGTTGAGCCTGATCGCCGGCGACTCGACGCATCCACCGTCGCTGGTTATCCGTCCCTGGCACCAGGCGAGCAACATCGTCTCCATTCGCGAATTCACCAACACCGCGTTCAACCAGCATCACGGCATCCAGTCGACGGAGCGGTTTGGCCGCGGCACCGATCCCGATGGTGACGGCGTCAGGAATGAACTGACGGTCGCCGACGTCACCGCGGTGAGCGTGTGGCAGGCGACGCTGCAGGTGCCCGGGCGCGTGATTCCGCGCGATCCGGCGATCGAGCGGGCGGTTCGATCTGTCGAGCGACGCGCTGCCGCAGCCGCGGCTCCATCCCGACTCGTCCGGCGCCGTGTGGGTCGATGCCTACACGGATTTCAAGCTTCACGACATCTGCGATGCGGCGGATCGCGAACCGCTGGACATGAATCAGCCGCAGTGGTCGGACACGCTGCGCCAGGGGAACTGCCGTTTCCTCACCAAGCGCCTCTGGGGCGCCGCGAACGAGAAGCCGTACTTCCATCACGGCCTCTTCACGACGCTGCGGCAGGCGATCCTGGCGCATTCCGGCGAAGCGAAATCGTCACGTGTGGCCTTCCAGGCGCTGCCTGCCGCCGAACGCGATGCCGTCGTCGAATTCCTGAAGACGCTGCAGGTCCTTCCACCGGGAACGAAGGACCTCGTCGTCGACGAACGATTTCAGCCCAGGAGCTGGGCCGCGGCACCTGATGCCGCGGGCCAGACCCATTAGCGATCGGAGCATCCACGATGCCCGTCTTTCTTGCCATATCGCTCCTCGCCGCGCTGATACCGAACGGCACGACGCCGTCCGTGGAGGCGCCGGCGGGCATCGCGATCGTCGTCTACTCCGATTTCCAGTGCCCGTATTGCGCGCAGCTGGCGCCGTCGCTCCGGCGGCTGCAGACGGAATCGATTGACGGGATCGCGCCGGCGATCGAGTTCAGAAACTTTCCGCTGAGCATCCATCCGGCGGCGCAGCTGGCGCATCAGGCGGCGATGGCGGCGCGGCTGCAGGGGCGGTTCTGGGAGATGCACGACCTGCTGTTCGCGCGGCAGGAGAACGTGCAGCGCGCCGATCTGATCGGCTATGCGAAGCGCCTGGGGCTCGACGCCGCACGCTTCGAGAAGGATCTCGACAGCGACGCCGTCAAGCAGATGATTGCCGCCGACGTTGCGGAAGGCACCCGGCTTGGCGTCAGCGGGACTCCGACGTACACGATCAACGGCCGCGTCTACTCGGGCACGCGATCGTTCGTCGAGCTGAGGGAGCTGGCCGTCAAGGACCAGGCACAGGCGCGCGCCGCCGCGGAAATTGCGGACGACCTGATGGCCCGCGGTCCATCTGCCGCGCCGGTCACGCTGGAGGTTTTCATGGACCTTCAGAGCCCGGTCAGCACGCCGGCCTTTGACATCGTCAACCAGCTGCTCGCGCGATACCCCGCGGCGGTGCACGTGCAATTCCGCAATTTCCCGCTCGCGTTTCACCCGCAGGCCCGTCTGGCGCACGAGGCCGCCATGACGGGCGCACGCGACGGGCGCTTCTGGGAATTCGCGGCCTTTGCGCTGCGCCATCAGAACTCGCTGCGCGAGCAGGACCTGATCGCCTACGCCGGCGAGCTCGGACTCGATCAGGAGAAGTTCGCCGACAGCATCCGGCGGCACCGCGACGCGGCGCGGGTTGACGCCGACCTGCAGGCCGGCCTGAGCCGCGGCATCAAAGGAAGCCCGGTGATGTTCGTCAACGGTGCGCGCATCGACGGCGTGCCGGCGCTGCGGACGCTGGTCGAATACGTCGAGGCTTCGGTCAAGGTGTCCCGGTGACCCGGCTGCTTCTGCGCATCTGCGCCATCGCTGCGCTCGGCGTGGGCCTCGCACACGACGCGCGCGCCCAGCACCTCAACGAGAACTGCACGGTGAGCGTGCTCAACCGAACCGTTCGCGTGAACGCCGACGGATCGTGGGTGCTGCCGAACGTCCCGGCCAATTTCGGAATCGTACGCGCACGCGCGACGTGTATCGTCAACGGCAAGACGGTTTCCGGCGAGTCGGATCTGTTTGCCGTACCCGCCAACGGAGTCGTCAACCACAAGCCGATCATCTTCGGCAACACCACGCCGATTCCGGTCTCGCTGACCGTTTCGGCCCCCGTCACCACGCTCACCGAATCCGGCGCGATGGCGCAGCTCGAGGTGCAGGCGCATTATCCGAACGGAACGGCCACGGATGTTACCGCGGCGAGCAGTGGCACGCAGTACACGACCAGCAATGCCGCGATTGCCACCGTGTCGGCGGGAGGGATCGTGCAGGCGGCCGCAGGCGGCACAAGCGGCACCGTGCTGATTCAGGCCACGCACGAGGGCGCATCGGGCCTGCTGTCGGTGCAGGCCGCGCTCAGCGGCGCACCGCATGGCGGCATTCCCGATTCGTGGGCCATCGCCAACGGCCTCAATCCGAACGATCCCGTCATGCCGTTCGAGGATCCCGACCGGGACGGTCTGACGAACCTGGAAGAATTCCAGAACGGAACCGATCCGCACAATCCCGACGTGGACGGCGACGGCCTCAAGGACGGCGACGAGGTCCACATCCATCACACCAGTCCACTGCTTGCCGACACCGACGGCGACGGCATTCCGGACGGCGTCGAGATACAGACGGCGACCAACCCGCTGGATCCGGCGAGCTTCGATCTGTCGACAGCGCTGGCCACCTTCACGGTGACACCCGCGTCCTTCGTGCTGGATTTCAACACGATCGTCGGCGTCGCGTCGCAGCAGCTCGCCGTGAAGGGGACGCTGATCGACAACAAGACGACGCTCGACCTCACGTCGACGTCGAAGGGCACGAATTACGTGTCGAGCGACCTGACGATCTGTAATTTCGGCGTGCCGGACGGCAACGTCTTCGCCGGCAACAACGGCTCGTGCACCATCACCATCACCAACAGCGGCTTTACCGCGCAGGCCGTCGGCGTGGTTCAGACGTTCACGCCAACGGCGCTGTCCTTCATCCCTCTCCCTGGCTTTGCCAATGGCGTCGCGGTGAACGGCAACTTCGCGTACGTCGCGGCCGGATCGTCCGGGCTGCAGGTTGTCGACGTGACCGATCGGAGCCATCCGCTGATCGCCGCATCGCTGTCGCTGCCTGGCAATGCGAACGGGATCAAGCTGCTGGGCACTCTCGCCTACGTGGCGGCCGGCACTGCCCTGCACGTCGTCGATGTGGCCAACCCGCTGATGCCCGTGCTGCGGGGCTCGCTCGCCACCAGTAACGCCCTCGCGGTCGCCGTGCGGGGCACGGTTGCGTACGTGGCGAACGGTTCGAGCCTGCTGCTCGTCAACGTGTCGAACCCGGCGTCGATCGTGCCGATCGCCACGCTGCCCCTCGCGGGCACGATCCAGGGCATCGACGTGGACGCGCAGCGTGGCCTCGCGGTCACGGCGGCCGGCTTCGGCGGCGTTCACGTGATCGACGTTTCGAACCCCGACATGCCGCTGCTGCTCGGAAGCGCGTCCACTGGAGACGCGCGCGCCGTCGGGCTTCGCGACACCTTCGCGTTCGTCGCGGACTACTCGAACAGCACGACGTCCGTCGACCTGACGAACCCATCGAACCCCGTCGTGCGTTCGCACATCCTCGATTCGAACCTGGGCGGATTTCTGCAGGACATTGCGGTCTCGGGCAACTTCGCGCTCGGCGCGGACGTGAAGTTCGTCAACGGCGTCCCGATTACAGACATCACGGATCCGACGCAACTGCAGGCCAGAGCGATTCTCAACTTCCCGCAGCGCGACGACAACGGGACCGGGATTGCCGTTGATGGGAACTTCGTCTATCTGACCACGGACCACGGCGCGCTCGGCAAGTTCCAGGCGTTTGGCGACGGCCGTCTCTACATCGGTCAGTACCTCGCGCTGGTTGATACGAAGGGCGTGGCGCCGACCGCATCGATTACGTCTCCCGCCAACGGCAGCAGCGTTGTCGAGGGATCGACTTTGCCGGTGATCGTCGACGCCCGCGACGACGTGGCGGTCGCTGGCGTGAATTTCCTCGTCAACGGCGCGGTGGCATTCACGGCCACGTCATCGCCGTATCAGTACAACCTGAAGATTCCCGTCGGCATCAGCTCGCTCACGCTTGGAGCGACCGCCGTGGACCTTGGCGGCAACATCGGCACGGCTCCCAACGTCGTGGTGAACGTCATTCCCGATCCGGGCACGACGGTGACGGGTCGAGTGATTGACATGAACGGCGCCGGCGTCGGGGGCGCCATCGTGTCGACGTTCTCACGGACGTCCACAACGGCGAACGACGGGACGTTCTCGATCCCGGGCGTCGCGACCGTTCTCGGCAACATCGTCGTGACGGCGTCGGCGACTATCAACGGCACGCTGCAGACCGGCCTCTCCGGCAGCTTCGCGCCCGTTGTCGGCGGCACCACCGACGTCGGCAACGTCGTGGTGACGCTGCTGAATAACGGCGGCTTCGAATCGGGCACGCTCGCCGGCTGGACGGTCGCGCCGGGCAGCAACGTGCATGTCATGAGCAGCCTCGGCCCGCAGGGTGCGTTCACGCCGATCGTTCCCGCGGAAGGACAGTTCATGGCGGTGCTGTCCAATGCGGCCAGCGCCGCGACGCCGCCGGGGACGTCGGGAAGCGTCATCACCCAGACGTTCGCCGCGCCGGCGGTTCCATCGGAGATCGATTTCTGCTACCAGTTCGTGAGCAACGACTCGGGCGGGTTTGAAGACTTCTTCCTGGCCCAGCTCGTGAGCAGCGCCGGCACGTTCACGCTCGCGTCGGCTGATAACAGTGGCGGGTCGCCTGCCGGCGGAGGCGCTCCGCCGCCCCCGCCTGGACTCAGTCCCGGCGCCGTTCTGACACCACCGTCAGCACCGGCGTTTTCGTCGGGCGTCAATATCCTGGGTTCGGGTCTGTATTTCATTCCGTCGAGTACGATGACGAATCGCGTGTGCGCGTCGTTCACTCTTCCGGCCCAGGTGCTCGGCACGCAGGTCACGTTGAAATTTACGTCCGGCAACGCGATCGACAACTCGGTGGAGTCGGCCGTTGCCATCGATGCGGTCAAAATCAGAGGCAAGTAACCTGTCAACACGGATGGAGACGCTCGTGACACGCCTGCTCATCGCCCTCGCGCTCGGCGTTTCGTATGTCGCTGCCCAGAGCAGCGGCCCGACACTCGGCATGCTCGTGGACGGCGCCGGCGTGGTCGCCGGAACGGCGGCGCCGGGCACGGCGCCGATCTCCGTTTACGATCTGTCGTTTCAGGAGAAAACGAAGATTGGACAGGCGAACACGCTCGCCGCCGATGGAACGTTTTCCGCGCCCGTGCGACCGGCGCTCGTGAAGGGCCACCGCATCGTCGCGGTGGATCGCGACGGGAATTCCGGCGTGCCGGGCACCGTGGAGTAACCGACGGAGAAACGCTAGCGGATCGCCTGTTCCGCGGCAGCCGGCCAGCCGCCCGCGTTCGGTGCTCCTGGCTTCGCCAGCACGATCGCGATGACGTGAGTGTTGCCGTCGTCAGCGAGCGGAATGGCCATCGGATCGACGCCTTCGCCATCCATCTCCGCGATCGCGATGCCGCGGCAGGCGTGATTGGGATTCTCGACGCGGATGCGATACTGCGTCCGGCCTCTCCGCCAGACGAGCGAATACTCCGGCCAGACCGAGGGGATGCACGGATCGATCGCGAACGTCGAACCCTCGACACGCAGGCCGAGACACGCCTCGACCGCAGCCCGGTACATCCACCCCGCCGAACCCGTGTACCACGTCCACCCGCCGCGACCGACGTGCATCGGGTGCGCGTAGACGTCCGCCGCAACCACGTACGGTTCCACGCGATACCGTTCGACCGCCTCCGGCGTGCGCGTGTGATTGATCGGGTTCATCATGTGGAACAGCTCCATCGCCGCGTCGCCACGTCCGAGCCGCGCCAGCGCGATGACGGCCCAGAGCGCCGCATGCGTGTACTGGCCGCCGTTTTCGCGAACCCCGGGCAGGTACCCCTTGATGTATCCGGGATCGTGCGCCATCCGATCGAACGGCGGCGTGAGCAGCAGTACGAGCTCCGCGTCGCGCCGAACGAGATGCGCGTGCACGGCGTCCATCGCGCGTTCGACGCGGCGAGGGTGTGCGACCTTCGCCAGCACCGCCCACGACTGGGTCAACGAATCAACCTTGCACTCCGAGTTCTGTGCCGACCCGAGCGGCGTCCCGTCGTCGAAGTACGCCCGGCGATACCAGTCGCCATCCCACGCGAGTTCGAGCATGCCTGCCAGCGACTCGGCCTCGCTCCGATACTGCTGGGCGAGGTCGCGGCGTCCCCGCCGCTCGCAGATCGGCGCGAACCCGTGCAGGACGACGATGAGGAACCAGCCGAGCCAGACGCTCTCGCCGCGGCCGTTGTGGCCGACGCGGTTCATGCCGTCGTTCCAGTCTCCCGATCCGATGAGCGGCAGTCCGTGCATGCCGACGCGGCCCGCGCGGCGAATCGCGCGCGCCGCGTGCTCGAACAGCGACGCGCGCTCCGCCGACACCCGCGGCACGATGTACGCCTCCGATTCGGTCGGATCGAGTTCCGGCGCGTCGAGGAACGGCACCTCTTCGTCGAGCACCGCCTCGTCGCCGGTGCTCGAGACATAAGCGGAGATCGCGTAGGGCAGCCACAACAGATCGTCGGAACACCGCGTCCGTGTCCCGCGCCCGCTCGGCGGATGCCACCAGTGCTGCACGTCGCCCTCGACGAACTGGCGCGAGGCCGCGTGCAGCAGATGCGCGCGGCACAGTTCGGGCCGCGTGTGGAGCAGCGCGAGGACGTCCTGGAGCTGATCGCGGAAGCCGAATGCGCCGCCCGGCTGATACGGACCGCTTCGCGCCCAGATCCGGCAGCTCAGTGACTGGTAGAGGAGCCATCTGTTGACAATCAGATCGAAGGAATCGTCTGGCGTGCGGACCTGGATCGCATTCAGCGTGTCGTCCCACGCGCGCTCGGCGCGATCGAACGTCGCCGACGCGAGATGGAGCGAGCCGTACCGTCGCGCGAGATCGAGCGCGTGCGCGCGGTCCTTTCCCTGGCCGAGCACGAACGCCAGCTGCCGCGTTTCACCAGGCGCGAGCGTCACCTCGACGTGCAGCGCGCCACACGGATCGAGTCCGGCCCCGTACCGGCCGCCAAGCTGCGGCCGTTGCAGTGCTGCCGGCCGGCTGAGCAAACGATTTCGTCCCACGAACTCACCGCGGTCGCAGGTGTACGAACGCACGCGGTCGGCGACGTGCCAGACGGCCGTCCGTCCGCGGAACTCCGTGTTGTAGTCGTTCCGCGCGAGGATGGCGCCCGTGGCCTCGTCTACCTCGGTCACGACGAACCGGCGTTCGTCCGGCCCCGGCGCACCGAGAGACCATTCGACGTAGCCGAACACGCTGAGGCGCCGCGTCGTGTCGGAGGTGTTGCGGAACGCAAGCGTCGCCACCTTGACGGGATCGTCGGGCGCGACACACACGGTGAGCTCCTGTTCGAGCCCCGCCAACGCGCGCTGGTACCGCGTGACGCCCGTCGCATGACGGATGACCCAGCGGCCGCTGTTCGGACTCCGGGGCAACGGCCCCGGCGTCGCGGTCCATGCGGCACCCGACTCCTCGTCGCGGATGAAGATGACTTCACTGGTCGGGTCCGTGATCGGATCGTTGGCGAACGGTGTCAACCTGTTCTCGCGGCTGTTCTCGTTCCACGTGAACGCGGCCCCCGACGCCGTCACGATCGTGCCGAATTCCCTGTTGGCCAGCACGTTGGACCAGGGCAGCGGCGTCTCGCGGTCGCCTTCCAGCACGATCACGTACTCCCGGCCGTCCGGTGTGAAACCGCCGATGCCGTTGGCCATGACGAGCGGCGGGACGGCGGCGGGGACAGCGGCGGGCTCGGGCGGCCGGATGTCGACGTCGCGGTCGACGTGGTGCTCGTTGTAGATCCACGGCGCCGCCGGATGGAGCTGGGCGCCGATCTCGCCGAAGTCGCCGTGCAGCACGACACGCGCGACCGCCCCGAGCAGCCGCCGATCGGTTTCCGGCATGCCTTCGGTGCGGCGCAGAAAGACTCCGCCCGGCTTGTCGAGCCATCCCGCCCATCGCGCCTCGTGGACAAGATGGGTCAGGGCGTCCTGCGTCTCATCGAGGTAATCCGCCGGATGCTCGTTGAGGATCACGACGTCGGCGCGAAGCGCATTGACCCGCCAGTAATCCTGTGCGTGCAGCACCTGCCGGACCAGCGGCACCGCGTCGGTGGCGCCGACGCGCACGAGCACGATCGGCAGGTCGCCGGAGATGCCATAGCCCCACAGATTGGACTGGCCCAGCGAATTCGCGGCAATGTCGGCCGGGCTGATGCACGAGCGGTCGGGGCCGAACACGCGCGATGCCAGCCGGTCGAACAGCACCGCCTGATCGTCGGTGAGACCCAGATACTGCAGCGTCGTGTGCACGTGGGTGAATGCCATCGACAGCGCGCGCGCCGCGGCATTCCCGTCGCGATACTTGCGGATCATCGCGAGCGCCGCCTCTCGATCCCGTGCGACCCCCGTCGCGTAGGCGATGCGGACGAAGGCGCCAGGCGCGAGGTGCACGCGTTCGCGCAGCGCAGCGATGGGGTCGAGCACGGCGCCCGTCGTTCCCGACAACGCGCGGCCGTCGAGCGCGAGGGGATTGGCGGGCGTGCGTCCCCGGCCCAGGAAACGGGCGCGATCGGTTTCCCATTCCACGGCGCTGCGCGTGCGGCCTTCGACGCCGAGGACATGAAACGCCCACATCGGCGTCTCGTCGGAGCCTCGCGGCCGCCGGCTGAAGAGCAGCCCCGCGCTCTGCCCATCGAACTCGCTTTCGATGAACAGTTTCCCGAACGCGGGATGCGCGAGGTCGTCCATCGGACCACCCAGCACGATCTCCGCGTAGCTGGTCACCTCGAGGTCGTGCGGTCGGTCGCTGCGATTGGCGATCGACAGCCGCCTCACCTCCACGTCGTCCTCCGGTGAGACGACGATTTGCAGCACTGTCTCGAAGTCGCCATCACGCCGGCGGAAGGTCGCTTTGTCGAGGTCGAACGTCACCTCGTAATCGTCCGGTTCGGTGGCCATCGGCAGATAGGTCGCCGACCAGACGCGCCGCGACCATGGATCGCGGAGGTAGATGAAGTGGGCGCTGGCATCGGAGGTCCAGTCGTGGCGCTGACGGGTGACGGCGAGGTCCTTGTAGGTACTGTACCCGCCGCCCGCGTTGGTGACATGCGTCGAGTAGCGGCCGTTCGAGAGCACGAGCGAGTGCGCGCTGCGCGTGTGCGGCGATTTGAACCGCCGCGATGCTGGCGGTGGAACCGAGGGCGTCGGGCTCGTGCTTTCGGCCGGCCTCGGCTCCGACAGGATTGCTTCGCGCGGCACCCGTTCCTGGAGAAGGAGCTCGGTCGCCTGGATGCGCGGGTCCGCATGGAAGCGCGCGACGAAGGCGTCGTTGCGGATCACGTTGGCGAGCGCGACGAGCGACATGCCCTGATGGTGGGCGAAGAAGGCCCGGATAACCTCTGGCTTCGCGGGCTCGCCGGAACCTTCGGGTTGCCTCGGGGTGTAGTCGAGCGCTTCGTAGAACCCGAACCGGCCGTCGAGCCCCGCGCGCGCGAGCCGTACGAAGTTCTCGGCCGCCGAGGCCGGATCGACCAGCGCTGCCAGTGCCGTGGAGTACGGCGAGACGACGAGGTCCTCCGAGAGGCCGCGCTTGAGGCCGAGTCCAGGCACGCCGAACGCCCGATACTGGTAGTTCCCCTCTCGATCCGTCACCGCGTACGCCGACTCGGACACTCCCCACGGCACCCTGCGTTGGTCGCCGTACTCGATCTGACGTTTCACGCTTTCGCGGCAGCTCTGATCGAGCAGCGTGCCGGCAAAGGTGCGCAGCAGCAGGAGCGGCATCAGGTATTCGAACTGCGTCCCGCCCCAGGAGACGAGGGTCGCGTGGCCATGAAGGTTGGTGACCAGCCGGCCGAGATGGAACCAGTGGTGCTGCGGTACGTCGCCCTTCGCAATGGCAACGAAGCTCGCCAGCCGCGCTTCGGATGCGAGCAGGTCGTAGTACGAGCCGTCGAGGCAGCCCGCTCCCTCCGCGTCGGCGAGCCGATAGCCGATCGCAAACAGCCGCCTCCGGCGGTCGTAGAGAAAATCGAACCGCATCGCGTCGGCGAGCGCGACGGCGCGCCGCGCGAGGGATTCGAGGAGGTCGAGCCGTGCGCCTGGCGTCGAATGCAGTGCGTGGATGCGATCTTGCGTCGCGGCGCCCCAATAGTCCACATCACGCGGCACGAGACCGCTTCGTCGCTGTTGCATTCCGGAGATACTCGCCGCGAGATCCACAGCGAGCGCGTCGAACTGCGCATCGCGTTGTTCGCGTACGGCGCGCCGCGCCTGGTCGGCAATGGCCCGCGCAAGCCGGGCAATGCCCTCGTGCGCGGCACCGGCCGCGCCAGTCGGCGCGGCAGCGAGTGCAAGCGTGTCCGCCGTATCGGCGAGCCCGTCGAGCCGCTGCGCGAGCGTCTGCGGTGTGTCGACGAGTCCTCGCAGCCCCTGGCCGAGGGCGATGAGCGCGCCCGCCAGGTTCCCGCTGTCCACCGTGGACACGTAACGCGGGCGCAACGGCGCAAGTGTCGCCGTGTCGTACCAGTTCAGGAAATGTCCCTCATGGCGTTCGAGGCCTTCGAGCGTCGTCAACGTTCGATCGACGCGGGTGGCGAGCGCGTCCGTCGTGAGATAACCCAGATCGTGCGCGGCCAGCGTCGAGAGCAACCCCATCGCGACGTTCGTCGGTGAGGTGCGGCGCGCCACTCGTCCCTCATCGGCGCCTTCCTGGTAGTTGTCGGGGGGCAGCCAGCTGTCGGCCTCGGTGACGAACGTGTCGAAGTAGCGCCACGTCTTGCACGCGGTCCGTCGAAGAAGGAACCGCTGTCGGTCGCCGAGCGGACGGGCGCGGGCGCCCACGGGGATGCTGAGCCAGTACGCCACGACAGGCGCGAGCGCCCATGACAGGACGAACGGAGCCGCGATGCCCAGCGTCCCCGCACCTGTCGCAACGATGATCACGACGGAGAGTACGGCGACGAGCGGACTCGCCCTCATCTCCATCACGAACAGCGCGAGCGCGCGGCGTCCGGTGAGTCCCCTCGCCCTGGCCGCGGTCGCCGCCGCCGTTTCCCATTCGAGCAGCCGGCTCCTCGTGAACGCGAGCCGTATCAGCGTCACCACGATGGCGTGCGCCGACGCGACGGCGTGATACGGAAGCAGCACGATGCCGAGCAGAATCTGCGCGAACGCCGTCGCGGCATCGTTGCGCAGGTTGCGCAGGAACACCGGCAGCGATTGCGGCCGGCGCGGACCGGTCAGCAGGCGCGCCGCGAGCGGCAGCAGCTGCGACGCGACGACCGCCAGCACGCCCATCGTCCATGCGGCGGACGAACCGGGCAGGATCGTCCAGCCGGCGACGAGCAGCGCGAGCAGCATCGGGGCGACCAGGCTGCGGCGCAGATTGTCGAAGATCTTCCACCGGGCGATCACCGAGAGCGTGTTGCGTTTGAGGCCCCGCCGGGAGGGGACCCACGGCAGCAGCCACAGAAGGATCTGCCAGTCGCCGCGAATCCAGCGGTGCTGCCGGCGCGCATGGGCGAGCACGCTGGACGGGTACTCGTCCACGAGCTCGACGTCGGAGACGAGCGCCGCGCGCGCGTGCAGCCCCTCGAACAAATCGTGGGAGAGCAGCGCGTTCTCCGGCACGCAATCGTCGAGTGCGGCGATGAACGCGTCCACGTCGAACAGACCCTTGCCGGTGAAGATGCCCTCGCCGAACAGATCCTGGTACGTGTCGGAGACCGCGCTCGTGTACGGATCAACTCCCGTGTGTCCGGAATACAGCCGCGCGAAGAGCGATCCGGCCGCGCTCGCAAACGTGACACTCACGCGCGGCTGGAGGATGCCGTAGCCCTCCGTCACGCGGCAGGCCTGTGGATCGAATCCCGGCCGATTGAGCGGGTGCGTGATGATGCCGACCAGCTCGCGCGCCGCGTCGCGCGGCAGCCGCGTATCCGTATCGAGCGTGAGACAGTAGCGGACCTGAGGAAGGATTGACAGATCGCCGACCTGCACGGTGAAGGTGGTATCGCGCGCGCCGCGCAGAAGATGGTTGAACTCCTCGATTTTTCCGCGTTTGCGCTCCCATCCCATCCACAGTCCTTCGCCTTCGTTCCACCGGCGTTCCCGATGAAAGAGGAAGAACCGGCCGCCGGCTTCTCCGGGGTACCGCGCGTTGAGATCGTCAATCGCCGCGCGCGCGGCGGCGACGATCTCGGCGTCGTGCGGCTCGTGCTCGGTCGCCGCGTCGCGCAGGTCGCTGAGAATGGCGAAATGAATATAGGGATCGAGATTGCCCGCAGCCTGCACCTCGAGATGCTCGGCGAGCGCGCGCACACCGTCCACGCTGCCGAGGATGGTCGGGACGATGGCCATCGTGCGCGCGTCGGACGGAAGACGACTGAGCTCCAATCGAGGCAGCCGCCGCGGCGGCACCAGACTGCTGAGCGCGCGCTGCACCAGCTGGATTGTGAGCTCGCTGGCGGGAACGGCGACCAGGAGCGCCACGGCCAGCAGCGATACGTCGCGCCACCCGTATGCGTACGCATAGGCGACCGCCACTGCCACGACTGCGGCGGTGCCGGCGGTGATCGCGCCCAGGTAGCCGAGCGTTGCGCAACGGAAGAGAATTCGGCGTACCCGCTGCGGCAGCTTCGGCAGCCACGCGATGCTCCGCTCGAACGCTGCGCGTCCGCCGCCAATCAGGTGGTAGCCGATGTGCGCCCCGCGCGCCGCGGGCGAGTCCTCGCCGGTGCGCCTCGCGTATTCGACCGCCTTCAGCGCGACGCGCAGCTGGGCCTCGCCCGTCGGCGCCGCGAGCTCTTCGACGGCGTGGCGATAGCGATCGCGGCTGCGAAAATCCATGCGGCCGTACACGCCCGCCGGATCGCGCTGCAACACCTGCTCGACGAGGTTGACGCTCTCGAAGAATTCGCTCCAGTCGAACGAGGCGATCAGCCGCAGGCTCCCGATGAGGCCGGCCATCGCCGCCTGCGCAAGCGCCTGATGGCGTCCCTCGGAGGCGATGGCCTGCTCGATCGACTGGCCCGTCACCGCGAGAGACGCGTCGAGCTCCTGCCGCAGGGCGGCGGCGTTCTCGTACTCCTGCGCGCGCTGAAGCAGCCGGATGACGAAGGCGGGGTGCAGCTCCGTCGGCCATGCGCGCCTGTGGGTCGTCCTCGATTCGAGCGCGGCAGCGACCGCATCGGCGTGCCGGCGATGCGACCGGCTGAGGGCCAGCACCTCGGCGCGCGCGCGCAGCTGTTCGATCAGGGCCAGCTTGAGGGCGCTGGGCCACGCCCAGAGCTCTCCGATCGTGAGCGGCGTAATCGATTGGTACGCCGTCACGAACCGATGCAGCCGTTGCGCGTCGAGACGGCCGGCACTCCACCGGACCAACTCGATCGCCAGCGCGACGATTCTCGGCGACCCCTCGTACTCATCGGCCGCGATTCGAGGCAGACGCCTGAAGAAAGGCCCCGGGAGGTCGCGCCGCACGTCCCGCGCCGTGGTCGAGATGACGAAGAAGTTGTCGAGGAACCATTCGGCTGCCGGCGACGGTGGTTCGCCGGCGCGGGCGTCTTCCGCGACGGAGAGATAGACGTCGCGGAGCGCGGCCATGTGCGCTTTCAGCCGCCGGAGATGTGCGCGCGAAGCACTGGCTCGATCGTCGACGGTGAGCGCGGCCGCCAGCCGTCTGGCGCGCTCCTCGAGCGCCTCGATTCCAAGGAGCTCGCCGCCCTGGAACGGGGACGGAAGCTCAGCCTCTCGTGACGGACGCGTCGGCACAACTGTCCGATGTTACGCGAGTCCAGCAGGCAACAGCACTGGTCTATCGCACTGCGTGTTCAGAATCGTCCCCGTGCGCGCTCCTTCTGCGGCAGCACCTCGAGACACGTCGTCCACCAGCCGGAGAGGATCGTCTCGATGAACTCGGCGGGCAGCCGCTCGGCGTGCATATCCGCCGCGAGCGCCTCGTGGTCGTACTCGATCGGAATGAATTCCACGCCGGACGTGGCACCGATCGTCAGCAGCGCGTACCACACCCGCGGCGTGCCGTCGTTTTCCGGTCGACCGAGCGCTCCGACATTGACCACGTGGCGCCCGCCGCCAAGATCGCGATGCCACTTGATGCCAGTGTGCGTGACGCACAGCACGTCCACACCAGCCTCGTCGAGCAGATACGCGAGAAACCCGTCCGGGCTTGTCGATTCCCACAGGAACTCGTTGATCTTGCGCGGAGACCCGTGACACAGCAGCAGCCGCGTCCCGTTGACATCGAGCCGCCGCGACATCGGTAACGTGCCGAGCCACGCCTTGTGTGCGGGCGACGTGTGGCGGAACGTGTAGTCGTAGCTCAGATCCGCGAAGTGGTTGTCGCGCGGGTCGGTATAGCCGCACTGGCAATCGGCGAGTCCGCAAGCCAGTGAATGGTCATAATTTCCCTGCAGGCACAGCACGCCCGCCTGCTGCAGGACTGGAAACACCCGGTCCGGATACGGTCCGAAAGCGCCGAGGTCGCCGAGGCAGAATGTGGCGTCTACCTGCCGCCGCGCGATGTCCGAGAGCGCCGTCTCCAGGGCGCGCCAGTTGCTGTAGATGCCGCCGATCAGCGCGAACCGCTTCACCGCGCCTCCGGCGCGCCAGCCAGGTCAGGACCTTCGATGTGTCCGCTCACATTTCCGCAGATCGTCCCGTACCGCCAGCATGTGACGCACGCCTGGTGCCGCAGCTCGTACGAGCTCGCGGCATCGTCCAGCGTTGTTCCGAGCCGCGCATCCGGCTGCTCGACGAGCAATGGGCACACCCATACGCCGCGGTCCGTGACCAGACGCGAATTCGAGCACATCAGCAGATCACGATCGAAGCCGTCGAGCATGGCGGTCGTCACACACTCATCCCGCTGCAGGCCTGCGATGCGAGTCAGCTCGCGTCCGAGCGGCAGCGGAGGAAGGACTTTGATGCGCGGACGATCGCAGCCCGCCTCCTTCAGCACGCGCGCGAACCCGGCGAGCGTCGCGAGCTCGTCCGCGTCATCCCACGTTCGAACGATGGTGATGAGCGGCAGGAGGTTGCGCCGCGCAAGCCTCACCGCGCCGGCGAGCGCGACGCGGAACACGCCACGTCCGCGAATCGCGTCATTCATCTCCTCCGTGTACCCGTCGAGACTGACTCGCACCTCCAGCGAGTAGCGCGCGTCGTTGGCGAGCCCCGCAAGCCGATCGGCAATCCGATCGCTGATGAGCATGCCATTGGTCAGCACCGTCGTCGGCGCGACGGCCAACGCGCACGCGATCATCTCGAGCAGCTCCACATTGAGGAACGGCTCTCCGCCCGTGAAATAGATGTCGCGCACGCCCCGCGCCGATGCTGCCGCGATCGCGCCGTTCACCGCCTCCAACGTCATGTGGCCGAAGGTCGTTGCGCGCGGCCCGCTGTTGTTGAAACAGTGACGGCACTCGATGTTGCACTGGGTCCCGCTGACCTGGATCCACAGGTTGTCGAGGTGTCCCAACGCGACGGCCGCCGCACTCGTCACCGTGTCCACCTGAAGTACCGTTCGAGCCACGTCCGCACGCGCGGCGTGAGTCGCGACCGCCGGTACGCATCGGCGGCGATCCGGAGCGATTCCGACTGCGTCGGATACGGGTGAACCGTTCGCGACAGGTCCGCGAGCGTATGGCCATGCGTCAGCGCGAACGTCGGCTCCGCGATCAGATCGCCGGCATGCGGGGCGACAATCGTGGAGCCCAGCAAGCGGCCGCGATCGTGGTGGACGCGCACGAAGCCCTCAACTTCGTCGTCGACGATCGCGCGATCGACGTCGCTGAGCGGGATCGTGATGGTCTCGACGCGCCGGCCCCGCTGCCGGGCGTCGCTGCCGTCCGCGCCGACGTGCGCCACTTCGGGATCCGTATAGGTGCACCAGGGAATGACGAGCGACGAGGCGCGGCGCCGTCCCAGGAACAGCGCATTCTGAATGGCGACGCGCGCCAGCGCATACCGTCATTCGAGACGGCGACGCCCGCGATGTCGAGGTCGAGCCCGTCAACGTTCGGCGCGCGTCCGGCGGCAACGAGCAGCCGGTCTCCTGTCGCCTGACTGACGCCCGTCGGATGCTCGTACCGAACGACCAACGTCCCGTCTTCTTGTATGACTTCGGTCAGCTTCACGCCGAGATGGAACGTCACCCCGTCGCTGGCGAGTCGCCGGTGCACGATGGAGGCAGCATCCGCATCGTCGTTCGGCAGCACGCGCGGCGCGACGTCGAAGACCGTGACCGCCGATCCGAAGCGGGCGAACGCCTGCGCCAGCTCGCATCCAATCGGACCGCCGCCGATGACGAGGAGCCGGCGCGGCAACTCGGTCAGCGAGAAGACGGTTTCGCTCGTGAGGTACGGCAGCTGATCGAGGCCGCGTACCGGCGGCGTCGCGGGCCGGGAGCCGGTCGCGATAATGGCGCGATTGAACGTGAGCCGCTGGCCGTCGACCTCAATTGCCCGATCGGCGGTGAAACGTCCGTGACCGAACAACACGGCAACACCGGCCTGCTGCACGCGCTGAACCGAGTCGTGCGCGCTGATTTCCGCGCGCCGCTCGCGCATACGGCGCATGATCGATTCGAAATCGGCTTCGAAGTCGCCGACCCGAATGCCCATGCCGCCGGCGCGCCGCACCTCGCCAATCGCACGCGCGGAGCGGAGCAGCGCTTTCGAAGGCACGCAGCCGGTCAGCAGGCAGTCTCCACCCAGAAACCCGCGTTCGATCAACGCCACGCGCGCGCCGAGGCGCGCGGCGCCAACCGCGCTGACGAGGCCGGCCGTGCCGCCGCCGATGACGACGAGATCGTACACACCGCGCGATTGCGGGTTGACCCAGCCGTGCGGACGCACCGCCGCGATGAGCTGCCGATTCGCTTCATCGAATGGGACAAGCAACCCCTCGGTCCCCACGCTATCCCGCGCGGCCGGCACGGCAATCATTCCAACCACGTCCTCACGTAATCTTGTCTTCTATGTTAATGAGCCGCACGTCCTGGTGGCGCGTGCTGGCGCCGGTCGCCGTGGGCGGCGCGTTTCTGGCGTTGACCGCACTCGAACGGCGTCGTCCGTTGCGCCGTGTTCGCGAAGCGAAATGGCGTCACGTCTCGCGCAACATCGTGTTCGCGGGCGCCGCGGCCGCGACGGTCAATCTGCTCGAACGACCCGTCGTCGAGCCGCTCGCGAACGTGGTCGAGCGGCGCCGGTGCGGACTGCTGTATCTCTGTCGGCTGCCGCGACCAGTCCACGTCGCCCTGGCGATCGTCCTCCTCGACTACACGCTCTACGTGTGGCACGTGCTCACGCACCGCGTTTCCTGGTTGTGGCGGTTTCATCTGGTTCATCATGTCGATCGCGATCTGGACGCGTCGACCGCACTCCGGTTCCATGCCGGCGAGCTCGCGCTGTCAATCCCATGGCGCGCGCTCCAGATTGCGGCAATCGGCGTCCCGCTCGACGCGCTCCTCCTCTGGCAGAACATGCTCCTCCTCTCGATTCTCTTTCACCACTCGAATGTCGAACTGCCGGTTGACGTGGAGCGGCTCGTGGCTCACCTCGTCGTCACGCCGCGTCTGCACGGCATCCACCATTCCATCGTTCCCGCGGAGACGAATTCGAACTGGTCCAGCGGGTTGACCCTGTGGGATTACCTTCACGGCACGCTGCGGCTCGACGTACCGCAGCAGGCCATTACGATTGGCGTTCCCGCCTACCCGGCGCCCGAGGACGTGACGCTCGCCAACAGCTTCGCGCTGCCCTTCGGTGCGCAGCGGCCGTGGCAGGTGTTTCCGGACGACCTCAGCAATCACTGACGAGTTGCGTGACATCGCCGTGCGCGGTCACCCACGCGCGCGTTCGTGCCGCGCCGTGCGCATCGCGCAGCACGCGCCGAAGGTCGTCTACGGTGTCGACGTCGTGCCACGGGGAGACCAACGACACGATCAGACCGCACGTCTCCGCAATGCTCGTCGTGGTCGTCAGCACATCGGGTGTACTCCATGGAATCGACGTGAACAACGCGGGACAGACGCGGCGCAATCCGATCAGGTAATACCCGCCGTCGCTCGCGGGTCCAATCACGAGAGCATCCGGCCGCTCGCGCAGGAATCGGAACGCTTCTGCGAGATGGGAGGACGGCAGCGACGGGAGATCTGATCCGATCATCACGACCGTCGCGTAGCCGGCCGCGAACAGGTGTGCAAATGCGTTGCGCATCCGATCGCCGAGAGTGTCGCCCTGCTGCGGAAACAACCGGGCTCCGTCGCCGACGAGTGCGCGCATGTCGCCGATCGAGTCGGCGGGCTCACACGCGACGAACAGATCCGCGTCCGCGACGCTGCGGGCAGCGTCGAGCGTGTCCAGCAGAAGCGCTCGTCTGAGCTCGAGATGGTCACCGCCGAGAGCGCGCGTGAGTCGAGACTTACCGCGGCCGCCAGAGGGAACGCGTGCCAGCACCACCAGCGCCTCCGGTGTGGATCGCCGCGATGGATGCGCATACCAACCTGCCAGCCGTTCAGGCGCCACTCCGGCAAAGAACAAGGCCTGGAGCATCACGTTGCTCGCGCTCGTCCGCCACCAGCCGCCGCGCTCCCACCGTCGCGCCGACGTGAGCACCGGTTGCGCCGAGTGATACAGCTTGCCAGCCTGGCGAAGCCGGCGCACGAAGTCGACGTCCTCCATCAAAAGCCACTCGCGATAGCCGCCCATCGCATCGAATACGTCGCGGCGGACGAACAACGCCTGATCCCCGTACGCGAGATCCAGCCAGCGGACACGCCATTCGACGGCGCGCTCGATGAGCCGGGCCTGCCACGCGCCGGAGTCGAGCCGGAATCGAAAGCTGCCCCCAACCGCGTCTGGATCGGCACTCGCCAGGCGAATTTCGTCGAGCCACTTCGGTGGCAGGTGTGTGTCGGCATGCACAAACACGATCCACCGCCCCGCCGCAGCCGACGCTCCGGCGTTCATCTGACGCCCGCGGCCCGCAGCCGACGTCCGCAACTTGACGTCCGGCCGACGACAGATCGCGGTCAGCCGATCGTCCGCCGCGCCGCCGTTGACGACGACGATGTCGACCCGCGGATCGGCAGGGAGAGTCGCCAGCAGCCGCCGCAGCGGTTCGGTGTCGTTGAGCACCGGAATCACGATGGACACCTCGTGAGACGCCATCGATCGATTCTCCGCCAAACTACTCCGCCGCGGAGGCCCGGGGGGTATACTCGTGCAGAAAGGTGAGCCTCATGCGCAACCTACTCCATGCGGTAGCAGTGGCCGGGATGGTCATGACCTTCGCAGCGCCGACTCACGCCGCCGGTACAAACGACACGAAGTTCACGCCGGTCGCCCCACAGTACATCGCGGCGTTGGGCGATCCAGCCGCGAAGTCCGGGAACAATGCACAAACCTGGGGACTCTGGCGTGTCGATCCGGGTCCCAGAGGCGTGCCCTTGAGCAGCTACAAACGATTGATCGAAATCGGCGGGGTCGCGCCGGCCAGGTGGGAGTTCGACAGCAAGGACTGGTGGCTGGAAGAGCACGGCCTCATCATGGAGAAGCCGAAGTTCCCGCTTGCTCCCGGAAAATATCTGGTCACCGGCGATCGCGAAGTGACCACGGTATTGACCGTCCATCGCCCGGACAAGGACGGCAATCAACGTTGGGAGCTCGGTGAGGGAGCGAAGCTTTATGACGTGACGCACCTGGCCTGTCGGTCGGCGCGCTACACGCCGGCGACGAGCCCGAATGCGTGCTCACCCGCGAACGCTCCCAGATCGGAATTTCGCGTGGCGCCAGGGCGCCCGATGCCTCCCGTCGAAGGCTGCAACAAGCAAGACTACGCAGTCCTGATCGTGATTGGTGTGGCTGCCGAGAACACCAACGCGACGAAGTGAACCTCGCGACGCCGTCACGCAGGCCGGCTATTTCGCCGTGTAGGTCCTGCTGAAATTGGTGCGCGCGTTCGTGATCGTGAACCTGCCGTTGGCGGCAACGGTGGCCGTGATCGGATTGCCGGCATCGCCCGCGTTTTCTTCCAGATTTGCGATCATGTCGGGCGCGGTGTTGTGCGCCGGGTCCGGATCGATCAGCGACTTATGGAGCTGCCAGATCCCTTCGATGCCCGGCAGCTTCGCCAGGCGCAAGTACGAATGCGTCTCGTATGGCGTGTAATTGGCGTTGATGATCTTCAAGTCCTCGACCTTCTGGCCGAGGCCTTTGCGCGGCCCGTTGTTCAGCACGATCACCTGCGGCCTGATCGCGCCGAGAAGGGCCGGCGCCCCCGAGTTGTCGAGCCCGCCATGGCGGTTGATGGTGTACAGGTTGACATGCCCGAGCTTGTTGATCGGGCAGGCAAGATCCATCTCGCGCGACCAGTCCGAATCGGCTAGGCTCGCGAATTTGAAATTGTTGTAGGTGATCGAGAGCGCGACCATGCGGATATTCTCCGGCGCGGCCGCGGCTTGCCGCGGGGCATTGGCGCAGAGCGGATTCGGCCCGCCGCCATTCACCGGGTTCGCGATCACCGGGCCTTCCGACACCAGCACGCGCACCTGCACACCCCTGAGCGGGATCGTGTCGCCGGCCTTCAGGATCGTGCGGTTGGCGCCGGCGATGGCGACATACTGGTCGTGCCGCTCCTTGTCAACTTGCTCGACCCGCCTTCCGCGCGGCGGCCAGGATACGCTTGGCATCGCGGTCGCCATTACCCGGAAAGCCGGTGTCAAAGAGCAGCGATTCCCCGGCCGGTGAGACGAACAAGGTGGAGGCGCCGCCTTCGACGTCGATCCAGGTGATTTTCAGATCGCCCGATTGGGCGGTGACGGCTGCACCTGCCGTCAGCGTGAACACGGCAATGGCGGCGGCGGAAAGAAAGCGCTGCATCGTGAGGCCTCCGGTGCCCGCGAGGCTAGCACAAACAGGTCGGGAATTCGCGTTCTCCGTTGACATTCGGGGCACCGGGCGCTAGGCTCGCGCCCCGATCGATAGGAGGTCACTATGCGCAAGCTGCTGGTGGTCGCAGGGGTTGTGGTTGTGGTCCTTCCGCTGCTGGCAGGGTCGCCGGCCGCCGCGCAGGAGCAGCCGCAAGTTCAGCGGGACGCAACAGGAAATCCTATCGGTGTCCTCGGTCCGGTCAACGCGCTGGGCCAGGAGCTCAAGCGACCGCCTGCGCCGACCGGGCCAGCGCCTCGCCTGCCGGACGGGACGATCGATCTGGGGGACGGCGCCTGGGTCACCGCGCCGGGCGGGGGCGACAGCATCGCGGGGCGATTGAGCGGCGGCGGAGAACTGCCATTGCTGCCTGCCGCGAAGGCGCTCATGGCATCCACCAAGCTGACGGATGATCCTGTCAACTGGTGCCTGCCGCTCGGTCTACTGCGCACCAGTCCGTATCCGTTCCGGTTCATCCAGAACTACACGCACAAGAAGCCAACGCACATGTACATCATGTCCGAGTGGATGGGCTCCTTCCGTCAGATCTTTCTGGACGGCCGCAAGCATCCCTCCGACCTCGAGCCAACCTGGTTCGGTCATTCCATCGGCTGGTACGAGAACGACACCCTCGTCATCGACACCGTCGGGTTCAACGACAAGTTCTGGTTCGATAGACGAGCGACGCCACACACCACGCAACTGCACACGATCGAGCGGTGGACGCGGGTGGATGCCGGTCATCTCGTGCGCGAGGTGACCATCGATGATCCGGGTGCCTACTCGCGGCCGTTTACGGTGACCTTTCAGGCGACGCTGGTTCAACCGGGCGACGAGCTGATGGAATACGTCTGCCAGGAGAACAACCAGTACGGCTTTGCCAGCGGGGTGCGATGATGACTCTGGCCCGTTCTCGTGCGTGCGTCCTGTGTTTGGCTGCCCTCGTCTCGTTTAGCGCCGCGGGTTCAGAGACCGCGCTGCAGGGCGCATCGGCGCCCGCATCGGTCGACGAACTGGCGCGTCAGTCGCTGGCGACGATCGACGGAAGCCTGAAGGTCCCCGGCCTGAAGCAGCCGGTGGAGATCATCCGCGACCAGCAAGGCATCCCGCATATTTACGCGCAGAACGACGACGACCTGTTCTTCGCCGAAGGGTATGTGATGGCGCAGGATCGCCTCTGGCAGCTGGAGATGTGGCGCCGCTGGCGCGAGGGGCGGCTTGCCGAAGTGTTCGGCCCGAAGGCCTTCGACTACGACGCGCGCACACGCCTGACGATGTTCCGCGGCCCGTGGGACCAGAAGGAGTGGACGAGCTATCACCCCGACGCCGAGAGGCTGTTCACGGCGTGGGCGAACGGTCTCAACGCATACGTCGCCACGCACGCCGGCAACCTTCCGGTCGAATTCACGCTGACAGGCATCAAGCCCGAACCGTGGACCGCGAAGACCGTGACGCTGCGCTGGGCGCAGCTCGGCATCGACAGCACGAGCGGACATGCGATCTCCGAGATTCAGCTCGCGCTCGACGTGAGCAAGCTCGGGGTCGAGGAAGCCAACCGGCGCGCGGCGCCGGATCCGTATGACGACTTGAAGGTGCCCGAGGGTCTCGACCTGAACTGGTTCACCGAAGATGTTCTGGCGGCAGCACGCAAGGGGGATGACAACCCGTTCTCGCCCGGGAAACTGCCGTCGCCCGATATCGTGGAACCGTACCGTTCTCTCGTGCCGAAGACCCAGGCGGCGCGGCTGCTGCCCGAGTTGCAGGACATGGACGGCAGCAACAACTGGGTGGTCAGCGGCAGGCTCACGGCGAGCGGCATTCCCATCGTCTCGAACGATCCGCATCGCGCGATCGAGATGCCGGCGCTGCGGTACTTCGTGCACCTGGATGCGCCCGGGTGGCACGTGATCGGCGGCGGCGAGCCGCCGTTTGTCGGCGTCGACCTCGGCAACAACGAGAACATGGCGTGGGGTGTCACCTTCGCCGGCATCGACGAGGTGGATACCTACGTCGAGCAGACCAATCCGGCCAATCCGAACGAGACGAAGTACAACGACGCCTGGGTGCCGATGAAGATCATCCGCGAGGAGATCGCGGTCAGGGGTGAAGACAAGCCTCGGATTGTGGAGCTGAAGTTCTCGAAGCACGGCCCGGTCTTCTACGAGGACCAGGCGCGACATCTCGCGTTCGCCGTCAGGTCCTCGGACCAGGAGCCGGGTACCGCGCCGTATAAGGGCAGCCTCAAGCTTGCGCAAGCGACCAGCTGTGAGGACTTCTTCGATCGCGCCATGTCGTGGAAACTGCCGGCGCACAATCTCATCTGCGGTGACAAGAAGGGGAACATCGCGCTGCAGGTATCGGGTCTGGCGCCCGACCGCGACGGATGGACCGGACGGTTGCCCGTCCCCGGAACCGGAACGTATGAGTGGAAGGGATTCCGGAGCGACCTGCCGCGCGAGTACAACCCGGCGCGCGGCTACATTGCGACCGCCAACGACAACACCCACCCCAGGGACTACAAAGGGCGGCCGGTCTTCTACAACACGACGAGGAACGTCGATATCGCGCGCATCACGCGAATTCGTCAACTGCTCGACCAGCAGATTGCCGAGCACAAGCCGTTCACCATCGAGGATATGGAGCGGATCCAGCAGGACGACTACTCGCTGCACGCCGAGCGCGACGCGCCGCTCTTCAAGGGCTGGACGGCCAGGGATCCCGACGCCGAGAAAGCCCGCGCCATGATCGAGCGGTGGGATCGGATCCTCACGAAAGACACGACGCCGGGCGCGATCTACGTCCGGTGGACGACAACGGACGCGGGTCGCAAGGCCGTCGAAGCGAAGACCGGCGCCGCGCAGCAGGCGCTCGTCGAGGACGGCTTGTCACAGGCGCTGGCGCGGTTGACGAAGGACTGGGGCGCCGACTGGTCGCAGTGGCGATACGGCCGTATCAACGAGAGCCCGCTGCAGCACATGTTCATCGACCAGTTCAGTCTGAAGCCGGTGGAGCGGCCGGGCGGGTTCAACTCCGTCAACGCCACCGGCGCGAACTTCCGGCGCATCATCGATTTCTCGGATGTGGACAAAGACGTGGCGACCAACGCGCCGGGAGAATCGGGACAACCGGGAAGCCCGTACTACGCGAATACGCGCGAGAAGCTCGCCGACGGTGTCTACTTCAACCTGCCGTTCACGCGCGCGGCGGTCGAGAAGCAGGCGGCGCACAGGCTGACGCTGTCACCGAAATAGAGAGAGTCGCGAGGCTTCAGCCAGAGCAAAGCGGCAGCACGGCTGACGCTGCTGTCAAGATGGCGTGTTCTCTGGCGAGGTTATTGTCAGGGAACCACGATTGGATCACGGGCAATGCCGCCATCGCGGCCGCTTCTCCCGCGGTGACGAGCTCCCTGCCCGCGTCGAACGAATTCCATTCGATGCTCTTGAGATCCGGTGTGAGCACCAGATCGCTGGCACTCCGCCACGCGGCTTCGCTGTGCCGCTGCATGATCTGGAAGCATCGCCGCACGACCTGAAAAACATCCGCCGGCGGCCGGCACAACGGCGGCGCCGGAACCGCAACCGAGATGACGTGCGTCGCCCCGAGCTCGCGCGCGAGGGCCGCGGGTATCTCGATGCTCATCGCACCGTCAACGAGAAGTCGACCGCCCACGTCCACCGGCTGAAACAGACCCGGATACGAGCAGCTCGCGCGAACCGGGAGAAATACATCGCCGGTGTCGCGGAACGACACTGGTTCGCCAGTACAGAGATCGGTCGCGAGGACTCCCAGCGGAATCGGCATGTCTTCGAAGGAGTGCGCCTTGAGCACTCCGGAAAGGAACTGCTTCATCCGATCGCTTCCCATGACTCCCATGCGGCAAATCCGCCATCGCGCCACGTCACGAAATCGCATCGAACAGCCGACGCGGGCGATTTCCTCTGCATCGGTGCCGCTGGCGTACGCGGCCGCAACAATCGCCCCGGCGCTGACACCCGTGATGCAGTGAAGATGAATGCCGTGACGTTCGAAGACTTTCAGGACGCCGGCGTGGGCGATGCCACGCGCGAACCCTCCGCCAAGTGCCAGCCCGATACGTGGCGCAACCGCGGACGAAGCATGCCGTCTTCCCATAGGTACCCGGGAGGAAGCGCAGCAAGTCGCACGCCAGAAGGAAAGGTGTGGACGATTCGAGTCCCCGAACGCCTCGAACCTGCGGAGGACAAGGCCCGTGGCTTCAGATCGACACACTCCGCCCGATGACTGACCCAGAATGAACACACACCCATGGATGTCGATCAAGCTTGTAATTGCGCCACTGCAAATCTCATTGACACGGCAACAGGGTCGTCAATACTAGCGCACCGCGGGAGGTTGCGATGAGACGACGCGAATTCATCAAGGCAAGTGCGGCGGGTCTTGCCGCCTCCACCATTTCAACCGTCGGCTGTGGAACGTCCTCCGATCTCGTCGGCGACGGCCGCAAGCGCCGCATCCTGCTGCACGGCGGCGTCGTCCTCACGCTCGATCCGCGGGTGGGCGATTTCGAAAAGGCGGACGTGCTGATCGACGGTCCGCGGATCGCCCGGATTGCGCCAACCATTTCGGCCGGCGACGCCGAGGTCGTCGACTGCTCGGGCACCATCGTCATGCCCGGGTTCATCACGACCCATCATCACCAGTACGAAACGCTGCAGCGCAGCATGATCCCTGATGGTCTGCTGACGGGCGCGTGGCCGGAGGAAAGCTACGGCTCGGTCGTGCAGAACATCTGGACCGCCGGACGCATCGCCGATGCAGCGGACCCAAACAAGATCGTCTGGGATCTCGGCCGCCCTCCGTACGACCCCGAGGACTGCTACATCTCGGAGCTCGTCGCCTGCCTCAGCGAAATCAGCGAGGGCATCACGACCGGCACCGATACGTCACAGTCGTCGCATACGCCCGAACACACCGACGCGATGATCAAAGGGCTGATGGATTCGGGACGGCGCATGGTCTACGCGTACTCCGCCGGGATCGACCGCTCGGCCGATGGTCAGGCCTACGAATTCCCCGGCGCGATGCACGACACCACGAAGGGGATCGGCCGCATCGCGAAGAAGTACTTCTCGTCCCGAGATCAACTCGTCACGCTCGGGTTCGGCGGTGGCCCGGGACCTGCCGCACCCGGCGCGGACTTCACCGGCTGGCAGCTGGCGCGCGCGTTCGGCGCATCCATTCACAACCACAACGTCGGCGGCCAGAACATCGTCATGAGCGCCGCGGCGGATCCGAGAAACGGAACCGACTGGTCCGACGTCACCTTCATCCACTGCACGCGGTGGCAGAAGCCCGCGTGGGAGATCTGGCGAGACAGAGGCGCGCACGTCTCAATCGCCGTTCTCATCGAGATGCAGATGCGCCATGGGATGCCGCCGTTGCAACAGGCACTCGACCACGGCATTCTGCCGAGCCTCAGTCCCGACGTGGACACCAACATGACGACGGATCCCTTCTCGCTGATGCGCGGCGCCTTCTGCCTGCAGCGCGCGCTCGCCAACGATCTCGCGTTCCCCGAGACCAACCCCGGTCAGCTTCCCGTCCCGCAGGCGCTGACGTGCCGGCAGGTCATCGAGATGGCCACCATCGCCGGCGCCGCGTCGAACCGCGTGCTCGACAATGTCGGCACACTTACGCCCGGCAAGGAAGCCGACATCGTCGTCCTCGACGCGCACAGCATCAACACGTGGCCGATGAACAACGTGCCGGGCACGATCGTGACGATGATGAATCCGCGGCACGTGCGGGACGTGGTGATCGCGGGGAAGGTCGTCTACTGGAAGGGGAAGCACGTCGGGTGGGACGTCGACAAGCTGCTCGGGCAGATCGAACAGGCGCGCGATCGCGTGCTGACTCGCATCAACGGCCACGCAAAGTCTGGGCAGCTTCCACGCGGCAACAACAGTTTCACGGGTCCCTATCGACCGAATTTCCTCGCAAGCTGCTGCGACAAGGGGCAGAATACGACCTCGCCGGCGTACGTGCTTCGTCCGTAACAGTCGGTCCCCTCTTCGGTAAAACCTTTTTGCGCTGGAGACCTGCCCGTCAGGCAAAGGAGAAGGCGATGAAGCCCTGCCGAATTGCATCGTTTCTGATGCTGTCGATTCTCTCAGTATGCGCACTCCCCAGCCAGGCCCAGACAACCAGCGGCACGATCGCGGGAATCGCGCGCGACACCTCCGGTGCCGTGATGCCCGGCGTCACCGTGGAAGCCAGCAGCCCTGCGCTGATCGAGAAGGTTCGGTCCGTCACCACCGACAGCCAGGGTCTGTACCGGATCGTCGACCTGCGGCCCGGCACGTACGAGGTCAGCTTCACGCTGCCCGGCTTCGCGACGTTCAAGCGAGACGGCATCGAGCTGACGACCGCGTTCACCGCGCAGGTCAACGCCGAGATGAAGGTCGGCACGGTCGCCGAGACGATCACGGTCTCAGGCGAAGCATCGGTGGTCGATATCCAGAACGTGCGGCAGCAGACGACCATCGCGCGCGAGACGCTCGATGCGATTCCGACCACGAAGCGCATCGGCCAGTACGCGTCGATCATTCCCGGCGCGACCTACACCAACCCGACGTTCCAGGACGTCGGCGGCAACCAGGGTGAAGGCGGCCAGTTCGGCGTGCACGGCCAGCGGGGCGCGGACCTCAGCACGAACGTCGACGGCATGAACCAGAACCAGCAGGCGCTCGGCGTCTTCAGCTTCAATTCGCAGTCGTTCCAGGAGGTCGTCGTCGAGACGGGCGGCATGTCCGCCGAGGCGATGAGCGGCGGCATTCAGGTCAACATCATCCAGAAGGATGGCGGCAATCAGTTCTCCGGAAGCCTGAGCATGGCGTATGCGGGGCCGAAGCTGCAGAGCGGCAACCTGAATGACGACCTGCGCGCGCGCGGGCTGAATACCGACATCTCCATCCGGCATTCGTACGACAACGGCGGCGCGCTCGGCGGTCCGATCGTTCGCGACAAGCTCTGGTTCTTCACGGCCCAGCGGTGGTGGGGCGCCTCGCGGTACATCCAGGGCAGTTACTTCAACAAGCTGCAGGGCACGTTGTTCTACGAGCCGGATCTGACGCGCGTCGCGCGCAACAACGAGTACTTCGAGGACCACAGTGCGCGGTTGACGTGGCAGGCGACGCAGAAACAGAAGCTCGTCGCGTCCTTCTCACTGCAGAACAACTGCAGCTGTCCGTTCGGCCTCACCGGCGTTGGCGGCGTCAACGCGGTGAAGCCGACGCCCGAGTCTCGCGGTCTGCACGTGTACAACCCGCAGTATCTGCCGCTCGTCAGCTGGAGTTATCCCGTGACGAACAGGCTGCTCCTCGAAGCGGGCTTTTCGGAAAACGTGCTGGACGAAGACTCGCGACGGCAGGATGACCTGAAACGGGATGGCACGCTCGTCGGCGCGAACGACATTCGCGTCACGGATCTCGCGCTGAATGTCGTCTACGGTTCCGACGCGAACAACAACCTCTGGTCCGGCAGCTACACTCGCCGCTTCGTCAACAAGTACAACAGCCGTTTCTCCGCCTCCTACATCACGGGGACGCACAGCCTCAAGGTCGGGTACTTCCTGCAGCAGTACTACCTCGGGCGCGAAGGGGCCTATAACGACCTGAACCAGATCACCGGCGCGCGCTCGTACACCTTCAGGAACCGCGTGCCGCAGTCGGTGACGATCTGGGCGACGCCGTTCGAAGTCGTGGAACATACCAACAGCCTCGGCATCTACGCGCAGGACCAGTGGGTCGTGAAGAAAGCGACGCTCAACCTGGGCGTGCGGTACGACGGCCTGTACGGAGTCGTGCCGGAGCATCACCTGCCAGCCGGAATCTTCGTGCCCGCGCGCGATTTCCCCGCCGCCAAGGGAGTGCCCGACTGGAGGAACGTGGACCCGCGCCTCGGCATCTCGTACGACCTGTTCGGCACCGGCAAGAGCGCGCTGAAGGCGTCCCTCGGACGATTCGTGCCGTACACGACTGCCGCGTCGAATAACCCGGCATCGAACCAGGCCACCAACGCGACGCGAACGTGGAATGACGCCAACGGCAACTACATTCCCGACTGTGTCCTCGACGCGAGCGTCCCGGGCGCCAACGGCGAGTGCGGCGCGCTGTCGGATGCGACATTCGGCCAGGTGCGCGCGGGCAACACCACATTTGCCGACGATGCGTTGAAAGGCTTCAACAAGCAGTTCTCCAACTGGCAGGCTGCGGTCTCGATCCAGCAGGAGCTGCGCCCGGGCATGGCGCTCAACGTCGGGTACTTCCGCACGTGGTATGACAACTTCCTCGTCACCGACAATCTCGCCACCAGCGCGGCGGACTACGATTCGTTCTGCATGGCCGCCCCGACGGATGTCCGGCTTCCGAACAGCGGACAGCAGCTCTGCGGCCTGTACGACGTCAAGCCAGCGCTCTTCGGCGTGACGCAGAACCTCCGCACGCAGGCCTCGAACTACGGCAAGCGGAGCGAGGTCTTCAACGGGATCGATGTCACGCTGAACACGCGATTCGCGCAGCGCGGTCAGTTCTCCGGAGGCCTGAGCGTCGGCCGCACGGTGTACGACGCGTGTGGAGTGACCGCGAAAGTTCCCGAGGCGCTGCAGGGGACCGACACGATCACGCAGGCGGCGGGCGGCATCAGCTCGTGGACCTCCGGCCAGAACTGCCGTAACGTGCGGCCATGGTCCGCCGGCACGCAGATCAAGTTCCTGGTGGTGTATCCGCTGCCGTGGGATCTGCAAACGAGCGCGACGTTCCAGAACATTCCCGGCATTCCGGTCACCGCCACCAACCCGACGAGCAACGCGGTCGTGCGAACGTCGCTGGGCCGCGATCTGGCGCAGTGCCGCGGGGCGGCCACCTGCAACGCCAACATCAACGTGGAGCTGCTCGATCCGATCGCCAACTATGAATCCCGGCTCAATCAACTGGACCTGCGCGTCACCAGACGCGTGCGGGTCGGCAGGACGACGCTGCGAGGCAACTTCGACGTCTACAACGTGCTCAACGGCGCGTCGATTCTGTCGATGAACGCGGGCTACGGCAGCAACTGGCTCGTGCCCTACGAGATCATGGGCGGCCGTCTGCTGAAGTTCAGCGGACAGATCGAATTCTGAACGTTCGAACCGTTCGGGGCGTTCGGAGAGTTCGGATCGTTCCGTTCTCGAACGGCAGAACGACTCGAACGATTCGAACGATCTACTGGGCTCCCTTCGGCGGACCGTAGTCCTTGTTGTTGATGCCCGTCGGATGCGGATCCCCGCGATGGCACGTCCAGCAGGTGACGGCCTGCGGCCCGTTCGGGAACACACCCATGCCAGGGAAATTCGTGTTGATCTGCCGAACCAGCAGAATCATGTTGCGGGCGATGTCCTTCCGCGGGTTCGCCTCCGCCTCGAACGGCCGGCCGCCACCGTGGCAGAACGAGCAGTCGACGTGGAGTGCGTTGCGGAACTCGTGCATGACTCCCCCGCCATGGACCTGCGTGCCGGGTGGCAGCACTTTCAAATTCACGGCGGCCGTCACCTGCGGGGCAGGTCCGCCGAGCGACTCGCCGCGGTTGTAGAACTCCCTGGCTGCCTCGGTCTCCGGCTTGACGCTGCCGCGGTGGCACGTCGTGCAGTCCACTTCGTGGTAGCCGGCCGGGAACACGCCGGTACTGCTGGGGAAGCTGCCGTCGATCTGTCGCACGATCCCGATCATTTTTCGCGCGATGTCTTTCTTGGGATTCGCGTCGCTCGCCAAGTCACCCTGCACGTGGCAATACGTGCACTGTACGCCGAGCGCTTCGTCGAACAGCTGCATGGTGAACGGCATGTCGGTGTTCGGCGCCAGTACTTTGAGGTTCGTGGGCGCGGGCGGTTGCGCACCGCCCGCCCTCTGGGCAGAGGCCGGTTGTGGCGCGGCGAGCGCTGCCGACAGCACGGTGAGCAGAATCACGAGTCGCATCGGCATGCCCCTTCAACAGGACCAGACATCGAACGTTTAGAAAGCGAACCGCACGCCCGCCTGCGCCTGCCGGGGAAACCCGCCGCCGCCATACAGCTGCGTGAGGACCAGGAACGTCGACGGCACGCGCTGGTCGCGGTTGGCGAGGATCGGGATATCGAAGTTCGCGCGGTTGGTGATGTTGTAGATGTCCAGGAACAGCTCGAGCGTCCTCCGCTGCTGCAGCGGAAGATGCCAGCCGGCCCGCACGTCGGCCTGGAAGTAGTCGGGACCGCGCGCGCCGTTGCGCTTTCCGTCGAACTTCACGTTCTGCATGCCGTTCAACGCCGTCCCGCTGTAGGTGCCCACCGGAACCGGATCCTCCAGCTCGCCATTGCGGTTCACGTCGACCGCGCTGTTGTAGATGGTGAACGGCGCACCGCTCATGTACCGGATTGTCGTCGAGAGGTTCGCGCCGCGCGTCTTCGGGATCTCGGTGCGCGCGCCGATCGACAGGACATGCGTGCGGTCGACGCTGCTCGGTCCGGTCCACAGATCGTAATTCTGATCGGTGAGGAACGAATAGGTGTCCCGGTCCGCCTGGTTTTCCGCGATGCCCCGCGACTTCGAGAGCGAATACGAGACGCGCGCCGACCAGTTGCGCGAGTAGCGCTTTTCGAGCGCCAGGTTCAGCGCGTCGTAATTCGACCAGCCGGTGTTCTCGAAGAGATACACCTGCTGCTTGTACGCTTCACCGAGAACGCCGAACGCATCAACCCGCGTCAGCGCGCCGGTGCGGCTCGTGTCCACGCGCACCGCCGGATTGAGATTCCGCGAGAGGAACATGTCGCGGTTCCTCATCATGACGTAGTCGGCGTGCAGCGCCAGCTGCGACGCGATCTGCCGAACGTAGCCCGCCGTGAATTGATGCGCGTACGGCTGCTGCCGATTGGGCGAATCGAAGATCACCGTCCCGTCGTTCTTCAGCGGCACGCCCGGAGGATAGAGCTGGTTGAGCAGCGTGCGGTTGACGACGGGACCGTTCGCCAGGAACGGGTCGGTGGGAAGCCGTCCGGCGCTCGGACCCGGATCGGCCGCGTTGGTCGGGAACATCACGACCGCGGAGGTCGTGGACTTGGCGAATTCGATCGCATCGTCTACCGCGCCGAGGATCGAGCGGTTGTAGAAGATGCCATAGCCGGCGCGCACGAGCGATTTGCCTTCGGCGTCGAGCGCATGCGTCAGGCCGACGCGCGGACTGATGTTGTTCCTGTCGACGGGATACGCCTTCGGATCCTTGAACAGCGGGTTGCCGGTCTCGTCCATCGGGATGATCTCGAGGTCGTAGCGGACGCCGAGGCTCAGCGTCGTCCGCGGCGTCACCCGCCACGTATCCTGCGCAAACGCTTCGTTCGTGTGGTTCTTGATGTACTCGTTGTACGCGCCGGTGCGGATCGAGAAGCGCTCCGCGTAGGTCCGCGGGTTCGCCGCATCGAACGGCAGGTCGGTGTTGAACGTGAACGTGCCGTTCTCGTTGATCTGCGACACGCGGCGCAGCTCGGTGAAGTTGTAGCGGAACCCGAACTTGAGATCGTGGGCGCCGTGCTTGTTCGGCACGAACCACGAGTAGTCGTCCTCGACCATGTAGTTCGAGTCCCACGGCCCCTGCGACTCGGTGCTCGCCTGCGCGAAGAAGCTCTGATAATTCAGCTGCGGCGGGCAGAGCGCCTGGTTGCCTTGCGCCTCCTGGCCGAAGGCGAAGCCTTCACGGCCGCCCGAGGAGCCCTGCTTCCGGAAGCACTCGTTGCCGTGCCACCAGTGCTCCCACGTGCGCGCGACGCGGAAGGTGTTGACGCGCTGGCTGCTCAGCACGCTCGTGAGCGTGCCGATGGCGGTCTGATCGAGGTCGGTCTCATCCTGGTACGATTCGAGCGTCTGCTTGGCCGCGCCGATCGTGTACCACTGCGGCGCCCACTCGCGCAGCCAGCGCACGGCCCACGTGTGATTGGAGTTGATCTGGTGATCGACGCGAACGAGCGTGTTCCAGTCGGTGCGATCCTCCGCGATCGAAAAGTTGAGCCCGGGGCGCGTCGGAAACACCTTCGAACGGTTCGGATTGTCGACCTGGCGCTCGAGGCTGAAGAAGAAATGGGCCTTGTTCTTCACGATCGGTCCGCCGATCACGCCGCCCCACTCACGTTTGGTGGTCGTCGCCTTCGGCAGGCCGCTCTGCTTGGCGAAGAAATCCGTCGACGTCAGCGTGTTCGGCGCCGAGTACCCGAAGAGCACGCCCTTGAACTGGTTCGTGCCCGACTTGGTGATGGCGTTGACGACCGCGCCGCTCGCCCGTCCGAATTCCGCGTCGTACATGCTCGTCACGACCTGGAATTCCTGGATCGCTTCGAGCGGGGTCCGCACCTGCGCGCCCGCGCTCGTGCCGAGCGCATCGTCGGAATCGTAGCCGCCGTCGATCGTCACGAGGTTGTTCTGGCTCGTCTGCCCCGAGGCGATGATGGTGTCGTTGCCCATCTGGTTCGACGGCGCGAACTGAACGCCGGGCACCAGGGCGACGGTCGCGAAGTAGTTGCGGTTCATCGTCGGCAGCTCGCTCAATTCGTCGGTGCCGATGTTGCCGCCGACCTTCGCGCTCGTCGTGTCGACGAGCGGCGACTCGGCGGTGACTTCCACCGATTCCGTGAGCGCTCCGACGCGCATCGTCCCGTTGACGATCATCGTCTGCCCGATTTGCAGGATCAGGCCGTTGCGTTCGAACGTCGCGAAGCTCTGGAGCTTCGCGACCATGTGGTATCGGCCGGGGCGCATCTGCGGCGCCGAGAAGCTCCCATCCGCGCCGGTCAGGACCTCGCGGAACGCGCCGGTCTCCTCGTCGGTGAACGTGATGGTCACGCCCGGCAGGGCGCCGCCCTGTTCATCCGTGATCCGTCCGGCGATTTCGGCGGTTCCTTGTTGTGCAAAGGCGTGCAGAGGAAGAACGAACAGTATCGCAGCGACGTGCGCAATGATCCGTGTGCGCATCGAGGCCTCCTCGTGGTGGTCGTGTTGGTTAGACGTTCGCCGTCAATCGGTCCTGCGTGACCCTTCCCGTTTCGAGCGCGGTGACGATGTGATCGAGCGTCACGGGCGCGCGTACGAACACTTCGTCACCCACCGCGGCGGAAATCGCGTTCAGCACCGCGCAGCAGCCGGCCGCAACCGGAGGCTCGCCGATGCCGCGCGCGCCGACCGGGGTTTCAGGATCCGGAAGCTCCACTGCCGCCCACGCCATGTGCGCCGGCACGTCGAGAATGGTCGGCGGCTTGTTCTGATAGAACCTGCGCGCCAGCGCCACGCCGTACTCCTGGTCGTACACCCACCGCTGGCCGAGCGCGTGGCCGATGCCGAGAATCGAGCGGCCGAGCACCTGTCCGCCGAGCGACGCCGGATGAATGACGGTGCCGACGTCGGCGACGCACAAGTAGTCCAGGATGCGATAGACGCCCGTCTCGACGTCCGCCTCGACTTCCGCGAACGCCGCGACGAGTCGTCGGGCACTTCATGACCGTCGTAGGTGCCTCCGAGCTCGATGGCGCGCTGCGCTGCATGCGCAAGCGTCATCCCCGCACCACCACCGCGCCGCGCAACGCGCTCGTTGGCGACGACGTAGTCCCCAGGCTGGCCACCGAGATCTTTGGCCGCGATCTGCTGCAACTTCTTGATCCCGTCCGTCGCAACCGCGTGCGCCGCGCGCGTCATCGCATGCGTCGTCTGGCTGCCGCCTGACACGCAGCTCCACGGCAGGTTCCTCGACGTGTCGCCCCACGTGAGAACGACCTTCTCCCACGGCACGCCCATCATCTCGGCGGCGACGCGCTGGCAGTCGGAGAACGACTCCGTGCCGAGGTTGCCGATGCCGGTCTGGATGTACATCTTCCCGTCCGGCTTGATGATGAAGAGACCGTCGAAGCCGACCGACCCCGCGTTGTACGCGCTGATGGCGACGCCGCTGCCGCGGACCTTGTTCCCCGCGCGCACGCCGCTGCGCGCCTTGCGTTCATCCCACTTGAAGAGCGCCGCGCCTTTGTCGAGCGCTTCCTTGACGAAACAGCTCGTCGAGTAGGTGCGGTTGCCGCGTGCGTCGGCCGGACCGAACTTCGCCTTGCCGGACGGCGCGTTGATTTTGCGGATCTGGACCTGATCGACGCCAAGCTTCCGCGCGCACCTGGCAATCAGCGGTTCCATCAGCACGATGCCCTGCATGCCACCCGGCTGGCTCTGCGCGCGGCGAGGCGGCGTGTTGGTGATGGCGGTCATGCCGCGCCAACCCATCGATTCGGGTTGAAACAGCAGAGAGGCAAAACGGCTCGCGGTGTTGCCGTCATTGCCCGGTCCGTACGGTCCGCCTTCGACCACGGTGTACATATCGAGCGCGGTGATGCGCCCGTCCTTGGTGAGACCGATCTTCATCCGGCCGTGCACCGCGGGGCGCGCGCCGCCGATGCCGTGTTCTTCCTCGCGGCTGACGCGCATCTGCACGGGCTGCCCCGTCTTCTTCGCGAGCAGCGCGGGAATGATGTCGGTGACGGACCCGGTGCCCTTGCTGCCGTAGCCGCCGCCGCAGTACTCGCTGATCAGCACGACGTCTTCCGGCTTCATATCCAGCCAGCGCACCACCGACATCACCGTCTGAATGGTGCTCTGCGTCGACAAGTGGATGAACAGCTTCCCGTTCTGCCAGTACGCCATCGACGTGCGGCTCTCGAGGCACTGATGGCTCGTGTTCGGCGTGACGAACGTCTCGTCGAGGACGAGATCGGCTTTCTTGAAGCCCGCTTCGAGATCACCGTACGACCAGCTCGGGTCGGTATCCTTGCCCATCGGCAGACGGCCCGCGCGGTATTCCTCGACTTCCGCCTGCGTCCACTTCAAATCCATCACTTCGGGGATCGGCACCGGCTGTCCCGGCGGCGCCGTCGGCCGAATCCAGACGTTGCCTTCGACGCGCGCATTCGACGCGCCCGGCAGCAGCGACGCAACTGGATCGACGCTGTGGGGCAGACGTTCCCACCTGATCTTGATCCGTTCGATCGCTTCGGCGGCGGTGAGCTCGTCGACGGCGGCGACGGCCAGCACCGGCTCGCCCTGATACATCGGTTCGTTGGTCAGTGCCTTCTCGCTTCGAGGGTTGGCCTTGATCAACGCGCCGGCATCGCTCACCTGATCCCTCGGGCCGGGCACCTCGTCGGCCGTGAGGATGGCCCGTACGCCGGGCATCGCGAGCGCGGCGCTCGCATCGACGCTCTTCACGCGCGCGTGCGGGAACGGGCTGAGGAGGAGCTTCGTGAACAGCATCCCCTCGGCGCGGAAGTCTTCCGCGTACTTCGAGCGGCCGGTCACCTTCGCCCTCAGATCCGGCGTCGTGTAGTCCTGTCCGACGAGTTTGCTGTCAGCCATGCTCCACCTCGTGGCTGTCCACGATCCAGCGCTGCGGATCGTGGTGTTGGAGAAAATCCTGACGGCTAATGTCGCCGAAGATCATGCCTTTGGTAATCCACTGCTTCTCGGGCCGGATCGCGAAGTAGATGTGCGCCATGGTCAGCCCCACCAGCCCGATGCCCGACAGTCCGTGGAGCACGTACATGACGCCCCACGTCGCGTCGCCGAAGAGGTACGGG
Organism: Acidobacteriota bacterium; assembly: GCA_003222635.1. Lineage (GTDB taxonomy): Bacteria > Acidobacteriota > Vicinamibacteria > Vicinamibacterales > UBA2999 > Gp6-AA40. The sequence goes on along the minus strand of QHWQ01000313.1, from coordinate 7,294 downwards.
TTGCGCGTGAAGAATGGTGTCTGCACGCGGCTCATCATCAGCAACCCGGTCGGCACCGTGGCGAGCGCCGACAGCACGATCGCCGTGTGATACATCTTGTTGTCCCACGGATATTTCGCCGCCTTGCGCGGCGCCGGCGCGTGCTGCCCGAGCGCGCGCTTGAAGCGCGTGATCGCCTCGCGTGCGTCTTCCCTGTTCAACCAGATCGACCAGAAGTCCAGCCAGAAGCTCGCGTGGATGATGTGGTAGACGATCGATACCGTGAGCAGGAGGCCGGCGATCCAGTGGATCTCCACCCAGTTGAACCTGAATCCCAGCACGGGCGCGGATGCCGTGCCGAGCAGCGTCAGCATCGACGCCGCCATGATCCAGTGGAACGTGCGCGCCGCCAGCGAGTGCCGCGCCACGCGCGCGGGCACGCGCGCCGCCGCGGCGTGCGCGTGGATCGGCGTGTCCTCGCCCCAGGGGTTGATGCCCCACTGCACAAGGAAGTTCGTCATACCTGTGCCTCTCCCCTGATGGCTCGTTTCACCAGGTTTCTGACGAGCGGAATCTTGTAGCCGTTGTGCTGGAGCGGCCGCGCGCCCTGCACCGCGAGCGCTCCCGCCATCGACGCCGTCTCTTCATTGCGCGGCTTGCCGGCCACCGCCTCTTCCACCGCCGTGAGCCGCATCGGGTGCGCGGCGACGGCATTGACGACGAAGCGCGAGCTGCGGATGGTGCCGCCTTCCACCTTGAGCGCCGCGGCGATATTCACCAGCGGGAAGTCCCACACCTGGCGCTCGCGTATCTTCTCGAAGTAGAACTCCGCGTTCGCCCACGCCGCCGGAATGCGGATGGCCGTCAGCAGATCGCCGGGTTGCAGCACCGTCATCCGCGTGATGTCGGTCGACGGTCCGATGAAGTAATCCTGCGCGTTGACGACGCGCTCGCCATCGGACGAGCGAATCACCATCTGCGCATCGAGCGCGATGAGCGCCGGCGCCGTATCCGACGGGTTGACCGCGACGCAGCGGTTCGCATCGAAGATGGCGTGCTCGCGATTGATGGCCGTCGGCGTGTCCGCGTAGCAGATGTTGCCGCCCGCGCGATAGCAGGTCCACCCCGAGCGGTAGTACCAGCAGCGCGTGTCCTGCGAGACATTGCCGCCAAGCGTGCCCTGGTTGCGAATCTGAGGTGAGGCGACGAGCGCGGCGGCCTGCGACAGCAGGCGGTAGTTCTGCTTGACGAGCGGATCGCTGGCGACGGCCGTCAGCGTGGTGGAGGCGCCGATCTCCAGGCCGCCATCCGCGCTCTTCTTCACGCCGCGCAGCGAGTCCACGCCGCTGAGATCGACGACGACCTTGCGACGCTTGTTGCGATCCTTGAACCAGTCGAAGGTGTCGAGGCCGCCGGCCAGCACCCACGCATCGGTGCCGTAGGTGTCGAGCAGCGCGAGCGTGTCTTCGACGGTCGTCGGCTGAAAGAGCTCGAAGACGGGCATTACGTCGTGCACTATGGCCATGTCCCATCTCTCCACGATTGACGAATCTACGAATTGACGAATTGCAATTCGTAATTTCGTAAATTCGTAATTTCGTAAATCAACTACGTCGTCGTCTTCTGCATGTATGCGGCGCCGCGCATCATCGAGCGCAGGATCTTGTCGTAGTCGGCGCAGCGGCACAGGTTGCCGGAGATGCCGTGCGCGAGCTCTTCACGCGTCGGGTTGGGATTGGTCTTCAGGAACCCGACCGCGGACATGACGAAGCCCGACATGCAGAACGCGCACTGGAAGCCCTGCTCGTCAATGATCGCCTGCTGCACCGGGTGGAGGGTGCCATCCGGCCGCTCCAGACCTTCGATGGTCTGAATGCTCTTGCCGCGCACGGTGTGCGTGAGCACCGAGCAGGAGTAATGCGGCACATCGTCGATGAGAACGGTGCACGCGCCGCACTCCGATCGGTCGCACCCGAGCTTGGTGCCGGTGAGGCCAAGCTTGTAGCGCAGCGTCATGGCGAGCGTTTCCTGCTTCATCACGTCCACGCGCCGCATCTGGCCGTTGACGTTGAGCGACATGAGGCGCTCCACCGCGCCGGGCAGCGAACCCTGGCCGATGAGCGTGGATCCGCGGAATAGATAGGCGGACGCGGAGACCGCCGCGCCGCTCGCAATCACCATCTTGATGAACGTCCGGCGTGACTTGTTGCCGGGTTCGAGTGGGATTTGCTCCTGGAAAGTCATACGCGTTCACCTCGTCGAGGAAACCCGCCGCGGCCCGCCATCAGGAACAAAACGGGAGAGACTTCCTATCGCGGGCACATCCTACAGCAGGCACACGGGCGCGTAAACAGGTTTATGTCACCGGTCACGAATCGGATTTTCAGTCGTCGTCGTCGTCACCGTGACAGCGATCGTCCTCGTGGCAGCGGGCGTGTACCGGCCGAAACCGCCCTCCTCGCGGGGAACGCGAACTGCACGGTCTTTTCGAGGACGACAGGTGTAGGATCGGGCCGCTTCAGGAGGCCCCGATGAACAGACGATTTCTCGTGTTGATCGGCACCGTGGTGGTGGTTGTCGCGGCTCTCATCGCGCTACCGAGGCTGCGGCCCGGCGAAGCCTCGCAGGCGCAGACCACGCCGTGGGGCGAGCCCGACATCCAGGGCATCTGGACCAGCGACAGTGAGACGCCGCTGCAGCGGCCAGCCAAGTACGCCAACCGGGAGTTTTTCACCGACGAGGAACGAGCGGAGCTCGATAAGGAGCGTGCGACCGCCATCGGGCGGGAAGCCGACGAGAGCCGCCGCAACCGCGGGACCGAACAGGATGTTGGCGGCGCCTATAACGCCGCGGTCTTCACGACGCATAAGCGCATGGGCCGCCGGACGTCGTTGATCGTGGATCCGCCGGACGGCAGAATTCCCGCACTCACGCCCGAGGCGCAGAAGAAGCGGGCGGCGATGCGCGAATTCTTCCTTGCGCTTATCCAGGCCACCGATCTGTGCAAGAACAAGCTGCCGGGCTGCGAGGGCGGGAAGTACGGGCCGCCGTCGCCGAGACGAAACGAGGTTGCTCCCTACTACGTGACGGTCGGCGCGGCCGGCGGGGGCGGCGCTGGAGGCGGCGCGATCAATCGAGCGGATGGTCCGGAAGATCGCGGCCTCGGCGAGCGGTGCATGGCGGCGGCGCTGCCCGACTTCGGCGGCAACACGGGCTTCTACCTCCAGATCGTGCAGTCGCCGGAGCGCGTGGCGATTTTCTATGACACCGGCCAGGGACAGGGATGGCAGCGCATCATCCCCGTGACCAGCAATCCGCATCTGCCCTCGCAGGTCCGCCAGTGGTGGGGCGATTCGCGCGGCCGCTGGGAGGGCCGGACACTCGTGGTCGACGTGACGAATTTCAGTCCCAAGTCCTACTTCCAGGGCTCGCAGGAGAACCTGCATCTGGTCGAACGCTGGACGCGTCTCGACGCCAACACGATCGAGTATGCCGTCACGATCGAGGATCCGTCGACGTGGACGCGGCCCTGGACCGTCAAGCAGGACTACAGCAAGCAGAGCGACGCGACAAACCGGATCTACAAGGAGCCCCGCTGTCACGAGGGCAACTACGGGATGGTGGCACTGCTCGAGGGCGCCCGCATCGAGGAACGCGCGTTCGCCGAGAAGCGCGGTCCCGATCCGGCGACGCAGTGTACCGCGGGATGTGGAGGATTCGCGCTGGGCTTTGCGGACACCGGCGAAGACAGCAATCCGTTGGCGAGATAGATCCCGGTAGTGTCCGGCTTCAGCCGGACCACTCGAGAAGGAGACCGTCATGCGACGCTGGTTCAGAAGCTCGATCGTCACCGTCGCTCTCGCGTCGGCGGTTGTGAGCGCCGTCATCTCCGTATCGGTCACGCGTACGGCCGGCCAGGCGGCGCGGCCCGCACGCACGTCGGATGGCAAGCCGAACTTCAGCGGCATCTGGCAGGCGCTCAACGAAGCGAACTGGGATCTGCAGGCGCACGAAGCGCGGTCAGGCGCCGTGACGCAGCAGGGCGTCTATCCCTATGCATACGCGCGCGTGCCCGCGGCGCCGGTGCTCGCGCTCGGCGCGGCCGGCGGCGTTCCGGGATCGGTCGGCGTCGTTGCCGGCGACGGTCAGATTCCGTACACGCAGGAAGCCGCGAAGATCAAGCAGGAGAATGCCGAGCACTGGATCGATCGCGACCCGGAGCTCAAATGCTACCTGCCGGGTATTCCACGCGCGATGTACATGCCCTACCCCTTCGAGATCGTCCAGAGCACGAACAAGATTCAGATGGTGTACGAGTTCTCGAGCACCGCTCGCACGATCCATCTCGACACAGTTGAGCCGCCGCCGGACGATACCTACATGGGCCATTCGGTCGGCCACTGGGAGGGCGACACGCTCGTCGTGGACGTGACCGGCTTCAACGGCAAGAACTGGTTCGACAGGGCTGGCAACTTCCACAGCGACGCGCTGCATCTGGTCGAGCGCTTCACGCCGATCACGCCTGACGCCATCAACTACGAGGTCACGATCGAGGATCCGAAAGTCTTCACACGCCCGTGGAAAATCGCGATGCCGCTCTATCGACGCCTGGAACCGAACGCGCAGCTCATGGAGTACCGCTGCATCGAGTTCGTCGAAGAGTTCCTGTTTGGAAATCTCCGCAAGCAGCAGCTGGTGAAGCGGTGGGAAGGCGACACGCTCATCGTCGACATCACGCGCAAAGTCCCGCCCGGCGACAAGCTGAACGACTGGTACCGCCGGTAATTCGATGCCTGTCCCCTTCGCATCCCGGCCCCTCGAATTGACGTGCCGCGGATTCGCGGCTACGATTGGCCGCCGTCATAACCGCGGATCGGTCCTAATGCGTAACCGGCTTAGCGATTCGGTCATCGCAGGCGTTGCCGTAGCAGCGCTCCTGCTTGCCGCGACACACATCGCCGCTCAGGCGCCCGCTTATCGTGCGCCTCGAGCCCCCGACGGAAAACCGAATCTGAACGGCATCTGGCAGGCGCTCAATACGGCCGATTGGGATCTGCAGGGCCACGCCGCCGCCAAAGGCCCGGTCGCCTCGCTCGGAGCCGTGTTTGCCGTGCCGCCGGGGCTGAGCGTGGTCGAGGGCGATGAGATCCCGTATCTGCCCGCGGCCGCCGCACAGAAGAAGCAGAACCAGGCGAACTGGACGGCGCTCGATCCGGAAGCGAAGTGCTATCTGCCGGGCGTGCCGCGCGCGACCTACCTTCCCTATCCGTTTCAGATCGTGCAGTCCCCGCAGAACGTCCTGATTGCCTACGAGTACGCAGGGGCCGTGCGCACGATCAACATGGGTGCGCCGACGAAGGCTCCCGGCGACAGCTGGATGGGATGGTCCAACGGACGCTGGGAAGGCGAGACGCTGGTCGTCGACGTGACGAGCCTGATGGAGAACACCTGGTTCGATCGCGCCGGCAACTTCCACAGCGATGCGCTGCACGTTGTGGAGCGCTACACGCCGCGCAGCGCGGACACCCTGACGTACGAAGCCACGATTGAAGATCCGAAGGTCTTCTCGCGCCCCTGGAAGATCAGCATGCCGTTGTATCGTCGCGTCGAAAAGGATGCCAGGCTGCTGGAATACAAGTGCGTCGAGTTCGCCGAAGAGTTGATGTACGGATCTCTTCGCAAGAAATCCAGCAACTAGCTGAAAGGAGGCCCCATGGGCCGTCGCTCACTTGCTTCCCTTGCGGCGCTTGCGGTTGTGGTCGCGATCGTTCTGGCGACGCAGACGCCTGTCGCCGGGCAGACGGCAGGAAAAACGTGGACGCCGCCGCGCACCGCCGATGGCAAGCCGGATCTCCAGGGCATCTGGACCGACAACACGTTAACGCCCTTCGAGAGGCCGAAAAATCTTGGCAGCAAAGAGTTCTACACCGACCAGGAACTGGCCGACCTGACGAAGCGTGTTCACGAAGCGGACCAGGGAGAGCGCATCGAAGGCGCCGAACTTGGAGCCGCCAATCCGCAGGCCGTGCGGTACGACCTCGAACTGTACGGTTTTGACCGGAACAAGCTTCGATACACGTCCACTCGGACGTCGCTCATCGTGGGACCGGAAGGCGTTGTCCCTCCGATGCTGCCGCAGGCGAGAGCAAGAATCGCTGAACGCGCGGCAAAGCTCAAGGGGCACGAGTTCGACAGCTACGAGCAACGCACGTTGAGCGAGCAGTGCCTTTTTATGGGCCAGGAGGCCATTCCCATGACCCCCGCAGCCAATGAAGGCAACCTCCTCCAGATTGTGCAGGGACCGGGATACGTCACGCTGCTTCACGAGATCGACCACAACACGCGCGTCATCCCGACCGACGGCCGCCCGCACCTCCCGTCGAACATCCGCCAGTGGAAGGGCGACTCGGTGGGGCATTGGGAGGGGAACACGCTCGTCGTCGACACGACGAACTTCACCGGCCTGACCGCGTACCGGGGCTCCAGCGAAAACCTCCATCTGGTCGAGCGCTTCACGCGCACCGCCGACGACACGATGACCTACCAGTTCACGGTCGAAGATCCGACGACGTGGGCCAAACCGTGGACCGCGGAAATTCCCTGGAAGAAGACAAAGGGACCGGTCTACGAGTATGCGTGCCATGAAGGCAACACGATGATCGTGACGATTCTTCGCGGGGCGCGCGTCGCCGACGAGCAGGCGGCAAAGAAAGGGAAGTGAGGGGCAATCCATGAGAACGAAGCTGATGGTTGTCGTCGCCGCTGCGGGTCTCGTGCTGGCGGCGGCGCCGCTGCGCGCGCATCACGCGTTCGCGGCGGAATTCGATCAGGACAAACCGATCAAGGTGCAGGGGTCGGTCACGAAGTGGGAGCTGACCAATCCGCACTCGTGGATCTACATCGACGTGAAGGGCGACGATGGAAAGACGGCGACCTGGATGATCGAAGGCGCCAGCCCGAACAATCTGTACAGGCTCGGGTTGACGAAGGAATCGCTGCCGGCCGGATCCGTGATCACCGTCGAGGGCTACCAGGCGAAGGATGGTTCGACGCGCGCCGTCGGCAGGAACATCACGTTCGCCAACGGCAAGAAATTCTTCCTCGGGTTGATGGAAGCCGAGGGAGCGCCCAAGCAGTAAGCGTCTGCCTCCGCGCATCGCAAGCGGCGCCGTCTGGAACATGAATTCCCACCGGTTCCTCGCGGCCGCCGCCGCCGCGAGCGCCTCGAGATCGCAGTTGTCACGGCACCCTTCCGGATTTCCCGCTCCGTTCCGAGCCCACGCCAGAGGAAAAGTTGAAACGATGGGAGGACATG
>QHWQ01000204.1 GCA_003222635.1 Acidobacteriota bacterium | reverse complement strand
CTCAGCCACTACAAGGTCGCGCTCGACATGGAGCGCAGCGAGCTGCGCCTGCAGAAGTTCTAACGGTCACGAGCCACGGAGACACGGAGACACGGAGGCACGGAGCTCTCAGCTTTGTGCCTCTTGATTTGTACGTTTGGCTGTCATTCACGATTCAGCTGATTGGCGGATCCGCCGGCTGAAGCTGCATTTTGATCGTCTTCACGACGAATTCAGTTCAACGGCTTCCGTTCACCGCGCCGCGCTGAGACTCTCGCTTGTGTCGCGTCGCCGGATTGCATCGCTTTGCGAATTCGCGCTGTCGCATCGCAAATGGATTCGAGACCGGGATCTACGAGTGCGAGCGGCGAAGACGCTGGTGGCGTTGTTGCCGGGTTCAATCGAGCGGATCACGCGGATCATCCACTGGTCTTCGGATCGGTATTCGTATGAGGCTCACTTCACCCTGTTCGTTTTTCTTGCGGATGTCGAAGATCTGGGCTTGCCTGACGAGATCACGAGCAATGTGAGGGACCTTCTCGGCGCCTATTTGGTCAATGTCTCGGTGCCAACCGCGGGCGCCGCCTGGATGGCGGGACATGCACTTGGAGATCATTTTGAGAATCCCGAGGCTGCCGAGTCTCTTCATCGTCTTGCCCTCGACGCTCGTTTCGCAGTGGGTCGCTCCAGCGCTGTGACAGGGCTCTCTGAATGGTTGCAAGAACACTCGACTCACGATTCGAGGCGTTATCGTCGAACCCTCGCCTCAATTGCCAAGCGCGACAAGAGCGCTCGTGTGCGCGCATCGGCCCGAGTTGGCTTGGAGAGAATTCAGGCGAAGGCCCATAAATAATCTCCACTGAAGAGCGGTGGCTTGTTGCGGACCCGCGCGGCCCGCAACTGCCAACCACCAACTACCAACCACCAACTACTCGACCATGTAGATCTCGCGGCGCCCCTGATCGATGAGATCGTGGTATCCCTTCATCGCCTCCTGGAACTCGGGTGTCTGCATCGCCTTGCGTGCCATCTCGGCGTGCTGCTCCATGGTGGCGACCTCGGTTTCGGCGACGACCGTCCAGTAGCGCTCGGCGCTGACATCGGTCATCACGCGCATCGAGCCCATGCCCAACTTTTCTCCGGCCTTTGCCACGGCTTTGAACTTCTCGACCATCTGCTTCGCCTTGCCGGGCTTGCAGTACATGATGTCTCGGACCAGATACATAGCTCCTCCTCGCGGACTACCGCCGGATGACGGCGACGCCGTTCGCACCCCTGTTTAACACACTAACGGCGAGCTGCTGAAGGTTGCCGTCCTCGTCGACCGCGAACTGCGTGAGATGCGCCTGCGTCCCGCCGTCGAGCACCGCGATGATATGACCGGAGGAGGCGATGTCGGTCGGCGCGCCGGCCGTCGTCGCGACGACGGGTGCGTCGAGCACGACGTTGGATCCGGTGACGACATAGCGCGAGATGCTGTGGCTCGGCGAGTTGCTCGAGTACAGATATGGACCCACCAGCGCGAGCCAGCAGGGCGCGTGCTGCGTGCCCGATCCGGTCACCGCCACGAGTGTCCCGCCCTTGACGAGCGCCACTTCATCGGAGTGTGCGATCGTCACGTAGCCGTTCGCTCCCCGTGTAATGAGGCCGAGCGGCGTGTCGCTTCCAGCAGGCAGCGGCACGCTTTCCGCGGTTCCTGAGACGGCTCCGCCTTTCAGCGACACCGTCTCGACGGTGTTGCTCTTTTCGGTAATCAGCAGGTGATCGGCAAGCAGTCCGACCTGGGCTGCCGATCCGTCACCGATCGCGAGCGCAGCCGAACCGTCTGCGCCGGTGTCAACATCATGACCGTGACGACGATGTGATTCGACCGATGTGGTGCCGAGGACGTACAGGTGATCCTTGCCGAACGCGACGCTGACGGGCGGCGACAGCGTCGAGATCACCTGACGCAGCTGCACGCCCGATCGCAGGATGTCGAAGACGGACACCGACTGGGACTTGAAATTGACAACGGCGACGAGATCGTCAGACGCGCCGATGCCGCCGGCATTCCCGCCGACGCCGCCGAGGCCGCTGGTGGCCGCCGTCTGCACGAGGGCGCCGGCGCCGTCGTACACGAGCAGCTCGTTGCCAAGCGGATTGTTGGAGCTCGTCACCACGAGCGTTGCCGGCTCGTGCGCGGCAGCCGCGGCTGCGGTGACGAGCAGGAGCACACCAAGAGCAGCAAATCTCTTCATCGCGAATCTCCTGATTACGTGAATCGCCGCGCGACAGCGCGGACACGCGATCAGAATCGCGACGGCCCGACGATTTATTCCCTAGCTGGTCGAGAGGCGCCGCGCAACCGGCGCGGCGAGCGCCTGCGCGACGCCGAGCACGTCGCGCTCCGGCAAATCGGAGACGACGAATACGGCGTGGCTGCCGGCGTCGAACGACGCGACGCGGTACGGCGTATCGGTGGTCACTAGTGCGGGCGTCGAGCCCGCGCCGGATCCGCTGGTGACGAGGAGCGAGACGACGTGCCCCTCGTAGCGGAAGACGACGTGGCCGAAGCGGCGTTCTTCGAACACACAGGAATGGCGATCGAGGACGTCGACGGCGCCACCGGGCAGGCCCGCAGGCGGATCGAGCGTGGCCAGCGAGGCGTACGCCGGGTCGTAGCGCCGCGCTGCGTCTTCGAGCGGAATCGGCCGCTCGCGGAGATTGAACGTGATCGCGCAGTTCTGATGATCGCCGGAGGCGTTGGCCGCCAGCGTGGCGAGGCGCGAGCGTCGAACGGTGTCGCGCGCGAAGAGGCCGCCGCCGAGCAGCGCCAGAAGCGCCGCCGCCGCCGCCCACCACGATTCGATCCAGGCGCGGCGCGTGATCACGGCCCCCGGCGCAGCAGCCGGGCGCAGCCGGGCGGTCAGGTCCGCGGCGAACCCGGGCCGCGGCGCGAGCGCCGGCGATGCAGCCACCGCCGACTGCAGCCTGGTGCGCAGCGTCCGGCGCGCCGCAAATTCGTCGCGGCAGGCGGCGCACGTCTCCAGATGCCTGACGATCTCGTTCGTGGTCTCGACGAGGAGCTGATCGCTCAGGAACGGATCGGCGAGCTCGCGCGCTTCACGGCAGGTCACGGTCACCTCGTCCCCCTCGCGGCCGAGCCCGTGCCGCACTGCGTCAGCGCAACGCGCAGCAGCTCCCGGCCGCGATGCAGCCGCGACATGACGGTTCCGATCGGGATGTCGAGCGCGGCCGCGATCTCCTTATAGGTCATCTCCTGCACGTCGCAGAGCAGGATGACCTCCTGGTACTGCGGCGAAATCGAATCGAGCGCCGCCAGCAGGTCCTCGTCGGTGAGGACCTCGGGCACCGGCGGCACGAACGGAATCGTGTTGGCGACGCGTCCTTCGACGTCGCTGTCGACAGGCGCGCGCCCAAGCGCCCGGCGGCGGTTGGCGCGGACGTGCTGCAGGATGGTGATCAGCCACGCGCGGCAGTTCGTCCCCGGGGTGTAGCGATGGAACGACTGCAGCGCCTGCGCGAGCGTCTCCTGCACGAGGTCTTCCGCCTCGGCGCGGTTGCGCTCGAGCCACATGGCCAGCCGGAAGAGGCGATCCACGTGCGGCATCGCCTCGGCCTCGAAGGTCTGCCACGTCGCCTGGTCAGACACGTGCACCCATCGTCTGCTTCATACCGCGGCAGGGCGATTTTATTCCGTGCGTACGCCAAAAGGGCCGACCCGAAAGCCGGCCCTACGAACTACCAACTACCAACCACGAACTAGAAGTCGTATCCAATCCAGAGCGCGAAGCGTGGTCGCCTGAACTTCGCGCTGCCGCCGTCCGCGGCGTAGAGCACGTCCTCCCAATCCCTGTTCAGGAGCGTCCGCCACGCCCAGTCGAAGTGGACGGGGAAGCCGAGCATGAACGTTTCGAGACCCACGCCGTACGAGGCGCGCGAATCGACGAGGCGCAGGCCGCTGACGGGCACCGGCTTGCCGAGCTCCGGCAGTCCCGTCGTCGGACTGTAGGTAATCGGGCACTCGAGCGTCGTGCCGCGCTTCAACCAGGTGAACGATCCGACGCGTGTCGTCGACCCGGTGACCGTCCCCTGCGGCGTCACATTCGCGAAGTTGGTGCCGCACTGCCCGGCGGACGAGGGTTGTCCGCTGAAGTACGAGCCACCCATGCCGGCGAAAAAGACCCCACGGACGCCGCCGAGCACACCGAGCGGCGTCAGCATCGCTTCGATGAACGGGAAGCGCAGCTCCATGTTGGCAAAGGCGGTGTGCGATCCGATGAACTGCAGATAGTCGTAGCCGCGCAGCTCGGAGTTGCCGCCGAAGTAGATGAAATCGGGCACGTCGCCCCAGCTGCGCAAGCCACGCAGCCGCATCGCGAGCAGCCCGGTGCTGCCGATGCGCGCGTACTTGCGGACGTCGCCGTCCAGCGTCTGGCGCGACTTCAGTCCGGCGAAGCCCGGCGCCGTTTCGTACGACAACCGCATCGTCCGGCCCGACAGCGGACCGAACTCGCGGAAGATGGTCGTCTCTTCGACGAACGAGACACCGAGCGGCATGAAGGTCGCGTTCTGGAACAGGTTCATGCCGAACACCGACTGCTGGTACTGATCCGACGTCGCCTGCAGCGTCGGGTCGTTGAACGACTGCCTGTACTGCAGCAGGCCGCCGCTCAACTCGACGCGGCGATACCGGTTCAACGGATAGATGCCGAACACCGATCCGCCCTGGATGGTGCTGGTTGCCTGCGCCAGGTTGCGATCGATGAACCCGCTGTAGACCGGGTCGTAGAAGACGTTCTGCAGCTGCCCGTAGAAGAACAGCGTCTGCGAGTACGCCTGGACCGCGTAATTGAACCGGCGCGACAGGTTGATGTACGAGAACGACAGCGTGCGGTACTGCGAGATCGACTGCGCGTAGAGGTTGAACTGCTTGTCGCCCAGCACGTCGCTGAAGGTCACCGCGGAGCCGCCGAACACGTTGCCGCCGCTCGTGATGCCGACGTTGACCGGCGGCCGCCCGTCGAGGAACAGCTTCTCGAACGCCCCCTTCTTCCGCTTGTTCGCCGCAATCAGCGTGTGCGTCAGCGGCGCCTGGAAGTCGATGATCGGTCCGGGCGATCCGAAGTCCGACGTGGACGCGGTGATGATGGGATCGCGCCGATCCAGCGTGTGCAGCTGGTAGTCGCCCTTGTAATAGCTGACGAAGGCGATCTGCGACTTGTTGTCGCCCTGATGCAGCACGATCGGCGAGACGTTGCCGCCGACCGCATCGGTGTACTGGCGCAGCTCGCCGTTCTTCAGGTTGAGCGTCCAGATGTTGTAGATGTTGCCGTTGCGCGCGACGTCGGGATCGATCGGCTGGTTCGGATCGGTCGCCGTCGACGAGAACACCAGCGTGTCCTGATCGACGAACTGCGCCGCCGCATCGTCATGCGTGCCGAACGTCAGCTGTGTCTTGGTGCCGGTTGCTGGATCGATCTTGAACAGCTTCTCGTTGCCGCTGACGCGCGCGACGTAGACGATGAACTTGCCGTCGGGCGACCAGGTCGGCCCGGAGTCGGCGAAGCTGTCTTTCGTGATGTTGGTGACCTGCTGCGTCTCGAGGTCGAGGATGAACAGATCGCCGATGGCGCCCTGCAGGCCCGCGAACACCACCTTCTTGCCGTCGGGCGAGAAATCGGGCGACTCGGGGTCGTCCACGGTCTTGATTTCGATCTTGTTCTCCACCTTCCGCGTCAGCACGTTCTCGATGATGAGCGTGCGCGTCTTCTCGCGGCGAACGAAGTAGGCGAGGCGATCGCCGGTCGGATCCCACGACATCCACGGCACGCGGTTGAAGCGGCCGCCGGGGGGCGAGAGGTATTCCCACCCACGGCTTGAATCGAATCCGTTGGTGAGATTGCGGATGACGGCGCCGTCCTTCGAGGAGACGAGGATGATGTCGAGCTCGCCGTCCTTGCGGTTGCCGCTGGCGATCGCGATCAGATCGCCTGACGGCGACGGCTCCGCGGAAATCGCCTGGATGAACGACGTCTTCTCCGGATTCGGCGCGAGGTTGCGGCCGTAATCGGCGGGGCGCTCCTTGTCGCGGAACGGCTTGAAGCGCTCCTCTCGTAGCACGCGTGGCCAAGGTTGTAGATCAGGCGCGGGTTGTTGAAGCCGCCGTAGCCTTCCATCTCGCTCATCTTCGGTACGATGTCGGCGACCGCGGCGTCGCGCACCGTCATGATGTCGAGCGGATCCCAGTAGCCCGCCTCGTAGTCGGCGCCGCCTTCATTCAGCCAGAGCGGCAGGTTGCGGCGGATGAGCGACGTCGGGATGATGTCGAACTGGAAGATGTGCGTGAGCTCGTGCGTGATCGTCCGGTAGAGCAGATCGGGCGGCTCGTCGAGCGGCAGCAGCATCCGATCGCGCTCCGGCTCTGCGAACGCGGCCACGCCTTCGACCGCGGCGCCGGGGATCACGTTCTCCTGCTGGAACTCGCTGCTCGTCTTGAAGATGATGAGCGGCACCTTGAAGGCGAGGTCGTGCTTCAGGTCGGAGCTGACATGCTGGTACGCGCTCTCCGCGTAGCCCGCGATGCGTTCGAGATGTTGTTCTTCCTCGGGATAGAAATAGATCTCGAAATGGTCGGTGGTGTAGATGTTCCACCGGAAGTTCGTGTAACGGATCTGGTTCTTCCCGAAGTAGGGAACCATCGGCGTCTGCGCGATCGCCTGAAGCGGCGCGAAGACGATGGCCGCGGCGACGGCTGCCAGCGCTGCCCTCATGTGATATCTCCTCGCAGGACTAGGCACGGTGGGCATGTTATCGCAAAGCGCGATTCGATTGGTCCGCGCGGCAGCAATCCACGTACCGACGAGTTCTTTCGAAAAATGACGGCGAATCGCCTCCGACACGCCGGGATTTCGTCACGTGTCCTCCCCAGGCGGCGTACACTGAAACAGGAATAAAACAGGGCCAGCGTGGGTTAACTCTATGGGCCCGCAAGGCTGATGTTTCGGAGATCGCCAGCCCCCTCGGACGCGGAAGACTTTTCCGCTGAGGCGCTTCAGTTTCTCGAGCCGCTGTTTGCCACGGCGATGCGGCTGACGCGGAACCGCGCCGACGCGGAGGACCTCGTGCAGGATACGTTCGTCAAGGCCTTCCGGCACTCGAACCAGTTCTCGCGCGGCACCAATCTCCGCGCCTGGCTCTATACAATCCTCCACAACACGTGGAGGAACAGGCGGCGCGACGCGAGCCGCGACACCGTCGAGGTGGATAGCGAGCAGGTGGAGCTGGCGGCCGCGGGTCCCGCCGGCGAGCCGGCCGACACGCCCGAACGCATCCTGATGCGGAGCACGCTCGACGCGGACCTGCAGGCGGCGCTCGACGAGCTGCCCGACGCGTTCCGCCAGGCGGTCTGGCTGCGCGACGTCGAGGAATTCACGTATGCCGAGATCGCGGAGATGTTGAACGTGCCGATTGGAACCGTGATGTCGCGCATTTCGAGAGGACGACGGATGCTCTTCGAGAAGCTCTCGGCGTCCACTGCGGCTATCGTGCCGGTGCCGGCGGAAGCGGGAGGCCGGCGATGAAACCAAACTGTCGTCGCATCTGCGACATGCTGGCGCAGTACGCGGACGGCACGCTGGCGGACACGCAGCGCGCCGAAGTACAGCGCCACCTCGATGCGTGCCCGCCGTGCCGCGTCATCGCCGGCAAGGAATGTGGCGCGCGGCAGCTGCTGCGCGCCTGCGCCGATCGGCTGCGCGGCGCCGAGCCGCTGCCGCCGGGCCTGCGCTCCCGATGCCAGGCCGCGGGCCGGAGCGGGAACACACAGACGACCGCGACGCGTTGGTGGTCGCGACCGTCGATGCGCTTCGCCGTTGCCGCCGCCATCATCATCGTCTTCGGCGCGCTCCTCTCCGTGGTCACCCGCCAGTCCGACGCCCTCCTTGCCGCACAACTCACCGCCGATCACGTGAAATGCTTCCGGCTGTTCCGCCCCGACGAGGGCAAGACGATGGACGCGGCGCAGGCGGAGCAGATACTGCGCGATCGATTCGGCCTCGACGTGCACGTGCCCGCCTCATCGAACGGCGGCACCGCGGGACGCGGCGGTCAAGCAGTGGCGCTGCTCAATGCGCGGACCTGCCTCTATGCCGACGGCCGCGTGCCGCATCTGATGTACGAGGCCAACGGTCACGATATTTCGTTGTTCGTCCTCGAGGGCGAGTCACGGCCTCCCGCCGAGCTGACCGCCTTTGGCCATCACACGCGCATCTGGTCGCGCGGCGGAAACACGTTTGTCCTGATTACTCCAGCCGACGAGGCGCCGGTGGCGAGCGCGGCGCAATATGTCGCGGCCGAGGCGCACTAGACGTAAGATTGAGGTCACAGATGGACGAACAGCTCACCGCCAGCGACGCGACGCCGGATCCGGGTCTTGAACCGGAGCTCCCGGAGCGGAAACCGAGCAGGGTTGCGGTGTTCATCGCGATGGCGGCCGTCGCCATCGCCATCCTCATCGTCATGCTCGCGCCGGGCGCGGACAACCCGGCGGCGCCTCCCGGAGACAAGGGAGATGTGAAGAAGGGCACTCTCGCCGGCTCGCCGAACAGCGCGGAAGAAGATGCGGCGGCCGACGCGAAGGCCGCGGGCAAGGCCGCGCCGCTCACCTTCACGCTGAAGGACATGAACGGCGTCGACGTGAAGCTCGCCTCGTTCAAGGGCAAGCCGATCGTGCTGAATTTCTGGGCGACGTGGTGCGGACCGTGCCGCGCGGAGATTCCTTCGCTGGTCGAGCTCAACACGCAGTACGGCAAGGAAGGCAAAGACGTCATCATCCTCGGCATCTCCGTGGACGATCCCGTCGACAAGCTGAAGCCGTACGCGTCGCGGATGAAGATGAATTACCCGGTGCTCGTCGGCGCGGGACGCGACGACGTGCAGGACGCGTTCGGGCCGCTGTGGGGCATTCCGGTCACCGTCTTCATCGACCGGGACGGCAGGATTGCGAAGAAGCATTCCGGAATCGCATCGAAAGAACAATTCGAGCAGGAAATCAAAGCGCTGCTTTGATCTGATATGATTCGCACATGCTGAAGGGGTTCACGCACGCCCGACTCGCTTGCGGCTGCAGGCTCGCGTTCCGCGAGGGCGTGGAGGGGAGCCCGGTGGCTGTCGTCGTCGAGGAGAAGGGTCTCGGCTGCGCGATCCCGCTGCACGTGCGCGATCTGCCCGTCTACGACTACCGCGAAGCGCTCCGTCCGCCGACGCGGTTCCTGCCGATCGAAGAAGA
The DNA here is from genome assembly GCA_003222635.1 of Acidobacteriota bacterium. Taxonomy (GTDB): domain Bacteria; phylum Acidobacteriota; class Vicinamibacteria; order Vicinamibacterales; family UBA2999; genus Gp6-AA40. The sequence continues at coordinate 778 of QHWQ01000204.1, read as the reverse complement.
AGAATACGAAGAAGAGGGCTGATCAGCCCGTCGGCCCGTCGCCTACTGGAACTTGACCCTCAAATCAGCGACCAGCGGCAGGTGGTCCGACGCCATCAGCGACAGGCGTGTGCGCGGCAGGTCCACCTTCACCACGTGCACGGTCCCGTCGTAGTAGATGTGATCGAGATGCAAGACCGGCAGAATACCCGGATACGTGCGGCGGCGCCGTAGGTGCCCGCGCAAATCGATGCTGTGCAGCTTCTCGCTCAGCATCGACGTCGCCAGGCCTTTCATCCACTCGTTGAAATCTCCGAGCACGACCTTCGGCTCGTTGATGCGGCGATCCTGCACGATCGCGCTCAAACGCCCCGCCTGATACCGCCGCTCGAGAAACGCCGTTCCCAGATGCACATTGTAGAGGTGGAGCGCGTCGTCGCCGAAAGCGATGTCCACGCGCTGGCAGCAGCGCGGCTCGCACGTCTTCCAGGAGAGGTCGTACTGGGCGTGATGCGTAACGGGATGGCGGCTCAGGACGACGTTGCCGAAGAGCGCGCCGCGCAGGTGCCGCGTCGGCGCCATCACCCAGCCCATGCCGAGCAGCGCGCCGAGCTCCTCGGCATGACCCGGCGAATTCGGTCCGGCGCCGATGACCTCCTGCAGCGCGATGACGTCGGGCTCAATCGAGCGGATGACCTCGGCGACGCGCGCGGGAATGGTGCGTCCGTCGAGGCCGCGGCAGCGATGAATGTTGTAGGTCGCGATGCGGAGGGTCCGCCAGTGCGTTTCGGTCATCGGT
>QHWQ01000203.1 GCA_003222635.1 Acidobacteriota bacterium | reverse complement strand
CCGCATCGAGAAGTTCACCGACTCGATCAGGTTGCCGATGTCGGCGATATTCGCGCAGTAGATGCCAGCCGCCAAGGTGCCGGTGAGCTGCGACGTCAGACCGGGCGTCGTCTGAACCGAATTCTGAATGCTGCAACCTTCTCCCGCAGGCACGCCGTACCCGATCTCCATCACGACCGGCACCGCGCCAGGCCGCGCGAGCGCCGACAGGCTGGCAAGATTGATACTGACCGAGCCGGTGCCTCCGACCTGAAACGAGAAGAACGCCGACGTACGCGGGAGAAGAATCGCGTCGAAACGCTCGGTCTTGACGGTCGGCGTCGTGCTGGACGGCGCGGTCGCGGTCGAACCATTGCCGCACGCCGCAGCCGTCACCGCGACGGCACACAACAGAGCCGCGAATACTCGCATCACGGATGGTCGATTTGGACGACGAAAGTGGCGGGGGCGAACAGATTGCCGATGTCCGCGACGCGCGCGCAGTAGGTCCCGGGCCCCAGGGTCGTCGTGACCTGCGGAGTGGCACCGGCAGCGGCGGTCACCGTCTGCGTCGTCGTGCAGTCGGTACCCGATGGCTGACCGACGCCGATCGCGAGCTGTACGGTCGAGGGGACAAATTGACCGCGCGCTTGCGTCAGCGTGATGTTCACAGTCCCGTTGACGGCGACCGCGAACGAATAGAATTTGAAGCCGCCGACCGGCAGCACGCTCGTCCACACCTCAGAGGTCGTTGGCGCTGACACGGTGGTCGTCGAGCCGGTGTCAGTCGATGTGGTTGGCGCCGTGGTGGTATTGCCGCCGCACCCAGCAAGCAGCAGGAGCAGAATCGAGAGCGACCGTCTCATGAGCATTCGAGAATTCCAAGGGCCAACTGATCGATCATACTCGCTTTGGACGCACGCTCCGGCGAAGCGGCCGGGCGATATCGGCCGCACCACGGCCAATGCACATCGTGCGGCGTCTATTGAGCGTTGAGCGGCACGGCTCTGCACACGGAGACTTCATGAAAATCTTTTCGTCCGTCATCGTCCTCGCACTCGCGTCCGTCTCGCCGGCGCTGGCGCAGCAGACACCGAGTGCGCCGCAGGAGGTCCACACGCGGGGATATTTCACGGGCACGGCCGGACTCGCGTTTTTCTCGAACATCGACGGATTCAGCACGGCGGGCACACAGGCAAGCGCGGACGTCGAGATCGATTTTGGTCTCCGGATTCGTGGGCACCTGCTCGTCTTCGGCGAAGGCGGCTGGCTGCGGAACCTGCAGAATGGTGTGCAGCCGATCCTTCTCAACACGGTGACAACGGTGAATACCAATCACGGGGTGAACCTCACGGGAGGCGGAAGTCTCGCGGTGTGGTCTGGAGTCGGCGGCGTCGGCGTTACCGGCCCGACGCTGGGTTTGTGGACGCCGTACGCGCTTGGTGGAGTCGGCGTCGCGCGTCTCGATCCGTCGTTGAAGTTTACGTACAACAGGGGGACGATTCCCGGTCAGGCGACGCCGACCGTCGGCTCGGACGTGACGGCCGCTCTCACGAAAGCCGGCTACTTCACGCCGCCGTCGTCGGGCATGACACGGATCATCACGGTAGGCGGCGGTCTGCAGCTCGCGCTCGGGCCGCGCTGGATTGCAGACGGGCAGTATCGCTACTCGCAGATTGCTGCCGCTGACTTCCTCACCTCCAAAGCCCTCGGCAGCAATGCGATCACGCTTGGACTCGGCGTCCGCTTTTGACGCGGCGGGCGCGTCTGGGCGCTGCTAGTTCAAGTGCTTGTTCACCAGCTTCGTCATCTCGAACATGTTGACCGACGCCTTGCCGCCGAACACCGCCTTCAACTTGTCGTCGGCGTTGATCATCCGCCTGTTCTTCTTGTCCTGCAGTCCGTTCTTCTTGATATAGGCCCAGAGCCGCTTGGTGACCTCGGTGCGTGGAATCGGCTTGGAGCCGACGACTTCCGCGACGGTCGCGTCCGGGTTGACGGGCCGCATGAAGGCCGCGTTCGCCGTCCGCTTGCGTCCACCAGTCTTCTTCTTCGATCCCTTTGCCGCTTTCCTCGCCGTCTTCTTCGCCATGTCGTCTCCTTCAGCCTCCGCGCGTCGTGCACGATAAGGCGGCCGCAGCGATTATCGCCCGAAGATCGTCTTTCGCGGCGAAGAAATCCACCGTCGTTCGTGGCGATGGCGCGCGCTCAGCGGCCGTAGCCGAGGCCGACGAGGAAACGCGTCCGGCTGCCGTTGCCCGGCGTCGCCGTGTTGTAGTTCTTGTCCTTCGCGGTGTACCAGAAGGAAGCGTCGATAGACAAACCGGCGCCCACACCAATCGAGCCATTGGCGAACGCCGTCGCAGCGATGGCGCTGGGCGAGGCCGGGACGTTGAACTCGGCGCTCGCGGCGCGCGACCCGTAACGATAGAGGCCCGCGCCGAAAGTCGCCGACCGGAAGCGCGCCACGCCGAATGCATCCATGTCGGTCTGACGTTGCGGCGCCGACACCGTACGGCCGCCGCTGACGACGAGCGTTTCCTCGCTGCGGATCGGAACAACCCCCGCCTGCACGCCAACGTGCTTGTAGAAGAGATTTCCGTACACCGACGCCAGGCTGAAGGTCTGCGTGTCTGTCAGCGCCAGGAAGCCCGGCCGGCTCGGTTCCGTGATGACGAGATCCCGTAACTTGGTCATCCAGCCGCCGAAGCCGAGACTGGCGTTGGCGCCGGTCCGGAACGCGAGATCCGCGGCGCCGATGTAGCCGCGATCGCCGCCAGTCACCGTGCCGCCGACGCCGGCTTCCTCATCCTTGATGTCCTGGACGAATTGAAATCGCGTCTCGCCGAAACCACCCATGAGATGAAACGCGACCGGACGTGTTCCTGCCACAGTCGAAATGACCTGGGCAGCCGCGGGCGATACGGACCAGCTCAGGGCAGCTGAGGCGAGGGCGAGCACGATGACATATTTCATAGGAGATTTCCGGGACGTGGCGATCTGCGCAGTAATGCAGCAATGCAAATGCCTTGACTTCGTCACCGGCCGCTGTGCTTGAAGAGCGGTCATGTGGGCCGTACTATGATGAACCGCTCGAACAATTCCTGAGGTGTTTGAACAGCCGATGCGCAAGATTCTTGTGACCGCTGTGCTCTCGATGCTCGTCAGTTTCGCTGCCGCGACGGGCGAGGCCGCGCCTCAGCCGAAGGGTCCGAACCCCGAGGTGCTCAACCTGGCGCTGAAGGCGATTGCGTGCGGCGTCGCATCCGGCGATCTGCAGGCGCCGCCGACGCTGACGCTGATCGACTACTCGCTGCCGTCGACGACGCCGCGGCTGTGGGTGTTCGATCGGCACACCGGCAAGATCCTCTTCAATGAACTCGTCGCGCACGGCCGTAACACCGGCGACAACATGGCGGTCCACTTCTCGGATGCGGCGGAGAGCCGCGAATCGAGCATCGGCCTCTTTCGCACGGCCGACGCCTACGTCGGGCACAACGGCTACTCGCTGCGGCTGGATGGTCTGGAGCCCGGCTTCAACGGCAACGCGCGCGATCGCGCCATCGTGATCCACGGCGCGGCGTACGTGAACGCGGACGTCGCGAAGGCGAACGGGCGGATCGGGCGCAGCTGGGGATGCCCCGCGCTCAGCGAAGCCATCGCGCACAAGGTCATCGACACCGTCCGCGGCGGCGGCGTGATCTTCTCGTATTATCCCAATGCCGCGTGGCTGAAGTCGTCGAAGTTTCTGAACTGCCGGGTCCAAAAAGACCCGGCCCGCACTACGGTTGTAGCGACGAACTAATCGAATCGAGGAGCGCGGCCTCGCGCTCCAGCGCCTTGGCCACCCGCACGATCTCCGTTTCCGCCGCCGCGTACTCCTTCTGCTCAATTGCCTCGCGCACGCCCGGCATCGTCTTGACGGCGTACCCCGTATAGAAGCCGGGCGCATACAGCATGTGCCGGTACCATGGCCGCTTCGGTAGGCCCGCGTCGTCGGTGAGCTGACGCTCGGCCTGGAGCAGCTTTGCGTTGATCGCGCGAACCGCGGCGCTGTTCGACGCAAGCTTCGGACGCGCCGTGTCCGCCGCCTTGCGATAGCGCGCGGCCGCCTGCGTCAGCGCCTCGGCGGCGTTCTCGAGCGGCGCGAAGTTCAGCGCGGGCGCGACGGTCTCCTTCTTCGGCACCTGCAGCGGACGTCTCGGATCGTTGATGGCGGCGAACACGCCCTCGTCGATCTCCCGGTTCCGCTCGCGCATGTCGTCCTGCTGCGTCTTGAGCAGCGCCTGCAGCTCCTTCACGTAGGTCTGCACGGTGTCGGCCTGATCCGCGTACTCGAACGGCAGCACATCCGCGTCCGCCAGACGGATGATCGTCGAGCCCGCGACCTGCGCCAGCGCGCGCCCGTAGGCGAAGTCGGTGTCGAGGAACTTCGTGTAGTAGTAGTAATCGTCGTAGACCGAATGGTAGATGCCGTCGCTGCTGTCGAAGCCGCCGAAGCGGAGGTCGAGCGACGGCACGCCCGCGTGCTGCAGGAAGGACGAATAGTCCGATCCGGATCCGAGCGCCGCGATGCGCAGGTCGGCGCGCGTGCGCGCGTCGTTCTTCTCCTCGCGCGTGCCGTTCGCGATCCTCCTCGCCTGCTGCCGCTTCCAGACCGTCAGCTTCGTTTCCGGATCCTCGACGTCGCGCGCGACGTCGTTGACCAGGTTCTCGAGCGCGTGCGAGCCCGACGGGTTGAAGAAGCCGCGCCCCGTTCCGTCGGAGTTCAGATAGGCGACGGCATGCTCGCGCAGATCCTTGTCGTGCGCCTCGACCCACTCGGTCGAGCCGAGCAGCCCCTGCTCTTCCCCGTCCCAGGCGGCGTAGATGACCGTGCGCTTCGGCCGCCATCCCTGCCTGGCGAGCTCGCCGAGCGCGCGCGCCTCCTCGAGCACGGCGGACATCCCGGAGCCCGGATCCTGCGCGCCGTTCACCCACGCATCGTGGTGGTTGCCGCGAATCACCCACTCGTCCGGATAGGTCGAGCCCTGCATCCGCGCGATGACGTCGTAGATTGGCGCGCGGTTCCAGTTGAACGAGACCTTCATGTGGACGCGCGTTGGCCCCGGACCGAAGTGATACGTGATCGGCAGCGAGCCGCGCCACGACTCGGGAACGACCGGGCCTTTGAGCGCGGCAAGCAGCGGCTGCGCATCCGTGTACGAGATCGGCAGCACCGGAATCTTCGTCAGCGTCGCGACGTCCTTGATGTCGAGCCGCTTCGCATCGGCGGTCGCGCCGACGTTCGGCGTCAGCGGATCGCCCGGATAGGTCGGCATGTCCATGACGCTGCCGCGCTGCACGCCCGTGCCGTTGCGTGTTGGACCCTCCGGAAAGATGTCGTCGTTGAAGTAACCGTCATCCATCGGATCCGAGTAGATGAGGCAGCCGACGGCGCCATGCTCCGCCGCGACCTTCGGCTTGATGCCGCGCCACGAGTTGCCGTAGCGCGCGATGACGATCGCCCCCCGCACCGAGATGCCGCGGCGTTCGAGATCCTCGTAGTCCTGCGGCCGCCCGTAGTTCACGTAGACGATCGGCCCGGTGACGTCGCCATCAACCGAGTACGCATTGAAGGACGGGAGCTGTTCCGTCTTCTGACCTGACGTCGGATCGACGGATACCACCGGCTCCTCGAGCTTCAGCGTGAATGGCGCCGGCGCGATCATCTCGACCACGCGTTCCTTCGGCGTCGGGAACAGCGCGTCGAACGTCTCGATGCGCGCGTCCCACCCCCACTGCTCGAACTTCGCGAGGATCCATTCCGCGTTGTCCTTGTCGTAGGGCGAACCGAGGTGATGCGGCCGCGCGCTCATCCGCTTGATGTATTCGCCGATGTTGCCCGCATCGGGGATGGCGCGGAACTTCGCATCCCACGATTGCACCGCCTGCTGCGCGGCCAGCGTCGACATGGCGAGCGCGAAGATGGCCGACACAACAAGAAGACTTCGTGAACTTCGCGTCCTTCGTGGTTTCATTTGGCCTTCCAAATCTCCTTCACCCATGGCACGGCCTGGCGCAAGGCATCAACGAACCGGTAGGTCTCGTAGTGCTGGATGCCGTTGACGACGACCATCTGCGCGTTGACACCACGCTGCTTCAACACCGCAATCCGCTGCTCGACTGGACCGATCGGCACCGTCTGGTCCGCGCGTGAGTGGACGGCGAATATCGGCACGCGCCAGCCTCCCGGCGATGCTGTCGGCCGG
>QHWQ01000312.1:32591-38753 GCA_003222635.1 Acidobacteriota bacterium | reverse complement strand
GATCTCGTCGGACAGGCGGGCATCGAGAAGATCTACAACCCGCTGCTGATGGGCGAGGACGGCGCGAAGGTGGTTGTCGTCAACAGCCTCGGCCGTGAAATCCGCACGCTGCAGGAAGTGGAGCCGACCGAAGGCAAGCGCCTGCAGTTGACGATCGATTACGACATGCAGAAGGCGGTCGACGACGGATTCAAGGCGGCGCGCGCGGCGCGTCTGACCAACGCGGGCGCCGCGATCGTGCTCGATCCGAAGACCGGTGAAGTGCTGGCGTACGCGAGCGAGCCTGCCTTCGATCCGAACGCGTTTGCCGCCGGCATCGATCGCGCGACCTGGGCGTCGCTGACGACCGACGACCAGCGCCCGCTCAACGATCGCGCGCTGCAGGGGCGGTATTCGCCTGGATCCACGTTCAAGATGGCGGTGGCGCTCGCGGGCCTGCAGGAGGGCATCATCACCCCCGACTTCAAGGTGCACTGCGCCGGCTCCGCGAACTTCTACGGCCGCAACTTCAAGTGCTGGCTGAAAGGCGGCCACGGCACCACCGATCTGCGCCACGCCATCGAGCAGTCGTGCGACGTGTACTTCTACACGGTCGCCAATCTCCTCGGCATCGACAAGATCAACAAGTGGGCGACCGCGCTCGGCCTCGGCGTCAAGAGCGGCATCGATCTGCCGAACGAAGTCACCGGCCTCGTGCCGTCCACCGAGTGGAAGCGCGAGAAGATGCACGAGAAGTGGTACGCGGGCGAGACGATTTCGGTCGGCATCGGCCAGGGGCAGGTCTCCGTCACGCCGATCTCCATGGCGGTCTACGCGGCGACGATGGCCAACGGCGGCACGCGCGTGACGCCGCACCTGCTGAAAGCCGTCGATGAAGGCAGCGGGTGGAAGCCGGTGCCTGCGCCTCCCCCCCAGTCGAAGGCGGAGCTGGATCCGGAGAAACTGCAGGCGGTTCGCGACGGGATGTGGGGCGTCGTCAACGGCGGAGGCACCGGGAACCGCGCGCGCGTGGTGGGCTTCGAGGTTGCCGGGAAGACAGGGACCTCGCAGGTGATCTCGAACGCGGGGCGCGTCGCGGCGGCGCGGAAGAAGCTCGGCAAACCGCTGCCGCCGCCGCCCACGCCGCAGGATATGCAGTTCGACTTCTCCGATCCGTACGGCCCCGGCCGCATGCCTGGCGTCGAACCCGAAACCGACGAACCCGTGAACGCGACGCACTGACATGCTGGAACGAAGGCTCTACTATCACATCGACTGGGCGATGCTCGCCGGCATCCTCGCGCTCTGCGCCATCGGGCTGGCGCAGATCTTCAGCGCGACGGGCGGCTTCACGAAGATCTACTACACGCAGATCTACGGCATCATCCTCGGGCTCTTTGCCATGGGCGTCTGCCTGACCATCGATTACCGGTCGCTGGCGGACAAATCGCACTGGATCTACCTCGCGGTGCTCCTCCTCCTGATGTACACGCTGTTCTTCGGCGCGGTGCGCGGCGGCTCGCGCCGATGGATCGACCTGGGCGTGGTCAACCTGCAGCCGTCCGAGTTTGCCAAGGCGGCGCTGGCGCTCGTGCTCGCGAAGTTCTTCGGCGAAAGCCGCCGCGGCGCGATCACGCGCGAGGACCTCGCCATCGCGGGCGCGCTCACCGCGGTCCCGCTCATTCTCGTCGCGCGGCAGCCGGACCTCGGCACCGCGGTTACGCTGATCCCGGTCGGCTTCGCCATCGCGTACGTCGCCGGGATGCCGATGCGCATCATCGGCATCCTCGCGCTCGTCGGGGTGCTGGTCGCGCCGGTCGCCTGGAAATTCGCGCTCAAGGACTATCAGAAAGAGCGCATCTCGACGTTTCTCGACCCCTCGCAGGACGCCAAAGGCGCGGGGTATCAGCAGATTCAGGCCCGGATCACCGTCGGGTCCGGCGGCCTGTGGGGCAAAGGATTTACCAAGGGGACGCAGGGCCAGTTGCGTTTCCTGCCGGTTGCACACAATGATTTCATCTTCTCGGTCCTGGCCGAGGAGCAGGGTTTTGCGGGCGTGCTCGTCACGCTCGGGCTGTACCTCTTCGTGATACTTCGCGCGCTCGAGGCGTCGCGGCTCGCCAAAGATCGCCTCGGCGCGTACCTGGTGCTGGGAGTGCTGGCCAGCTTCACGTTCCAGGTGATTTACAACGTGACGATGTCGGCCGGCCTGGCGCCGGTCAAGGGACTGACGCTTCCGCTCATGAGCTACGGCGGCTCCTCCATGATTGCTTCGCTGGCGGCGTTCGGCCTGATTCTCAACGTGCGGATGCGGCGATTTACGAATTAGAACCGTGGTGATGCTCGCGCTGATCTGGATGCTGCTGACGTGCCTGCTGGCGCGCACAGTCGTGGTCCGTCCGGCGCGCGCCGCCCGGTTCGCTTGGAGCTTCGGGCATGTCCATCAAGGAGATGATCATCTCCTCGAGCGCCCACGAAACACGGGTCGCGATCCTCGAGGACGATCAGGTTGCCGAGATCTTCATCGAACGCGAGCATCAGCGTGGCGTCGTTGGCAATCTCTACAAAGGCCGGGTCTCGAAAGTCCTTCCCGGCATGCAGTCGGCGTTCGTTGACCTCGGTCTCGAACGCGACGGTTTCCTCTATGTGTCGGACGTCATCGCCACCTTCGAGGAATTCGACCGCCTGGAAACCGACGAGGATGTGTCCGCGCCGGGCGGCAATGGCGCGTCCGTGCGCCAGGGTGGTCGTCGCGATCGCGAGCGCGACAAAGGACCCGAGCCGAAAATCGAAGAGCTCCTGAAAGAAGGGCAGGAGATCATCGTCCAGGTGGCCAAGGAGCCGCTCGGGACCAAAGGCGCGCGCCTCACTTCGCACGCGACCATGCCGGGGCGCTTCCTGGTCTTCATGCCGACGGTCGATCACGTCGGCGTCTCCCGCAAAATCGATTCGCGTGAAGAGCGCTCCCGCCTGCGCGGCATCGTCCGCGAGTTCCGCGAGCAGAACGGCTTCACCGGCGGCGTCATCATCCGCACGGCGGCGGCCAGCCGTCCGAAGGAAGACATCGTCTCGGACTTGAGCTACTTCCACAAGGTGTGGACGGAGATCCGCCAGAAGTCCGAGTCGTCTCGAGCCCCCGCCGTCGTCTACCGCGAGGCGAGCCTCGTCGCCAAGCTGCTGCGCGACCTGCTGACGGAGGAGTACTCGGCGATCCGCATCGACAACGAGCAGGAATACCGCCGCGTCTTCGAGCTGATCGAGCGCATCATGCCGTCGCTGGCGCCGAAGGTGAAGCTCTACAACAAGGAGTACCCCATCTTCGAGGAGTACGGCGTCCAGGCGGAGATCGATCGCGCGCTGCGCAGCAAGGTGTGGCTGAAGTCGGGCGGCTCGATCGTGATCAATCAGACCGAGGCGCTCGTCGCCATCGACGTCAACACCGGACGCTACGTCGGCAAGAAGACCGCCGGCCGTCTCGAAGACACGATTCTGAAAACGAATCTGGAAGCCGTGAAGGAAATCGTCCGCCAGATCCGCCTGCGCGATCTCGGCGGCATCATCGTCCTCGACTTCATCGACATGGAGGAGAAGAAGAACCGGCTGAAGGTCTTCCAGGCGGTGGAGCAGGAGCTGCGCAAAGATCGCTCGCCGTCGAAGGCGCTGCAGGTGTCGGACTTCGGCCTCGTCATCATCACCCGCAAGCGCGTCAAGCAAAGCCTCGAGCGCGTCCTCACCGAACCGTGCCCGTACTGCCTCGGCAGCGCCGTGATCAAGTCACGGTCGACGATCTGCTACGAGATTCTCTCGGAAGTGAAGAAGATCAGCGCGGATCTGAACGGCCAGAGCCTGGTGCTGCGCGTGAACCCCGACATCGCGCGCGCGCTCAAGGACGAAGAGCGCGCGGTGTTCAAGGAGCTGAAGCAGTCGATTGGACGGGAGATCGCGGTGAAGCCGGATGTCCAGCTTCACCACGAACAGTTCGACTTGATGGCCGTCGGGTAGTTGGTAGTTGGTAGTTGGTGGTTGGTAGCAGGTCTACCACTAACCATTAACCACCAACCACTAACCAACTAGTACCCGCACCTGCCGTTGACGTAGACCCTCACGTTATGCACCGTCGGCGAGCTCGACGTACCTTCCTTGTCTTCGATCACCAGACGGATGTCCATGTTCAGGTACTTGTCGCCGTTGTCGTCGTTGGTGCTCCGTCCCTTGAAGAAGTCGCACTTGTCCGAGATGTCGAAGTCACCGGTCTTGTCCGTGGTGGTATTGCGGTTGTTCGCCCCGCCGATCGTAAAGGTCCAGTTGTAGAAGCGCGGGAAGCCGCCAGACGCGCTCGCGTCATACGAGCAATCGAGGGTCGCCTGGTCGTCGAGGATCACGCACTTGTCGGCGCCCCTCGCCGCGCCCGTGACCGTGAACCGGGCGATCGGCGGCGAGATCGTCACGCGGATGATCTGATTGATCGCCACGTTCAGATACCGCGCGGTGATCTGCACATCCTGCGATTCGGCGACCGTCGTCGCTCCAATGTTGAATGTTCCCGTCGTCGAACCCGAGGGGATGGTGATCGAGCTGACGTCGGGGCGCGCGACGTCGCTGTTCGACGTCGACAGCTGGATCGTCGCGCCGCCCGAGGGCGCGCCGGTCGTTAACGTAATCGTCCCCGTCGCATTGCCCTGCGACTGCACCCTCGACGGCGAAATGGTGAAGGCCGAAAGGGCGGCGGGCTCGGGCGGCGGCGCCGGTGCTGGCGCGGGCGCCGGCGCAGGCGCGGGTGCCGGCGCGGGAGCCGGAGCGGGTGCCGGAGCCGGAGCCGGCGCAGGTGCGGGCGCCGGGCTCGGCGACGGCGTCGTCGGCGAGTTGTTGCTGCCGCACGAGACGGCGAACGCCAGGATGAGTGCCGCAAGACCGGCCCACAGAATGTGCGTGTTACGCAGCATGAGGCTCCTCTCTAACTGGAAAAGTTGAAAACTTGAAAGTTGAAAAGTTCACTTTTCCACTTTTCCACTTTTCCACTTTTCAACTTCGGACAGTACCGGCGCTGGGTTCGCCAAGGGGAGATATTAGCAGATAAGAAACCAGGTTTCGCGCGGATTACGGAGCGAAACCTGGTTTCATTTACCGTCGTGCAATCGTGATGTTGCCGCTGAAGGCGCGCAGCACGAGCATGGCGCTCGCGTCGCCGACCGCGCCTCGAATGCCGCGCGGCGTGACGGACGCGCGGCGCCCCTCGGCGTCGGCGCTGCGGTTGATCGGGAAGTCGGAGCGCACGTTGCCGCTGAAGCTGTTCGCCTGGATCTCGAAACCGGTCGCGCCCGACAGCATCAGATGGATGTCGCCGGAATGCGTGATGAATTCGTACCGGCCGCTGCGTGCGACATCGCCCGCATAGTCGATGTTGCCGTTGACGGCCCTGACGGCAAGGCGGTCCGCCTGCAGATCCTCGATGCGCACATTGCCGGTCACCGTCCCGAGCTGCGCCGTCCGCCCCTTGAGGCCACGCACGGTGACGTTGCCGCTGACGGTTGACGCCGTGACCACGTCGCCGGCGGCGCCATCGTTGTATTCGATGTCGCCGGAGACGCTCTTGAACAGCTCGCCCCTCACGTTGGCTGCGCGGATATTGCCCGACACCGTGCGCAGCGTCACGCCCGCATCCTGTGGCACGGTGATCGTGTAGTCCACCGAGCCGGGAAAGTTGCGCGGGCGCGGAACGACCGTGCGCACCTCGATGCGGTTCGCCTGTTCGGTGACCTGGATGTCGATCATCTGCAGCAGGTTGCGCGCGGCGTTCGGGTTCGGCCGCTGCACGCGCTTGATCGCCTCGATGACGACGTCCCGCCCGGCGCCGCCGGTCACGACGACATTGCCGGTGACGTTGGTCAGATCGAATGTGCCGTTCGCTTCCAGACGCGTCGTCTTCGAGAAGCGATCGGTCACTTCGCCTGCCCCGATCGAAGCCGAGGGGCTTTGTCCCGCGGCGGGGCCGGCGCTCGCCACGAGCGCGAGCACCACGGTGGGGAGGAGTCGGGGAGCTCGAATCATTGGTTGATGTCCTCAGATGTCAGCGCGACGGTGTCCTGCAGCAGCGCGACCTTCGTATCGAGCGCGTCCAGCAGGCTGTCCTGCGCCAGCGCGCTCGCCGGCTCGCTGGCCAGCGCCGCGCGGCTCTCGTCGATG